>NZ_QWGO01000001.1:0-358931 GCF_003435535.1 Desulfotomaculum sp. OF05-3 | reverse complement strand
TTTTGGCCAGTTTTCTTTACTGTTGGAACGCTTGAGTGCAAAAAGACAGATCGTTTGTTCCTGCATTTCCTGCATGAGTTTTTCGCCAACATATCCTTTATCTGCTAAAATTGTAATATTTGAACAATTATCCACCAGATCCCGTAATCCTTCACGGTCATCTGTGGATGCCGGCGTAATCTCAAATGCAGTAATGTAACCTTCTAATGTGACCAGGGCATGCACTTTATAGCCGAAGTAAGTTTCCTTTTTAGAAGGGCACTTTCCGTAATCAGCACCCTGGCTGCGAAATGTTTTGCAGTATCGTGCACGTCCAAATTTGCAGACTGCAAGCGGAAAACTATCAATAATGCAATAAGAACTGACCGGAACCGGAAAAACAGAGAGCATCTTTTGTCTTAATAATTCGGTTGTCTGCATCAGAGCACGCCTCGTTCTGTTAAAACGACTTCTGCTGCAAAGCTTCGGAAAAAGATGTCTGTAATTCTTTTTCACGAAAGAAAACCAGGCATTTTCAGAATCAACGCCAAGCAACTCACCACAAAGACTAATGGTAATGATTTCCGAATCAGATAGTTTTGCATCTAAAACATGCCGTCGCTTGGCAACCTCAGGAAGTGCAAACTGATGATACAATTCGTCAATAATAACGTAAGTGGTTAAAATAAAGTCTTCAAAAGTTGCAATAACAGTGGTATTATTATTTTGGAACTTCAACATAATGATGCCTCCTTTCGTTGTATTGCCTACAAATAGGATAGCACATTTTGTTGAAGTTTCTTTATATTATTTTATCTAGCACAACAGGTTAAATTATGTAAAAACCATATTTTTGCGTATAAAGGTTTAGAAAGGAAAATTACCATGAAACTTGGCATTGTCGGCCTGCCGAACGTAGGTAAAAGTACATTATTCAACTCTTTGACAAAGGCGGGCGCTGAATCCGCAAACTATCCGTTCTGTACCATCGACCCGAACGTGGGCGTTGTTCCGGTACCGGATTTCCGCTTGAAGCTCTTATCGGATCTTTACAACTCCGAGAAGATCACACCGGCTGTGATCGAGTTCGTAGATATCGCAGGTCTCGTAAAGGGTGCATCCAAAGGTGAGGGACTTGGAAACCAGTTCCTCGCGAATATCCGTGAGGTAGACGCTATCGTTCACGTTGTCCGCTGCTTCGAGGACCCGAACGTTATCCATGTAGACGGAAGCGTTGATCCGCTCCGCGACATCGAGACTATCAACTTAGAGCTGATCTTCTCCGATATCGAGGTCATCGACCGCCGGATCGCGAAGATGGGCAAGGGCGCAGCTTCCAACAAGGCACTTGCGAAGGAATTAAATATCTTAAAGGCTGTGAAGGAACACCTCGAGAACGGCAAGCTTGCAAAGAGCTTTGAGTGTGAGGACGATGAGGAGCAGGCATTTGTTGCTTCCTTAGATCTCCTTACCTGGAAACCGGTGATCTTCGCTGCGAACGTCGGTGAGGATGATCTTGCCGATGACGGCGCTTCCAATCCGCATGTACAGGCTGTCCGCAAGTTCGCTTCTGAGAACGACAGCGAAGTGTTTGTTGTGTGCGCGCAGATCGAGGAGGAGATCTCCGAGTTAGATGACGATGAGAAAAAGATGTTCTTAGATGACCTTGGTTTAAAGGAGTCCGGACTTGACAAGCTGATCGCGGCAAGCTACCGTCTCCTCGGTCTTATCAGCTACCTGACAGCAGGAGAGAAGGAGACACGTGCATGGACCATCAAGGTCGGCACAAAAGCACCGCAGGCAGCAGGAAAGATCCACACCGATTTCGAGCGCGGATTTATCAAGGCAGAGGTTGTAAACTACAAGGATCTCTTAGACTGCGGTTCCTACATCGGAGCGAAGGAAAAAGGACTTGTCCGCATGGAAGGTAAGGACTACGTGATGAAGGACGGAGATGTCGTTCTTTTCCGGTTCAATGTATAATTTCTCCTGAAGATCTGATAGAATAAGGAATATAAAAGTCATGGAGTGTATCAGTTAAACACCATTCCATGGCTTTTCTTTTGTTTTAGGACAGATTCCTGGCGGTTCCTGTTTGAGCAAGACGTGAACGGCAGTTCATGTCGAATAAACACGAGGACTGTCAAGCGAATCTGTTTGCTTTTTGCCGCTTTTCGGAGTAAAATATAATTCACCAAAGAAAAAAGGAGAACAGAATCAATGTCAGGAGCAGATGTAAGCTTCGTTCACCTGGGGATCTCGATTCCCCACATGGTGAAGAGCTTTTCAATCGGAGGAATATCCTTTGCGTACTACGGACTGATCATCGGGATCGGCATGATCTTAGGACTCTGTGTTGCCCAGTCCGATGCGAAGCGCAGGGGACAGAATCCAGATATTTACCTTGATTTCGCACTTTACGGAATTATCTTTTCCATCATCGGAGCGCGGATCTACTATGTTTTCTTCCAGTGGGCCTACTACAAGGACCACCTGATGGAGATCGTGAACTTGAGGAAAGGCGGACTTGCGATCTACGGCGGAGTGATCGCCGGAATCCTGACGCTGCTTGTCTTTACAAAGAAACGCCACCTTTCCTTTTTGTCCATGGCAGACAGCGCATGCCTTGGACTTATAACCGGACAAATGATCGGACGATGGGGTAACTTTATCAACTGCGAGGCCTTCGGCCGCTACACAGACTGCCTGTTTGCCATGCGGATCAGACGTAGCATTGTGAATGAGAGCATGATCTCACAAAATCTCCTTGACCATCTGATCCTGGACAATGGAATCGAGTACATTCAGGTCCATCCGACGTTCCTCTACGAGTCCCTCTGGAACTTCGGTCTCCTGATGTTCATGCTCTGGTTCCGCAAGCGGAAAATGTTCACAGGGGAAATGCTTTGTATCTATCTGGCCGGGTATGGAATCGGAAGAGCGTGGATCGAAGGATTGAGAACGGATTCTCTCCTGATACCGGGTACCCAGATCGCGGTATCCCAGGCATTGTCTGTTGTGCTGGCGACCGTCTCTCTTGTGATCCTTATTTACAACAGGAGAAAGGCTTTCGTCCAGGGAAAGGAAGCAAACTGATATGGAGAGCAGGGAAGAATTGGTAAATCAGATCGAGGAGGCGAGAAAACGATTGAACGGAAGTATTGATGGAAAGGAGTCCTACGATCTGATCTACCGATACAGTGTGGAACTTGACCGGCTGATCGAACAGTATATGGACGCGGGATACTAGGGGGGCCGCAGTACATAAAAATCGAATATACTCCAGATAAAATGCGGAAAAGCTGCCTGAAAGGCGGCTTTTTCGCGTTTTATAGGAAGATTTCCATAAAATGGCACCTTGTTTGTTACTGTACACGGGTAGGAATTTTCTGAACTGAAAATTCCGTACAATACAGTGGTGGTAGTGGATTTTGCCGATTCGGAATGCGAAGCATCGGCATAATCAGTTACTGTTTGCGCAAGGCGTGAACAGTGACCCTTGTTTTGTACATGAAAAAATGAAAAATTCCTTGCTATTTTAAAGTAAATGTACTAAGATTACATTAGAAGTGGTGGAAAGTGGATAAAAGTGGTTTAAAATGGTGGATCAGTGGATTACGATGGACCACATAATCACAGGAGTGAGTAATGTTCATTGGAGAGTACAGTCATACAATCGATGCAAAAGGCCGTCTGATTGTCCCTTCCAAATTCCGTGAGCAGCTGGGCGATGAGTTCGTTGTTACAAAGGGATTGGATGGGTGTCTCTTCGTGTACGAAAATTCTGAGTGGAAATCTTTTGAGGAAAAGCTCCACGCGCTTCCTCTTACGAATGCTAATGCCAGAAAGTTTTCGAGATTTTTCCTGGCTGGTGCCTGTGCCTGTGAGGTGGACAGGCAGGGAAGGATCCTGATCCCTTCTGTTTTAAGAGAATTCGCGAAGCTGGAAAAAGACGTCGTCTTAGTCGGCGTCGGAAGCCGGATTGAGATCTGGAACAAGGCGGTCTGGAACGAGAAGAATGTCTACGATGACATGGAAGAAATTGCAGAAAATATGGAAGGTCTTGGCATATGATTTTTGAACATAAATCAGTCCTGCTGATGGAAACCGTCGACAGCCTGAATGTAAAACCGGATGGGATCTACGTGGACGGGACTTTAGGCGGAGGCGGACATGCATACGAAGTATCCCGGCGACTCGGCGAAAAGGGCCGCCTGATCGGAATCGATCAGGACGCGGACGCGATCGCGGCGGCGACAGAACGTCTTCTCCCATTTAAAGATAAAGTAACGATCGTGAGAAGCAACTACAAGAATATCCGGGAAGTGCTCTTTAACCTTGGAATTGAAAAGGTGGATGGCATTTATCTGGATCTTGGTGTGTCTTCATACCAGCTGGATACGGCGGACCGTGGATTCTCTTACAGAGAGGATGCCCCGCTGGATATGAGAATGGATCAGAGAAACGACAAGACCGCGGCGGATATCGTAAACGGCTACAGCGAGATGGAGCTGTATAGAATTATCCGCGATTACGGCGAGGATCGTTTCGCAAAGAATATCGCGAAGCACATCGTCAGAGAGAGGGAGATCCACCCAATCGAGACGACACTGCAGCTCGCAGAGATCATCCGCGGCGCGATCCCGGCAAAGATCCGTGCTGAGGGCGGACATCCGGCAAAACGGACATTTCAGGCGATCCGCATTGAATTAAACCACGAGCTGGATGTGTTAAACGATTCCATCGACACAATGATCGACCTCTTAAATCCGGGTGGACGTTTATCGATCATTACGTTCCACTCTCTGGAGGACCGCATCGTGAAGACGAGATTCCGCACAAATGAAAATCCGTGTATCTGCCCTCCGGATTTCCCGGTATGCGTATGCGGAAGAAAGAGCAAAGGCCGCGTTGTGACGAGAAAACCGATCGTTCCATCAGATGAGGAACTGGAAGAGAACAGAAGATCAAAGAGTTCGAAACTGAGGGTGTTCGAGAGAAGCTGAGAGCCCCCAAGTACAGAAAAAGCAGAAAGTTTATGGTAAATGTTCAGCAGATCTGCATGTTCCTGAAATCGACAACAGGGGAACATGAGCAGAACGGCACTGGACTGTTGCATATATATTAGAAAGGAAGTGATGGTATGGCAGCAAGGAGACGGAAAAGAGCCCCGCAGACCGAAGAATATGTAGAGGGAAATACTGTCCGTAAAGTCGAGCGTGTTCCCCGGTACGAGGAGCAGGAAAGAGGACATCAGCAGAAGCGGAATGTATCCCATACCGTTACAGTTCGGAGAAATCAGGAAAAAGCGCTTCAGATGAATCTTTTTTCCGTATTGTTGCTGACAGTGGCGGTGATCTGCACACTGTATATCTGTGTGAGCTATTTAAAGCTTCAGTCTTCCGTCACAGCGAGACTCAATCATATTGAGAGTCTGGAGGAGAGTATTGAAAAACTGAAAGGGGATAACGACGCTCTTCTCACAAGGATCAACACGTCGGTGGACCTGGATTATGTGTATAAGGTAGCGACTGAGGAACTGGGAATGGTTTATGCCAATAAGGACCAGGTCCGCTTATACAATAAGACGGAAAGCGAGTATGTAAGACAGTATGAAGACATCCCGGAACGGTAATAATAAGAAAGTTTTTACCATGAGTATGAAAGAAAAGCTGGCGGTTACGGTTCTCGTAACGACGCTGGCTTTGTTTGGTCTTGTCGTTGTTTTATACCGGATGATCAAGGATAAAAACGAGGACTACACCCAGATCGTATTGAACCAGCATTCCTCCTACGACAGCCGGACGATCCCGTACCGCCGCGGCGATATCGTGGACAGGAACGGAACATATCTGGCTACCAGTGAGAAGGTCTACAACCTGATCCTGGATCCGAACCAGATCAACCAGGATAAAGAGAACTACCTGGAACCGACGGTGTCCGCACTCTGTGAGGTATTCGGATACGACAGGGCAGATATTCTGGCGACGATCTCCGCCAATGAAAATTCCTACTATGTGCCTTATGAGAAACAGATCTCCGCAGACAAGAAGGAAGAATTTGAGACAAAAAAGAAAGAGCTGAATGATGCCTACGCGAAGTCAAAGGAAGACAGTGGAAAGAAGATCAAGGGCGTCTGGTTTGAGGATGAGTACCGGAGATTTTATCCGTATAATACCCTGGCCTGCAACGTGGTGGGATTCTCCTACGATAACGGAAAGCAGGGAAGTGGCGGAATTGAGCAGTATTACAATGACCAGCTCACCGGAACAAACGGAAGAGAGTATGGATACCTGGATGACGAGTCCAACATGGAGAAGGTCATTAAATCCGCTGAGAACGGAAATACCATCGTCTCCACCATCGATGTGAATATCCAGAGGATCGTGGAAAAGTATATCGACGAATGGATGAGCGGGATCGGAAGCAAGACGGCGGCTGTTATCGCCATGGATCCGAGAAACGGTGAGATCCTTGCCATGTCCTCCAACCGCAGATTTGATCTGAATAATCCGAGAGATCTGAGCTATGCCTATTCTCAGGAAGAGATCACGGCCATGACGGATGAGGGCAGGATGGATGCCTGGAACCAGATGTGGAGAAATTTCTGTGTAAATGATACTTACGAGCCGGGTTCCCCGGCGAAGCCGATGACAGTTGCGGCGGGGCTTGAGGAAGGCGTCATCAGTCAGAATGATACATTTCTCTGCGACGGCGGACAGGATGTTGGCGGCTACAGGATCAAATGTTCCAATATCTATGGACACGGAATCCTGACGTTGGAGCAGTCCTTAATGAAATCCTGCAACGATGCTATGATGCAGATCGCGGCGAAACTCGGAGTACAGCGGTTTGCAAAATATCAGAAATTATTCGGCATGGGTCAGAAGACCGGAATCGATCTTCCGGGAGAGGCATATGGACTGATCTACAATGCGGACAATATGGGCCCGACAGACCTTGCGGTAAACTCCTTCGGACAGAGCTATAACAGCACGATGATCCAGATGGCGGCGGCATTCGCCTCTGTCATCAACGGCGGTTCCTACTATGAGCCCCATGTGGTAAAGCAGATCTTAAATGATCAGGGTTCTGTTGTGAAGAAAATAGAGCCGAATCTGGTGCGGGAGACGGTTTCCCAGTCCACCAGCGACTTTATCAGGCATGCGCTGTTTATGACCGTTGACGATGAGGAAGGAACCGGTAAGGCGGGACGGGTTGCCGGATACAAGGTCGGCGGAAAGACGGGAACGGCGGAGAAGCTTCCGCGTTCCGCCCACAACTATCTCGTATCCTTCTGTGGATTTGCGCCGGCGGATGACCCGCAGCTTCTTATGTACGTGGTCATCGATACCCCGAATCTTCCGGGCAAAGAGCAGGCGCACAGCACTTTCGCCACAGAGGTTTTCCAGAAGATCATGGCGGAAGCGCTTCCATACTTAAATGTATTCCCGGATACGGATACGACGACGGAGGACGCAAGTCTTGCGGATCAGAATGAGGGGATCACGAATAACAACGAGGGTGGACTGGAGCCTGGAACCGGCGAGACCGCGGCGGAGACTGAGGCACCGACGGATGCGGAAGGAAATGTGATTCAGACAGAGCCTGCGCCGGAGGAAGAAGTGATTCCGTATGATGACGGTCTTGGACTTCCGGATGATATGCCGTCCGACGGATCGGGATCCGCGGCGGAGAGTGCGGGCGAAGCCCAGAGTATGGAATCGGTTCAGGAGACTGAGACCATGAAGAATGGAGCGGAGGAGACAACGCAGACCGCGCAGTGATCTGCTGACAGTTTAGCCATGTAGTGATTTATATTTGTGCAGAAAAATGTGCTGCAAGCTTGCTTGCATAAGCGTTTTCCTGCACAAATTAGTATATAGGGTGGCTGTTGCCATACATTTGGAAGAAGATGCCGGTGAGTACTGAACAATTACATATGGGGAATAATAGGAGAAGATCATGAAGAGAGAGATGGATATGGCGGAGGTTTCCGACGGAAAACTCTATGGCCTGGATGATATGGTGAAGGCGGACTGCGCAGGGTGTGAGGGCTGCCATGCCTGCTGTACCGGGATGGGAACCTCCGTGGTTCTCGATCCTTTTGACGCGTACCGCATGACGGCGGGGACAGGGAAGACCTTTGAGACGCTTCTCGCGGGACCTCTGGAACTTAATGTGGTGGATGGGATCATTCTCCCGAACCTCAAGATGGCGGGGGAGGAGGAGGCCTGTTCCTTTTTAGACCAGAATGGACGCTGCAGGATTCATGCGTACCGCCCAGGGATCTGCCGGCTGTTTCCGCTTGGAAGAATTTATGGGGACGGCGGTTTTAAGTATTTTTTGCAGGTTTACGAGTGCGCGAAGGAGACCAGGACCAAGGTAAAGGTTAAAAAATGGATCGATATGCCGGAGCCGAAGCGGTATGATGAGTTTGTCTGTACCTGGCATTACTTTTTAAAGGATCTGGAGCGGGTGATCGGAAAAGACACCTCCGGACAGGCGGCGAAGACCGTGAGTCTTTATCTTATGAAACAGTTTTATCTGATTCCTTATAATAAGGAAGAGGAATTCTATCCGCAGTTTGAGGAGAGAATGGCCGGGGCGAAGAGGGCGCTGGCTGGATTTCTTGCAATGTAATAAAATCCGTGCATGAGGAAACGGGAAGTCCCGTATATTAATTACCAAGACTTTTAAGATGAAGGTTTTGACATGGCGGAATTTCTGACACATCACAGAAAGAAGCTTTTTATCGTTTTTTTAATCTCGGTGCTTCTGATGGTGGGGCTGTGCGCCCAGCTGGGATTCCTGATGATCGCGAGGTCGGACCACTACAGCAAGATGGCGGATGAGCTCCACAAGAGGGAGCGGACCATCAAGGCTGCCCGGGGCGAGATCGTGGATCGGAATGGCACTGTGATCGCCGCGAACCGGACGGTCTGCACCGTGTCCGTGATCCACAATCAGGTGACGGAGCCGGAGAAGGTGATCCGGGAGCTGGTGCGGATCCTGGAGCTTCCGGAGCCGGAGGTCCGGAAAAAGGTAGAAAAGTGGTCTTCCAGGGAGATCATCCGGACAAATGTGGAGAAGTCGGTGGGGGACCAGATCATGAATCTCGGACTCTCCGGTGTGAAGGTCGATGAGGATTATAAGAGATATTATCCTTACGGAAGTCTCGCATCAAAGGTCCTGGGATTCACCGGAGCGGACAATCAGGGGATCATCGGCCTGGAGGTCATGTACGAGAGGTACTTAAAGGGCAGGGATGGTCTGATACTGACGACCTCCGACGCGAAGGGCACGGAACTCCAGAATGCCGCGGAGGAGCGGGTGGAGCCGGTGCCCGGAAATACCCTGACCGTGAGCCTGGATGTGAACATCCAGAAGTACGCGGAGCAGGCGGCGTACCAGGTCATGGAGAAAAAAGGTGCGAAGGCGGTCTCCGTGATCGTCATGAATCCCCGGAATGGGGAGATCTACGCTATGGTAAATGTCCCGGAGTTTGATCTGAACGACCCGTTCACGCTGAATGTGGAAAGCGGCGGACTCACTGGGACGGAGCTTCAGGACGCGAGAAATAAGATGTGGCGGAATCGCTGCATCAACGATACCTACGAGCCCGGCTCCACATTTAAGATCATCACCGCCGCAGCAGGGCTGGAGGCGGGAGTGGTCCATCTGGATGACAGGTTCTCCTGCCCGGGCTTCCGGATCGTGGAAGACCGGAAGATCCGCTGCCATAAGATCGGTGGACATGGAGGAGAGACATTTTTACAGGGAGCCATGAACTCCTGTAACCCGGTGTTTATCGACGTTGGCGCGCGACTTGGCGTGGATTCGTTCTATCATTATTTCGAACAGTTTGGGCTTCTCGGAAAGACCGGGATCGATCTGCCCGGCGAGGCAGCGACGATCATGCACAAGAAGGAAAATATGGGACTTGTGGAGCTCGCCACCGTCTCCTTTGGACAGTCCTTTCAGATCACGCCGATCCAGCTCATCACGACGGCGTCCTCCATCATAAACGGGGGCAGGCGGATCACGCCCCACTTTGCGATGAATGTGGAGAGCACGGATGGGACATATTACCAGAAGTTTTCCTATCCGGAGCGGATGGGAGTCGTGTCGGAAGCTACCAGCGAGACCATGCGGTATATTTTAGAGCAGGTAGTGGCGGAAGGAAGCGGAAAGCGGGCGAAGCTTCCAGGTTACCGGGTCGGCGGAAAGACGGCGACATCGGAGAAGCTGCCGAGAAGCTTAAAGAAATATATTTCTTCTTTTTTAGGATTTGCGCCCGCCGATGATCCCCAGGTCATCGCGCTGATCACTATCGACGAGCCGGTGGGGATCTATTACGGCGGAACCATCGCGGCACCGGTGGTGGCTGATATTTTTTCGAATATTCTTCCGTATCTGGATATCACGTCGGTTTCGGAGACGGATTAATATTGAACCGCTCTGCGCTTTGTGCGTATGTGAGCACAGATGGCAGGAGAAATTCAGGTCTTTTGGCCTTTGTATCAAATGTTCTGATTGATTATTGGGAAAAAAGGACGTATACTATTTACGCTATGAAATGTTGTCAGGCGGCAGCTGTGGGAGCGCCGAAGGCGCGGAACAGCTGAATTTCATGGTGCTGTCGGAAGACGGCATGTCAATTTACATAGGAAGTATGAGGTGCAGCAGGAAAATATGAGGTTCAGCATGGTAAATGAGACAATTCTGGCGATCATTATCGCCTTCGCAATCAGCGCAGCGCTCTGCCCGGTGATCATTCCATTTCTTCACCGGCTGAAATTCGGACAGCAGGTCCGCGATGACGGTCCGCAGAGCCATTTAAAGAAACAGGGAACACCGACGATGGGAGGACTCATCATCCTCACGGCGATCGTGATCACATCCTTATTTTACATTAAGAGCTATCCGCGGATCATCCCGATCCTCTTCGTGACGGTGGGATTCGGAATCATCGGTTTTCTGGATGACTACATCAAGATCGTCATGAAGCGTTCGGAAGGTTTAAACCCGATCCAGAAGCTCATCGGTCAGTTCATCATCACGGGGATTTTCACCTACTATCTGATGACTTCCGGAGAAGTGGGAACAGGAATGCTGATCCCTTTCACTGGCGGATTTGAAAATGGATATTATCTGAATCTCGGCTGGCTGTTTATTCCGGCGGTATTCTTTATCGTTCTCGGAACCGACAACGGTGTAAACTTTACAGACGGTCTTGACGGTCTCTGCACAAGTGTTACGATCCTTGTGGCGACATTCTTCACCGTGGTTGCCATCGGAGAAAACAGCGGGATCAGCCCGATCACAGGTGCCGTTGTGGGAAGTCTGTTAGGCTTTTTACTGTTCAACGTATATCCGGCGAAGGTGTTCATGGGAGACACGGGTTCCCTGGCCCTCGGCGGTTTCGTGGCATCCAGCGCGTTCATGATGCAGATGCCGATCTTTATCGCCGTCGTTGGCCTGATCTACCTGGTGGAGGTCCTCTCCGTCATCATTCAGGTCACATACTTTAAAAAGACTGGCGGGAAGAGAATCTTCAAGATGGCTCCGATCCACCACCATTTCGAGCTTTGCGGATGGTCCGAGACGAGAGTTGTCGCAGTATTTTCGATCGTTACGGCGATCCTTTGCCTGGTTGCCTACATGGGATTATAATTAGGGTAAATGTTCAGACATGCGCAGGAAAATAGCAGGCTGAGCGGTCATTCATTACGAGTATATAGGAGGAGAAACCATGTCACAGAAAGTATTAGTTGCAGGAACGGGAATCAGCGGTATTTCTGCCGCAAAGCTTCTGCTTGCCCAGGGCGGCGAAGTGGTTCTTTATGATGGAAATGAGAAGCTTTCCGAAGAGAAGCTGAAAGCAAAATTTGATGAGGGTGCGAAGGTGACGATCGTTCTCGGTGAACTGAAGAAGACAGACCTTATGGGTGTGGAGTTATGCGTCATCAGCCCTGGTATTCCGCTTGAGTCACCGTTCGTTGCGGTGATCGACGAGGCGAAGATCCCGATCTGGAGTGAAATCGAGCTTGCTTACCACTGCTCAAAGGGAAAACTTGCGGCTATCACAGGTACAAACGGAAAGACAACAACGACAGCCCTCACAGGCGAGATCATGAGAAAGTTCTATAAGAGCGTATTCGTAGTAGGAAACATCGGTGATCCGTACACCGCTCACGCTCTTGAAACCACAGACGAGTCCGTTACCGTCGCGGAGGTTTCCAGCTTCCAGCTTGAGACCATCATGGATTTCCATCCGAATGTGTCCGCGATCACAAACATCACTCCGGACCATCTGGACCGCCATAAGACCATGGAGTGCTATATTCAGGTCAAAGAGGGGATCACAAGAAACCAGACAGAGGAAGATACCTGCGTATTAAACTACGAGGATCCGGTCCTCAGAGAATTCGGAAAGACCTTAAAGTGCAAGGTCCTCTACTTCAGCAGCAAGGAGAAGCTCGACGAGGGCATCTTCATGGACGGAGATTTCATCGTTTACCGCCATGATGGAAAGAACGAGAAGGTCCTCGATGTCAACGAGTTAAACATCATCGGAAGACATAACCACGAGAACGTGATGACAGCCGTTGCCATCGCGATCCATTTAGGCGTCCCGATGGATATGATCCGCGAGGCATGCAGGGAGTTCAAGGCTGTAGAGCACAGGATCGAGTATGTAAGAGAGCGTTTCGGCGTTACTTATTATAATGACTCCAAGGGAACAAACCCGGATGCGGCGATCCAGGCCATCAAGGCGATGCCGGGACCGACACTTTTAATCGCAGGCGGATATGACAAGCATTCCGAGTATGACGAGTGGATCGAGAACTTTGACGGAAAAGTCCGCTATCTCGTCCTCATTGGCCAGACAAGAGATAAGATCGCTGAGTGCGCAAAGAAACATGGTATCACGGATATCATGTACGCGGAAGACATGCAGGAGGCCGTTCAGGTATGCGCTTCTTACGCGAATGCAGGCGATTATGTGCTGCTCTCTCCGGCATGCGCAAGCTGGGGAATGTTCAAGAACTTTGAGGAGCGCGGACGAATCTTTAAGGAATGCGTCAACGCGCTGTAATGGAGGCTTAGCGTGGCTCGAAAGAAAGTTCGAAAAGCCGGCGGCAGGGCACAGGCGCAGAGACAGCAGGTACATCGTCAGCAGATGCAGAGACAGCAGATGCAGAGACAGCAGATGTCCGGAGAACAGTTGGAGCGTCAGCAGATTGAAAGAGAGCGGGCGAAACGCCAGCAGGAGGGACAGCGAAGAGAGCAGCTTCTGATGCAGCAGCGCCGTGAGATGCAGCAGAGACAGGAAATGCTGCGGCAGCAGCAGATGTACGGGGCTCCTGTACAGGAAGAGGGAAAACGGAAAAAGAAAGCACGCCGTTTTTACGACTATGACCTCTTAGTGGTCATTATCTTCCTTACGGTATTCGGACTGATCATGATCTACAGTTCCAGCGCCTACAATGCCCAGGTGAGCAGGCAGCCGTCCAACTACTACATGGTGCGTCAGGGACAGATCGCCGTGGCTGGATTCATCCTGATGCTGATCATTTCAAAGATCGACTATCACTTCTTGGCGAAGTTTACTGTTCCGGCAGTAGTGGTATCCTATATCTGCGAGATCCTTGTAACATTTACACCACTGGGAATCGCGGTTAACGGCAAGAAAAGATGGCTGGGAACAAGATCCCTGCGTTTCCAGCCTGCAGAGCTTGTAAAGATCGTGGTGATCCTGCTTCTGGCCGTGCTCATCACGAGACTTGGAAAGCAGATCAATGAATGGCGGGTGTGGGGAATGATCGCGGTCCTCATCGGACCTCTGGCACTTCTCGTCACCATGAACAACTTAAGCTCCGGTATCATCATCTGCGGAATCGCTTTCGTCATGATGTTTATCGCGTGCAAGAGAAAATGGCCATTTATTGCGACGGTGGCGCTTGGAATCACTGTCATCGTCTTCGCGCCGCCTGTGGCCATCGCCCTCGAGAAGGCGGGAATCCTCCATTCCTACCAGCTGAGCCGAATCCTGGTGTGGAAAAACCCGGAGGCGTATCCGAAGTCCGGTGGATATCAGGTCCTTCAGGGACTGTACGCCATCGGTTCCGGCGGCCTTCTCGGAAAGGGACTGGGACAGAGTATCCAGAAGTTAAGCTTCCTTCCGGAGCCGCAGAACGATATGATCTTCGCGGTGATCTGTGAGGAGCTGGGACTTTTCGGCGCGGTAGCCGTGATATTCATGTTCCTGTTCATGCTGTACAGATTTTTAGTCATCGCCGGAAATGCGCCGGATCTATTTGGTGCAATGCTGGTGACAGGTGTTCTGGCACATATCGCGATCCAGGTCGTCTTGAACATTGCCGTTGTTACGAATGTGATTCCGAACACGGGAATCACGCTTCCGTTTATCAGTTACGGGGGTACGTCGGTGCTGTTTTTGATGATTGAGATGGGAATGGTACTAAGTGTGTCCAACCAGATCAGGCTGGAACAGCAGTAACATAATTGATACTCTTGCATATACTGTTTTATAGCGGCATATGCGGGGGAATCGGTTTGCAGGTGTTTAAAGTTCAGGGGCTTAAGCCTCTGCATGGAAAAATAAAAGTCCAGGGTGCAAAAAACGCGGTGCTGCCCATGATGGCGGTGAGTCTTTTGACAGAGGGAAGAACCGAGATACGGAATGTTCCGAGAATTTCGGACGTGTTCCTCATGGCGGAGATCTTAAGGGACCTTGGGTGTCAGGTGATGTTTCAGGACGATGTCCTGGAGATCGATGCCTCCGGGCTTTCTGGAACGGTGATCTCCGAGAAGACGGTGGGGAAGATGCGGTCTTCCAGCCTGCTTTTGGGACCGCTGTTATCCAGGGCCGGGGAGGTGACGACCTGGTATCCGGGCGGCTGTGTGATCGGAAAACGTCCGATCGATTTTCACCTGGATGTGCTCCGGGCAATGGGAGCAGAGATACTTGATGATGGCGGAATGCTGATTGCAAAAGCGAAAAAGCTTTGTGGAACAACATTCCGTTTTCCATATCCCAGTGTCGGGGCGACGGAGAACGCGTTGATGGCTGCCGCTCTGGCATCCGGCACGACAAAGCTCCTAAACTGTGCCAGGGAGCCGGAGATCGTGGAACTCTGCAGCTTCCTGCGTTCTATGGGAGCAAAGATATCCGGGGAGCGCACCGGGACTATCACGGTGGATGGGGTGGAAAAGCTCTTTCCGACGGATCATGTGACGGCAGGAGACAGAATCTGTGCGGGGACATACCTGGCGGCGGCAGCGGCAGCCGGCGGGGAGATCGAGATCACCGGTGTGGATCCGGTGGTTCTGGTAGAACCGTTAAAGGCACTCCGAAAAATGGGAGCCGGGATCCGGATATCCGGGGCGACCGGACCGAAAGCCAGGATCGGTATGGTGATGGAACGGCGTCCGGCCGGGGTCGAGATCGACACCGGGCCATACCCGGGATTTCCGACGGATCTTCAGTCTGTCTTTCTCGCCGTGGAGGCAGCGGGAAGCGGGGAGAGCCGGTTTAAAGAGACCGTGTATGAGGCACGGTTTGAGGCGGCGATGCGGCTTGCAGCCTTTGGGGCCGACGTATCGCTCCATAAAGATACAGCCATAATAAGAGGAAGATATCCTCTTGTTCCGGGGATTGCGGAGACGCCGGATCTTCGCGGCGGGGCGGCGCTTCTAGTGGCGGCCCTGGCGGCGGACGGACTCAGTGTGATCTCGGACAGTGGACATTTAAAGCGCGGGTACGAGGATATCGGAAGAGATTTGAGAAAGCTTGGGGCAGACATAGAGGAAGATGAGCTGTGATGATCGTGGCAATGGATTTTTTGCTCCAGACCAGAGTCTTCCGGTGATCAGTGTGTCGGGTGCGCGGGTCCCAATGATGTTACGTGAGAACAAGTGATCAGATAACAGGTGAAGAGAAAATGTTATTTAGAAGAAGAGGTCTTGGATTTGGAAGACGCGGCTTCAATTTCCATTTCGGGAGAAGAAGCAGCAACGGATTTGGAATGTACAACAGGAGAGGAGGAAGAAAGACGGGGATCATCATTGGAGTGATCATGGCGATTCTCGTCATTCTTCTCGTTCTTGTCTTTTCGATACGGATCAAGGATGTGGAAGTGAGCGGAAATAAGCAGTATACGAAGGAACAGATCGAGTCGCTCTTATTTGACGGCAAGTGGTCCAGAAATTCCGCGTTCTGCTATTATCAGAACCGGTTTAAGGAGCACAAGTCCATTCCGTTTATCGAGGAATATAAGATCAATTTCAAGAGCCCCACAAAGGTGGAGGTCGTTGTGTTTGAGAAGAGCGTTGTGGGCTGCGTCTCCTACATGAGCAGCTACATGTACTTCGATAAGGATGGAATCATTGTGGAGAGCTCTTCCGAGCAGCTTCCGGGCGTTCCGGTGATCACTGGTCTCGAGTTCGGACATATCGTCCTGCACCAGCCGCTTCCGGTGGCGGATCAGGATATTTTCGGCGAGATCTTAAA
Organism: Desulfotomaculum sp. OF05-3; assembly: GCF_003435535.1. Taxonomy (NCBI): domain Bacteria; kingdom Bacillati; phylum Bacillota; class Clostridia; order Eubacteriales; family Desulfotomaculaceae; genus Desulfotomaculum; species Desulfotomaculum sp. OF05-3. The sequence continues at coordinate 342,412 of NZ_QWGO01000001.1, read as the reverse complement.
CCTGACCCAGGTGCTGAATGTCAGCGATATCCAGGTGGACAAGATCAACTATAACAGCTACAATGAGGCGGAGCTTGTGATGGGGGACATCACGGTGGAGCTTGGAAATTCGGATAGCCTTGACGGAAAGATCGCGGAGCTTCACGATATCATGACGGAGCTCACAGGACTTTCGGGTACGCTGTATCTGGATACCTATGACGAGACGAATTCCAGCCCGACGTACCGTTTTGTGAAGAAGAATTAGAGTAACGATTCATCAGGTCTGCGCACTTGCTGCGCTGACCGTAAGAAAGCTTAGGCCGGGGACAGCGGAAAATCAGTGTTTTTTTCAAAAAAACCATAAATTTAAGGTTGATATTTTTCAAAAAATCAAATATGATATATGTTAGATTAACTTGGGATTTTTATGACCATGCTAATACAGATGTAATAGATTGATAGATATTAAAGGAGGAGACATTCTTGTTAGAGATTAAGATAAACGAGGCAGAGAATGCCGCAAGAATTCTTGTGATCGGTGTCGGCGGTGCCGGAAATAACGCGGTAAACCGCATGGTAGAAGAAAATATTATGGGCGTTGAGTTTATCGGTATCAACACAGATAAACAGGCGCTTCAGTTCTGTAAAGCTCCGACTGCCATGCAGATCGGTGAGAAGCTCACAAAGGGACTCGGCGCAGGCGCAAAGCCGGAGATCGGCGAGAAGGCAGCTGAGGAGAGCCAGGAGGAGATCTCCCAGGCACTTAAGGGCGCAGATATGGTATTCGTTACCTGTGGTATGGGAGGCGGAACCGGTACCGGTGCAGCTCCGGTGATCGCTCAGATCGCAAAAGACATGGGAATTCTTACAGTCGGCGTTGTAACAAAGCCGTTCCGCTTCGAAGCCAGACAGAGAATGAACAACGCGTTAAAGGGAATCGAGAACTTAAAGAACGCAGTGGATACTCTGATCGTGATCCCAAACGACCGTCTCCTTGAGATCGTTGACAGACGGACAACCATGCCGGATGCATTAAAGAAAGCCGATGAGGTTCTTCTCCAGGCAGTACAGGGAATCACAGACCTGATCAATGTTCCGGGTCTTATCAACCTTGACTTCGCTGATGTTCAGACTGTTATGACAGATAAGGGCATCGCTCATATCGGTATTGGTAAGGCGAAGGGCGACGAGAAGGCACTTGAGGCTGTTAAGCAGGCTGTATCCAGCCCGCTTCTTGAGACAACCATCGAGGGTGCTTCCCACGTTATCATCAACATTTCCGGCGACATCAGCCTGATCGAGGCAAACGAGGCTGCTGGCTATGTTCAGGAGCTTGCAGGCGATGACGCTAACATCATCTTCGGCGCTATGTACGATGAGAATGCGGAGGACGAGGTAACGATCACAGTTATCGCTACAGGCCTTGACGCACACGGTGCAAACACACCGGTTGAGCGCGCAATGAAGGATTTCACAAACTACAAGACAAAGGTACCGGCTCAGCAGGCCCCGGTTCAGAGAACTGCTCCGTCCGTAAAGACTCCGTCTGAGGCAGCAGCTACAACAGAGACTTCCGCACCGAAGTACAACATCCCGACTGGAAATGCCCCGGTTTACCGTCCGGCACAGCGCGGCGAGACCCAGATCAATATCCCGGATTTCTTAAAGAACCGCAGATAAGATTCTGAGGACGGACAAGCCGTATTGGAATTTAATTTATGAACATATTGAGACCTGGAAGAGAGAAATCTTTTCCAGGTCTTTTTGTGTAATAGGAAATTCCGAGGAATTCCCTATTACACAAAAGGCACTAACGTGCCAATGATGCGCACTCGCGCGAAATATTTCTGAAATTTCACCGCAGATCGCGACAAAAATTGTCCAGATCTGCTCTCTTTTTGTTCTTCTTTTTTCGTGTATTCCGCAAATGTCTGCGGAAATCTCTGATCTTCATGAAAAAACAGGAGAGATTCTGTTAAAACGACCCGATGGGTTTTCAAATTTCTCGTCCCTGCTTTGACAAATTCTGGAGAGAAAGACAGGTATACTATGGGAAAACATCAGAAAGGGATGCCAGGGAAAGGAGGAAGTCCGGTGGAGTATGATTGGTACGCCGATCTCTTTTTTCTGGAGGAGGTGTACCGGGATGTTTTGATCTTATGGCTGGCGGCGGTGCTTATGAGAAGGCGGGCAGAGGCCTTGAGACTTCTGGGCGCCGGGATCGCCGGGGGACTCTGCAGTACTGGAAGCGTTTATCTGGAACTTATGGGAAGATGTCCTGCAGGCGGACAGCCGGTATTCGCTGGGATATGGGAAGTTTGGAAACTGCTGGTGACAGGATTTTTGATGATCTGGATCGCTTTTCCGGGAAAACAGACCATGCGCCAGGAGAAAAGGAATGCTTCTGCAGATAGAGGAGATTCCTGGATGAAAGTTTTGAAGTGGCGCGGGAAGGAACTGGGAGTCCTGGTCTTATCCGCAGGGATTTTGCAGAGTGGGCTGGCGATTCTGCGGGAGCGGTGTTTTCTTACAGGCTGGAAAAGTCTGATGTTTATGGGATTTTTCTGTATGGGAGTTCGTTTCTTGGCGGTAGCTCTTGTGAGGCGGCCGATGATCGGGAAAACACGGTATCAGGTCCGTCTTTTCTTAAATGAAAAGTCGAAGGAGTTCACGGCGATGGCGGATTCAGGGAATCGGCTCGTGGAGCCTGTGACGGGAAAGCCGGTGAGCATTATCGCGGCGGCGGATGCGAAAGAGTTCTTAGGCGAGAAGGCGGGAGTCCTTATGATCCCATACCGGGCTGTCGGAACGGAAAATGGAATGCTGCCGGGAGTTCTCTTTGACCGGATGGAGGTCATGTCCGAAGAGTGCGGGAGTATCCGGATCGAGCGTCCGATCGTGGCGATTTCGAAGGAACCTCTGTTTTTCGGGAAGGATTTTACGATGATACTGCCGGAGTGTCTGGTGTCAGGGGAAAATGTGCCTGTGGCAATAGGGGATTGACATGAAGTCTGAACGACGATGTGTGAAAAAATAACTGTGAAGGTGACTAACAGTTAGAAAAAGGAGAGAATGAGTATGATTATGAGAATTTCTATGCCAAACCGGTTCCGCCTCAAAAAAGTGATGGGGTTCCGCACGATGATTCGTCCGGAGCGGGGGGAGATCCATTATATTGGAGGTGCGGATATTCTTCCGGCTCCGCTGTCACTGAAGGAGGAGACTGAGGCGTTAAATAAGTTTGGAACCGAAGAGGAGAAAGAGGCAAAGGCAGAGCTGATCGAGCACAATCTCCGCCTGGTTGTCTACATAGCAAAGAAATTTGACAATACCAGCGTTGGCGTAGAGGACCTGATCTCCATCGGGACCATTGGACTCATCAAGGCCATCAACACCTTTAACCCGACGAAAAATATCAAGCTGGCGACCTATGCGTCCAGATGCATTGAGAATGAGATCCTGATGTATCTTCGTAGGACCAGCAAGATGAAGCTTGAGGTTTCCATCGATGAGCCGTTAAACGTGGACTGGGACGGGAATGAGCTTCTGCTGTCGGATATTCTCGGGACGGAGGAGGATGTGATCTATAAAGACATGGAGGATGAGGTGGAAAAAGACCTTCTTAAGAATGCGGTGAGCCGCTTAAGCCCGAGGGAGAGAAAAATCGTGGAGCTGCGCTATGGTCTGAAGCGCCGGGATGGGGCGGAGATGACGCAGAAAGAGGTGGCGGATCTCATGGGGATCTCCCAGTCATATATTTCGAGGTTGGAGAAGAAGATCATGATGAGGCTGAAGAAGGAAATCGTGAAATTTGAATAAGAAAATTAAAAAGACTGCCCGGCTGATGAATCAGGTTCATCGGTCAGACAGTCTTTTAAATTATTCCTGATCGTATAGCTTCGTATACAGCGTCTCACAGAGCGAATCCGCATAGGACTGGTCAGGGATGTCGCGGCCGGTGATGAGGAAATCCTGGATCAGCTCGAAGCGCTTGAGACTCAGTTCCTCGCCGGAGAGGTCCGGGTCTTCCATCAGAAGCTGCTCATCCAGCTCTTTTGCGGAGTAATTCTTTAAGAACCAATCGATGATCTCCTGGGTCTGGCGTTTTTCATCGTCGGCTTCCACCTTTAACTCGGCAGCGCGCTTCCTTGAGGAGACTGCAACGACAAAGCTGCCGATGGCGAGAACAACGAGAACGCCCTCAAACATATATTTCTGGAATCCTGCCATTGGGAGATGGAAAATTCCCAGAAGGCAGAGTGCCGCGCCGATGGCAAGTACCCCACCGACTAAGAAGAACGCGGATGCGGAGGAACTCATGTCATCGTAGCGCTGGTCCTTATCCACGTAGGCGTGGACCGGCTCAGAGGCCGGGGAAGACTTCTCGGGTGGATTATCCCCGGAGAACTCCGTATCAGTCCCTTCACCGGAAAACGGATCCATCTCCTGCGCCATGGCGGCAAGCTGTTCTTCCTGTTCCTTCTTTTTCATGGCTTCCGCCACTTCTTTTGATTCCACGAGGGGACCGCCGCAATCGCTGCAGACTTTGATTCCCTCGACAAATTCCATATCGCATTTCGGACAATAAGGCATAATCTGTACCCCCATATTAAAAATACATTGCATATTACGGTCTGCGCTTTCACACTAAGCGCTGCTTTGCGGCTGCCGTAATCCGCTTCGCCGCTCGTGCCAAACATGCGAGCATGTTTTTCACTCACTTACTGCTCAGCATATCATAAATTTTCTATTTCGTCCACAGTTTGGGCAGTTTTGCACTTCCATTTAGGTAGGAAATCGGTTAAAATAGGAGCGAGTCCTGTCCGTATGGAATGGAGAGAAAGAGGGCGGACGAAAGAGAAACAGAAAGGGGCAGTTTTGTATGAAAATTGCAGTTGTAACAGACAGCAACAGCGGAATCACCCAGGCTCAGGCAAAAGAGATGGGAGTTGCGGTTCTGCCAATGCCGTTTATGATAGATGGAGAAACATATTACGAAGATATCACACTGACACGGGAGCAGTTCTACCAGAGATTAAAGGACAATGCTGATATCGCTACCTCCCAGCCCACACCAGATTCCATCCTGAAGATGTGGGACAAGCTCTTAAAAGAGTATGACCAGATCATCCATATCCCGATGTCCTCCGGACTTTCCGGATCCTGCTCCACAGCGATGATGCTGGCGGGAGAGGATGAGTACGAGGGAAAAGTGTTCGTCGTTGACAATCGACGGATCTCCGTGACCCAGTATCAGTCTGTAAAGGACGCGCAGATGCTGGCAGCTATGGGGATGGACGGAACGCAGATCAAGAAGCGCCTGGAGGAGACTGCGGCTGATTCCGTCATCTTCATCACCGTCGATACCTTAAAATACCTGAAAAAGGGCGGCCGGATCACACCGGCTGCAGCGGCTCTCGGCACACTTTTAAAAATCAAGCCAGTGCTGATCATTTTAGGTGAAAAGCTTGATTCCTTCGCGAAAGCCCGTACCATGAAGCAGGCAAAGACCATGATGATGAACGCGATCCAGAAAGAGCTGGACGGGAGGCTTCACGACAGTGAGTGCAGAAACTGCCATCTGGCAATCGCCCACACCGACAACGAGGAAGCAGCGCTGGAGTTTAAGAAAGAGGTCGAAGAGCGCTTCCCGAATGCTGATGTATACATGGCACCGCTTTCCTTAAGCATCGCGTGCCATATCGGACCGGGCAGCCTTGCTGTGACGGCAACGAGAAAGATGGAAGAGGAACATGAGAAAAATTAGGGAAAGGATCCGGAAAATTTACCGGAAGCATACGCCGAGCGTCAAGGTTCCCCTGATCATCCTGATGGTGATGTTCTGTATGATCCCGCTTCTCGTGGAGAGCCGGATCCTTGCCAGTTCCTCAAGACAGAGCCAGGTGGAGCGCCGGATCATTGATGTCCAGAACCAGTGTCAGATCCTGAGCAATAAGATGTCAAGAACTGGATATCTCACAAACTCGGTGGTGGACAACGCCGCCATCGATACGGAGCTCTCCCTGCTCTCGGATATCTTCAGCGGACGGATCCTGATCGTAAACTCCGGGTTTAAGATCGTAGAGGATACGTTTTCTCTCTCGAAGGGAAAGACATTGATTTCCAATGAGGTGATCAGGTGCTTCCAGGGTGAGAATACGAGCCGGTATGACAGCCTGAAACACTATTTCGTCCTGGCAATCCCAATTCCGGAGTTTGAGCAGGAGACGGGAACCATCACAACGGGAAAGACTGCGGGCGTGATGATCGTGACAGCGTCGACGGAGAGCATGTACAGTCTGGAGGACAGTCTGAATGATAAGGCATCCCTGTACGAGATGATGATCTTCGTGATCCTGCTGATCCTTGCGGTCCTCTCGGTCCATTTTATCATGAAGCCCTTTGGAAGCCTGATCGCGTCGATCCGGCGTGTAGGTGAGGGAAACCTGGATGAGGATGTCAATGAGGAGGCGTACCGGGAGACAAAGCAGATCTCCGAGACCATCAATAAAACCCTGGAGAAGCTGAAGGCCGTGGACCAGTCGAGACAGGAGTTTGTTTCCAATGTCTCCCATGAGCTCAAGACTCCGATCACGTCGATCCGTGTCCTTGCGGATTCCCTGATGGGAATGGAGGACACGCCGAAGGAACTTTACCAGGAATTCATGCACGATATCTCCGATGAGATCGACCGTGAGAGTAAGATCATCGACGATCTTCTGACTCTGGTCCGCATGGACAAGGCGTCCTCGGGACTTTCCTGCAGCCAGGTCCAGATCAACGGACTGATCGAGATGGTCTTAAAACGCCTGCGTCCCATCGCCAGAAAGCGGAATATCGAGCTGATCTTCGAGAGTAAGCGCGATGTCTCAGCGGATATTGACGAGGTGAAATTCTCCCTGGCGGTGAATAACCTGGTGGAGAATGCGGTCAAATATAATAAGGAAGACGGATGGGTCCGGGTCACACTGGATGCCGACCACAAGTTCTTCTATTTAAAGGTTGCGGATTCCGGAATCGGTATTCCTGCGGAGTTTAAGGAGCGCGTGTTCGAACGCTTCTACCGCGTGGACAAGGCGAGATCCAGGGAGACCGGCGGAACAGGGCTTGGACTTGCGATCACGAAAAGTGTGGTCCTGATGCATCACGGCGCGATCCGTGTGGACAGTGTCGAGGGCGAGGGAAGTACCTTTATGGTGCGGATCCCGTTGATCTATATTCCGTAGGAGGGAGAAAAATGAAGAAATTTAGGATGTTTCGGGTGTTTTTTCTCCTCTTCGCGGTCCTGTTCGCCTTAAGCGGCTGTACGGGAAAGACGACCGTGGAGCAGAGCGGAAATGCCTATACGATCTACTATTTAAACACGTCCGGGATCCAGCTCGTTGGAAGCGAGTACCGGACGGAGACGACGGACCTGGATGCACTGGTCCGGGAACTTCTCGATAAGATGGGAAATGTGCCGGCGGATCTCGACTGTCAGAGAGCGCTACCGGAGCGGATCGAAAAGATCACCTACCGGATCGAGGGGAATGTTCTGTATTTATATGCAGATGCCAACTATGCGCTGATGAATTCGGTGCAGGAGATCCTGTGCCGGGCGGCGCTGACGAAAACACTGACCCAGATTCCGGATATCGAGTATCTGAGCATCTACTGCGCGGAGCAGCCGATCACGGACGCTGCGGGAAACCCGGTGGGAATGCTTTCCGCCTCTGATTTTGTGGACAGCATCCGCGATGTCAACTCCTTCGAGCGGACGGAGCTGACGCTGTATTTTGCCAATGAGGCGGGAGACCAGCTGGTGGAGGAAAAGCGGGAAGTTATGCAGAACAGCAATACATCCCTGGAGCGCCTCATCGTGGAACAGCTGATCGAAGGTCCTCAGGAGCTTGGACATTATGCGACGATCCCGTCAGATGTGAAGCTTTTGAATGTGTCCGTCAATGATTCGGTCTGCTCAATCAACCTTGACGCGGCGTTTTTAAACAGCACTCTGGATGTGGCGGCATATATTCCGATCTATTCCATCGTGGATTCCCTTGCGGAGCTCTCGACGGTGAGCCGTGTGCAGATCCGGATCAACGGATCCCAGGACGATGTGTTCCGGGACCAGATTCCGTTAAGCACGGTATTTGAACGAAATTACGATTATATCGTAGGAGGAAAAAACGATTAAAAGGCCTTTGCTGTGTGTGACAGGGGGATTGGTACTTGGAGAGGCACTGAACCTGTGGATCCCGGCAGAGCAGATGATTTTTGGACTGGCAGTCTGGCTGCTCTTTTTGGTGTGCGTGTTTGCCCGCCGGAAGAGCAGATATGGGCTGCCGGTCTTTCTTTTTGTGGCGGGAATGTCTGCCGGATGTCTTCGGATGGGAGCGGAGCAGGCGGTTTTCTCCCGGGAGGAGGGATTTTTCCGGGAGGAACATGAGGATGGCGTGGTTCTTCAGGGAACTGTCCAGTCGGTGAAGGAGAAGGATGGGACGCTGGAGGTCGTGCTTAGGGATTGCGCAATGGAAGGTAAAGATGGGGAGTCTGGTGAGAAGCTTCGAAGAGTTTTATGTTATCTGGATGTGAATAAAACAGGGGAAGCAGCTGAGGCGGTTTCGAAGCAAAAACCATCACCCGCTGTCGGTGAGAAAATCCGAGTCTTCGGAGAGGGAAAAGCGACAGATCCGGCGAGAAATCCTGGGGCGTTTGACTACCGTCTGTATTGCAGGTCCCGCGGAATTTCCGGGATCATCTATGTGGAGGGATATACGGTGACTGGCGGGAAGGTACATGTATTTTCGGACAGCCTGTACCGGATCCGGAGGTGCTTTTCTGAGCAGTTAAAGGCGATCGCTCTCCCGGAGGACGCTGGAATTCTGTCGGCGGTTCTCTTTGGGGAGAAGGATGATCTGGACAGTGAAATTTATGAACTTTACCGGAAGAATGGGATATCCCACCTCCTTGCCATCAGCGGGCTTCATGTCTCCATTGTGGGGCTGGGAATCTGGAAGATTTTCAGGAAAGGCGGGGCGGGGTTCTGGATCTCCGGGATCTTCGCAGGGGGATTTCTCTGCGTCTACGGCATGATGGTGGGCAGCGGCGCGTCTGTGGCCCGGGCGGTGTCAATGGCAGGGCTCTCCTTTCTCGCGGCGGCCGTAGGGCGGACATACGATCTTCCGACGGCAATGTGTATTCCGGCGGCAGGATTGCTGCTTGCTCATCCGTATCTGCTGTCCCAGGCGTCCTTTCAGCTGTCCTTTCTTGCGGTGACATCACTGATCTATCCCGGCAGGCTTTTTTCTTCGCGGGGGGAAAAGCTTTTTACGGATGAAAAAATATCTGCGGTAGCGTCCGCGTTCTTTACAAGTCTTTCGATCCAGGTGGTGACAGCGCCGGTCATTCTCTGGCATTCTTTTGGGATACCGGTCTACGGGGTGTTCTTAAATCTAATTGTGATCCCGCTTATGGCGTATGTGGTCATATCGGGATTTCTTGGACTAGGTCTGTCTTTTTTATCAGAATCGGTTGGGGGTGCGATGCTTGGAGGCGCGCATTATATTTTGAAATTTTATGAGGTGATATGTAATTGGACAGGGGAGCTTCCGGGGGCAGAGCTAGTGCTGGGGCAGCCGGAAATATGGAAAATTGGGTGTTATTATGGATTGATGATATTCGGAGCAGTTGTTTATGAGAGGGGGATGGAGATTGCGGAAAATAAAAAACATCGCCTGGTGTTATTATGCGCCGCCTGGCTTGCGGCATTTCTTTTCCTGCTCCCATCCCGCCAAACCGGACTCTCTGCCACATTCCTCGACGTAGGCCAGGGCGACGGAATCGTTCTGCGCTCCGAATCCCATACGATCCTGGTGGACTGCGGCAGCAGCCAGCAGAAATCCATCGGAGAGAAGGTTCTGGTGCCGTATCTCAAGAGCCAGGGGGTGACGCGTCTGGATCTTGCGGTCATGACCCACGGGGACCAGGATCATATGAACGGGATCCGGTATCTTCTGGAACACCCGGAATCGGGAATCCGGGTGGGAGGTCTCATGATGCCGGAGGCGGGAAAGGATGAGATCTACGGAAAGATGGCGGAGCTTGCAAAAAAGCGGGATATTCCTGTTTTTTATGCCAAAAAGGGAGATATATGGAATAACTTTCCGGGAAAAGGAATGTCCATGGAATGCCTGTCGCCGGATGGCGGAACAGAGTTCACGGACCGGAATGAGGAATCCCTGGTGTTCCGCCTGACCTACGGACGTTTTTCCATGCTCCTCACGGGAGATATGGAGACATCCGGGGAGGAAACACTTTTGACTTCCGGCGTTCTGACTCCGGTGACGATCTTAAAAGCCGGACATCACGGTTCCGCCACCTCATCCAGCGAAGAGTTTATAGAAAAACTGTCCCCATCCGTGACGATCCTCTCCTACGGAAGAAAGAACCGGTACGGACATCCTGCGGAGAAAGTCCGGGAGCGGCTTTTAGAACATGGATCAAAGATCTATGAAACAGGCCTTTCCGGCGCTGTCATGGTCCGGACAGATGGAAAGAAACTCAAAATAAAAACGATGCTTCCGCTTGACACAGACTGACCGTGCTTTACATCGGAAGGAAAAGTTTTAATTTCCGCTTACAAGGATTTTACAAAAAGTCCGTTTTGCATTTTACATCGCGTTTCTATAATGCATTTTGTCTGGAGGAAACAAAATGAAAGGATTCTATTTTTCATCGACGCTCATGTGGGACGCCGATGCAGAGACGCTCATGAGGACGGCAGCGAAGAATGGCGCGGCTTGACCGTATTTCGGATATTTGATAAAATAAGAAAAGTTTTAGATGATCAATACGACAGTTCACGGAGGCGGCTATGCAGATATTAAACCAGGATATTAAGGATAAGACGTTTAAGAGGGTCTATTTATTGTTTGGGGATGAGCCGTTTCTTGTGAATAGTTATAAAAAGCGTCTCCGGGAGGCGATCGCCGGGGATGACACGATGAATTATAATTATTTTGAGGGCAAGGGACAGGATGTGAAAGAGATCATTAGTCTCGCGGACACCATGCCTTTTTTTGCTGAGCGGAGACTTGTGCTGATCGATGGCAGCGGATTTTTTAAGAGCAGTGCGCCGGAGGAGCTTGTGAATTATATCCCGGAGATCCCGGAGTCTACATGTATGGTGTTTGTGGAGAATGAGGTCGACAAGAGGAATAAGCTCTACAAGAAGGTGAAGGACAACGGGTATGCAGCGGAATTAAAGAAGCAGGACGCGGACCAGCTGATGCGCTGGGCCGCGGGGATCCTTTCGAAGGACGGGAAGAAGATCACACGCCAGGTCATGGAGTATTTTATGGAGCGGACCGGGGATGATATGGAGAATATCAGGATGGAGCTGGAGAAGCTGATCTGTTATACCATGGGGCGCGAGGTGATCACGAAGGACGATGTTGAGGCAGTTGGGACGGTTCATGTGACAAACAGGATCTTTGAGATGGTGACGGCAATCGTGGCGGGGAATACGAGAAAGGCGATGGATCTCTATGAGGATCTTCTGACCTTGAAGGAGCCGCCGATGAGGATCTTGTTTTTGATCGCGAAGCAGTTTAACCAGCTTCTGCAGGTGAAGGAATTGGCGGGGAAGGGGGCGCAGAAGAGTGAGATCGCGTCCAGGGTGAAGGTACCGCCGTTTGTGGCGGGGAAGCTGATGGCGCAGGCGAGGGCGTTTACGAGGGAGCAGATTCTTTCTTATGTGGAGTTTTGTGTGGAATCGGAGGAGGCTGTGAAAACCGGTCGACTCTCGGATCGGTTGGCAGTGGAGTTGCTGATTGCGAAGAAGTATGAGTAAGGTTGGATCAACTTGGCAAAAGGACGCGCAGGCCTGGCTTCGGATTCGGATGCTGGTGGATTTCAGGGGCGGTTCCTCTAGGCTTGCAGAAAAATGCTAAGGGCGGAGAAAAGGTGACACAACTCGCTGCGCTCAGACAAGTGTCACCTTTCCTCCAACGCATTTTCCTGCGAGCCAAGAGGAAGCCAGAGCCCCCGCAATCAGGCATCCGGGTCCGAAGGCAGGCCTGCGCTGGGGGTTGGATGGAGCTGGGTACATTGACCGGTGCTGGAGCTGGATCCGATAAGAAAGATCGAGCAGGAGTCTCCGAACCTGCTGGGTACATTGATCGGTGCTGAGATATAAAAAAGAACCGCTGTTTCTGACACACCTCGGAAACAGCGGTTCTTTTTATTTATGCGTAATAATCCAGTTCGATGATAAATTAAGCCATTGCGCTTACAGCTTTAGCCAAACGGGATACTTTTCTGGAAGCGGTATTCTTGTGATATACGCCCTTGGAAGTAGCCTTATCGATTTCGCTTGTAGCAGCAAGAAGTGCAGCCTGTGCAGCAGCCTTGTCACCAGCAGTAATTGCAGCCTCTACCTTCTTAACGAAAGTTTTCACTTTGGATCTGATTGCTTTGTTTCTAGCAGCTCTTGTCTCTGCTACTACGATTCTTTTCTTTGCAGATTTGATGTTAGCCAATCTGTACACCTCCATATTATTTTAAAAAATTATCTCTGTTTGTTTTGCATCAAAGCCTGGACACGGACAGTTCAATGTAAACATACTATTATATTTTAGCGAATATTTCCCGGTATGTCAATACATAAATTGCTTTTTTGCGAGAAAAATAAGGAGAAAGTTGAGATAGGAGGCGTATTTATGAGACAGGCGGATGTGGAGTTTACGGTGAGGACGGATCTGGCGCTGGAGGAGAGGGAGAAGGTGCAGGGGAGTGAGATTCCGGGGATCCGGATGCGGGAGTGGGAGAAGGAGGAGACTGGGATCCGGGTGACGGAGGTCGCGGTGTGTGATGAGAGAGGAGAGAAGGCGCTGGGAAAGCCGGTGGGGATGTATTTGACGGTGGAGGCGGCTTCGCTGGCGAAGAAGGATGATGATTATCACAGGGAGGTCTCGGAGGAGTTGGCGGGGCTTTTGCGGGGGATGCTAAAGGAGCATGGGCTTGAGACGGAGAAGATGGGGCGGCCGGTGAGAACTCTGGTCGTTGGCCTGGGAAATCCGGAGGCGACGCCGGATGCTTTGGGCCCGAAGGTTTTGGAGCATCTTCAGGCGACGAGGCATCTGGAGCTGGAGTATGGGACGGATTTTTGCAGGAAGCACGGGTATCCGGTCTTAAGCGGGATCACGCCGGGGGTCATGGCGCAGACGGGGATGGAGACGGCGGAGATCGTGAAAGGCATTGTGCAGGAGACGGAGCCGGACGCAGTGATCGTTGTGGATGCGTTGGCGGCGAGAAGTGCCGGGAGACTGGGAGTCACGGTGCAGCTATCCGATACGGGGATCCAGCCGGGATCCGGGGTCGGGAATCACCGGAGCGGGCTGACGGAAGAGACACTGGGGATTCCTGTGTTTGCGATCGGGATCCCGATGGTCGTCGGGGCGGCGGCGATCGTGTATGATACGGTTGGGGCGATGACGGAGGTGTTGAGGGAGAAGATAGGGTGTGATGTTTTGGAAAAAGATGATGAGGTAATGGAAGCAGAGGACTCGGACAGGGATCGAAATGGTGAAAAGAAAAGAAAATCCAGAGAGAAAAAGCTGGAAATTCTTCGGGTAGAAGAATCTTATGAGCTTGTTAAGGAACTCTTAAAGCCGGACCTCGGTCCCATGTATGTGACGCCCCATGATATTGATGAGCGGGTGGATTTTCTGAGCTTTACGATCTCGGAGGCGATCCATGAGGCGTTGTTCAGAACTGCATAGATTTGCGTGATATATGTGAAAAACTCTGCATTTTTTATTCGGAAATGGCTGTTGGTGCCTGGCTGATATGGTTCGGATTTTGCGGCGGCAGTATGGTTGCGCAGGTACTGAATAACCGCACATTCACATAAACTGTAAAGAAACGGCGAATCAGGCGGCAGATATGAGGCGGAGATGGTACTATTTTAAGCGGATGCTTCAGGCGGACCGCCTGTTTGTTGTGCAGATGATCGGAAATATCATCAGGATGATCCAGTATGCCGGGCGTTGGATCGTGTTGGCGGTGGTCTGCGTGGCGGCGCTGTATTTCGGACGTGGGTTGTGTGCGGGCGCATGGAAGGATTTCTATGAAAATTACGCGGTGCGGATCGCGGATGATGTGGTGCGGGGTTTTCTTCCGGCGTGGAAGGAGGATGAGGGTACGGCTTTTTATCTGGAGAGCAGAAAAAATGGCAGCAGGCGGACAAAGGAGCATGAGGAGATATTTGGGATCGAGAATGAGAATGGGGTGCTGCGGGCAGAATGGATCGCAGACAGGGAACAAAATCAGGGAGTTTACGGAGATGATCGTAGGAAGAATGCATGGGGAAGCGGAAATGCGGATGAAAATGCACAAGACAGAACAAAAACAGAAAGTTCAGAAGAATGGGGGAATTCGGGAAAAAGCGGAACTGGAGAAAACGGATCATCCCAGAATGAAAAGACGACACTCGCAGGTCTGCTCGCAGCAGGAACCTTCAACACCGGAAATTCCGGCATCATTTTAGAAAAACTCAACGATTACGACTACCTGATGAAAAAATTCTACAACGTCCACCCCACAACAACGGCGGGCCGGGACCTGATGCGGGCGGAGAATTTCCTCGCCGCGGACCTTTCCATCGAAAAAAACGCCGACATCCCCCAGATCCTGATCTACCATACCCACTCCCAGGAGACCTACGCCGACTACCCGGAAAATTCGGAGGCGGACGTGATCCACCTCGGAGAGTGCCTGGCGAAGCTTCTCAGGGAAAAGGGGTACAACGTGTACCATGATGAGAGCGTCTACGATTACCGGAACGGAAAGCTGGACCGCAGTGCGGCGTATACCTACGCCCTCGACGGGATCTCTGGTCTCCTGCAGAAATACCCGTCTATCGAGGTGGTCTTGGATGTCCACCGGGACGGCGTCTCGGATGGGACGAGACTTGTGACGGAGATCGACGGGACGGAGACCGCGAAGATCATGTTCTTCAACGGGACATCCATGAGCCCGGACGGCCCCATCGAGTATCTTCCGAATCCAAATCTCAAGGAAAACCTGGCGTTCAGCTTCCAGATGCAGCTTCTGGCTGCTGGAAAATATCCGGGACTTACGCGAAAGATCTATTTAAAAGGCCTCCGCTATAACGAGCATGTCCGGGCGCGTTCCGCCCTCATCGAGGTGGGCGCCCAGACAAACACGTATGCGGAGGCGAAAGCGGCGATGATGCCGTTATCCGATCTCCTGGATCAGGTACTGACAGGAGAATAACAGAACATGGGAAGAGGTTACATATTGATCTTTTTCTCCCATTTTCCGGACATATAGTAGAGCTCTACGAGAACCGAAGCTACGATCCAGCCCACCGGGTATCCGAATCCGACAACTGCGGCTGTATTGCAGATCGAGGTCGCGATATAGAGATAGATCTGGCGGAACAGGACAAAGGAGAACAGCATGATCAGCATCGGTGTCCTGGAATCTCCGGCTCCGCGCATCGCGCCCGCAACGACCTGGTTCGGGCAGCAGAATGCCAACATGAACACGTTCATCCGGAGAAACATGGTTCCGTACCGGACAACGTCAGGCTCCTGGTTGAAGACTGCGACGAGCCGCGGAGCAAAGAGGAAAAGAATCCCAGCGCTGGCGAATGTAATGAGGAGTGCCAGCCGGAGCGCCACACCGGTTCCTTTTTTCGCGCGGGGCAGATTCCCGGCTCCAAGATTCTGGCTCATAAAGGTCGTGGATGCCTGTCCGATACTCTGCATCGGAAGAAAGACAAACTGGTCGATCTTTGAGTAGCTGCTCCATCCGGCCATACAGCTGGATCCGAAGGTGTTGATGTAGGACTGGACATACACGTTGGAAAATGATGTCAGTGACTGCTGAAATCCTGTCGGAAGTCCGACCATGAGGATCTGCCGGAAGATTTTTTTGTTGATCCGCAGGTCCTTCCAGGTCAGGCGGTAATTCTCCGTGCTTCTGGTGAGAACGATGAGCACGAGAATTGCGGAAATAAACTGGGAGATGATCGTCGCGTATGCAACCCCCTCGATGGCCATACCGAAGCCCACTACAAAAAGAAGGTCAAGGCCGATATTCATGACACTGGAGAGACAGAGGAAGTACAGCGGCCGCTTCGTATCGCCAACGGCACGCAGGATAGCACTTCCCATGTTGTATACAAGCAGACCGAAAACGCCGGAAAAATAGATCTTTAAGTATACGGAGGCGGACGGCAGGACATCATCCGGTGTGGACATAAACTTTAACATATAGGGGGCAACAAAGATTCCAAGACCTGTAAAAATGATCCCACAGATGAAAGTCACTGCCATCGTGGTCTCCACGGCAATGTGAAGCTTTTCATCATCGTGGGCTCCGTAGTACCGGCTGATGACGACGCCGGCACCAACAGAGGTACCGGTAAAGAACATGACGATCATGTTGATGATGCTGGTGGTGGAACCTACGGCGGCGAGAGCATGGGAGCCGACAAAGTTTCCAACAACGAGACTGTCCACAGTGTTGTATAGCTGTTGAAAAAGGTTTCCGATCACGAGAGGAACCGCGAACATGATCAGGAGCTTTGTGATGGACCCTGAGGTCATGTCCATGGACTGCTGTTTTTTCTGAGTTTGATTCATATGTTATCTCCCGGGCAGCTATTCAGAAAACGCAGACTGGTCAAGGAATATACAGGATCTGCGAACATGCAGGATAGCTGCTGAAATGATAGAAAAGGTGGACGGGTGACGGGACGAAGAAAAGTCCTGAATATACGTGACAAAATGTTAATTAAAGTCTAAATCAGAATGGATGGAATGTCAATTGATTTTACAACACATAAAAGAATTGTAATTTGTCAGCTTTTTGTCTATTTTTTATCACATCCAAACCTCATACTACTGCTTGCGCGGAAACCTAAAAAATGCTATATTTAACATGATAAATTGCCATTTCTGTCCCCGAGGGAGAAATTCCTGTGTATAAAGGTATTTTCTGATGGACCGAACGATCAGGAGTAAAGATCTGGTGGTCCGACAAGCAGTGACAGAGAAATGGATCATATAAAGAAGAAATCATATAGAAGAGAGGAACATGAATGGTTCATTATTCCCAGGATAAAATCAGAAATTTCTGTATCATTGCCCATATCGACCACGGTAAATCCACGCTGGCGGACCGCATTATCGAGAAGACCGGTCTTTTAACCAGCCGTGAGATGCAGGCCCAGATCCTTGACAATATGGATCTTGAGAGAGAGCGCGGAATCACGATCAAATCCCAGGCAGTCCGCACGGTTTACAAAGCAAAGGACGGCGAGGAGTATATCTTTAATCTGATCGATACCCCAGGTCACGTTGACTTTAACTATGAGGTATCCCGAAGTCTTGCGGCGTGTGACGGTGCGATCCTTGTTGTAGATGCAGCTCAGGGTATCGAGGCCCAGACGCTTGCAAATGTGTATCTTGCCCTTGACCATGATCTTGATGTTGTCCCGGTCATCAATAAGATCGACCTTCCGAGCGCTGATCCGGATCGTGTGGCGGAGGAGATCGAGGACGTGATCGGACTTGAGGCTCACGACGCACCGAGGATCTCTGCAAAGATGGGACTCAATATCGAGGATGTTTTGGAAGCGATCGTCCATAAGATCCCGGCTCCGAAGGGGGATCCGGAGGCACCGCTTCAGGCGCTGATCTTTGACTCACTCTACGATTCCTACCGCGGTGTTATCGTATTCTGCCGTGTGAAAGAGGGAACCGTGAAGAAAGGCACCCCGATCCAGATGATGGCGACGGGAGCTTCCTACGATGTCGTTGAGGTCGGATATTTCGGCGCAGGCCAGTTTATCCCCTGTGATGAGCTCCGGGCCGGCATGGTTGGATACATTACAGCCAGCATCAAGAATGTGAAAGATACCCGCGTGGGTGATACGGTGACGAACCGCTTAAATCCGTGCGCGGCCCCACTTCCGGGATATAAGAAGGTAACACCGATGGTGTACTGCGGACTCTATCCGGCGGATGGAGCGAAATATCCGGAGCTCCGTGATGCCTTAGAGAAGCTGCAGTTAAACGACGCGTCTCTGTTCTTTGAGCCGGAGACATCCATCGCGCTGGGCTTCGGATTCCGCTGCGGATTCTTAGGGCTTTTACACCTGGAGATCATCCAGGAGCGCCTGGAGCGCGAGTACAACCTTGACCTCGTGACGACGGCACCGGGCGTTGTATACCGGATCCACAAGACGAACGGCGAGGTGATCGACCTCACGAACCCGTCCAACATGCCGGATCCGTCGGAGATCGAATATATGGAGGAGCCGATCGTCTCCGCAGAGATCATGGTGACCACAGAATTTGTGGGCGCGATCATGCAGTTATGCCAGGAGCGCCGCGGCGTTTACCTCGGCATGGAATATATGGAAGAGACGCGTGCACTCTTAAAGTATGAGCTTCCGTTAAACGAGATCATCTACGACTTCTTTGACGCGCTGAAATCAAGATCCCGCGGTTACGCGTCCTTCGACTACGAGTTGAAGGGATACGAGCAGTCACAGCTTGTAAAACTCGATATCCTGATCAATAAGGAAACTGTGGATGCCCTTTCCTTCATCGTGTTTGAGGGATCCGCTTACGAGCGCGGCAGAAAGATGTGCGAAAAGCTGAAGGATGAGATCCCGAAGCATTTATTCGAGATTCCGATCCAGGCCGCTGTGGGTGGCAAGATCATTGCCCGTGAGACGGTGAGAGCCATGAGAAAGGATGTCCTCGCGAAGTGCTACGGCGGCGATATCTCCCGTAAGAAGAAGCTTCTCGAGAAGCAGAAGGAAGGCAAGAAGCGTATGCGCCAGGTCGGAAACGTGGAGATTCCGCAGAAGGCGTTTATGAGCGTTCTGAAGCTGGACGAGGAGTAAATTAAAATATTGATTCAGATAAAAAGTCCATTTCAGATCGTTCGAAGAAATGGACTTTTTTGCACATAGATGAGGAACTATTATGAAGCTTACAACATTATGCTACATTGAAAAAGATGACAAATACCTGATGATCCACCGTATCAAGAAGAAACATGACATCAATAAGGACAAGTGGATCGGCATTGGCGGGAAGTTTGAGCGGGGGGAGAGCCCGGAGGACTGCATCTTGAGGGAGACAAAGGAAGAGACAGGTCTGACACTCACAAGCTATAGACTCCGGGGCGTTCTGACTTTCATGTACAATGAGGATGATGACGAAATGGAGTACATTTTCCTCTACACGGCGGATGGCTTTACAGGTGAGCTGGCGGACTGCAATGAGGGAACCCTGGAGTGGGTTCCTAAGACTGAGATCGACAGTCTGAACCTCTGGGAAGGCGACCGGATCTTCCATCGGCTCCTCGACGAGGACGCGCCGTTTTTCTCCTTAAAACTCCGCTACCAGGATGATCTATTAAAGGAAGCGGTCCTGGACGGAAAGCCGCTGGAGCTTCTTGATCTCCTCGATGAGAATGGAGAACCGTCGGGAGAGGTGAGAGAGCGCACACTGGTCCATCTCAACGGTGACTGGCACCGGACGAGCCATGTCTGGGTCGTAAGAAGACGGGGGGACGGCGGACATGACCTGCTTTTACAGAAGCGGAGCCGAGGGAAGGACTCCTTCGGGGGCTGCTACGATATCTCCAGCGCCGGGCATATTCCGGCGGGACAGGACTATCTGGAGTCGGCGCTCAGGGAGTTGAAGGAAGAACTGGGAATTGCGGCAGAGCCGGAAGACCTGCGGCTTGTCGGGGTCCATGACGGACGCTATGAAGGCGAGTTCCATGGACGGATCTTTAAGAATCATGAGAAGAGTCATGTTTTTGCTTATGAAAAGCCGGTAGAGATCGAAAAACTCAAGCTTCAGAAAGAAGAAGTGGAGTCTGTGAAGTGGATGCGGATCGAGGATGTCCTGGCGGCGGTGAAAGCCCATGATCCGGGATACTGCCTGTTCGAGGACGAGATCGAGATGCTCAGTGAGGTTCTCGCATGAACGGGGGCATGGAATTATATCTGCACATGCCGTTCTGTGTGAGAAAATGCGCTTACTGCGACTTCCTTTCATTTCCGACGGACCAGGAGACCCAGAACCTGTACACGAGGCGGCTCAGGGAAGATATTGACGCCATGGGAAAAAAATACGGGGACATTCCGGTAGATACGATCTTTATCGGCGGCGGAACCCCGTCCGTGCCGGATTCGGCGCTGATTGTCGGGATCATGGAACATGTGCGGAAGGCGTTTCATGTGGCGGAAGGCGCGGAGATCTCCATGGAGGCGAACCCTGGAACCGTGACAAGGGAGAAACTCACAGATTACAGGCGGGCCGGGATCAATCGCCTGAGCTTTGGACTCCAATCAGCAAATGACAGAGAGCTAAAGCTTCTCGGCCGGATCCATACCTGGGCGGAATTCCTGGAGAGCTTCCATCTGGCCCGGGAGTGCGGGTTCACGAACATCAATATCGACCTTATGTCAGCGTTGCCGGGACAGACCCGCGAGTCCTGGAAGGACACCTTAAAGCGGGTCACGGACCTGAATCCGGAACATATCTCGGCGTACAGCCTGATCATTGAGGATGGAACTCCTTTCGGTGAGAAGTACGGGAGCGAAGAGGGACGGAAACTTCTTCCCGACGAGGATTCCGAGAGGGAGATGTACCACGAGACGAAGCGGTTCCTGCGGGACTGTGGGTATGAGCGGTACGAGATCTCAAACTATGCGAAGCCGGGGAGAGCGTGCCGCCACAATATCGGTTATTGGACAGGCTTGCCCTACCTGGGACTGGGACTCGGGGCATCCTCCTACATGGACGGCTGTAGGTTTGCGGTCAATTCCGATATGAAGCAGTATCTGGAAGAAAAGCCGGGGATGTTTACGGATGTGGAAAAGCTCACGAAGAAAGACATGGAGGAGGAATTCTTCTATGTGGGACTACGGATGACAGCGGGGGTGTCCCTCCCGGAGTTTGAGCGGAGGTTCGGGGTGTCCGCGAAGGACGTCTATCCGGGGCTCATGGAAATGTTTGTGGAGGAAAAAGCGGCAGTATTTCAGGGCGACCGGTTCGTTCTGACGGATTATGGACTTGATGTAAGCAATTATATTATGGCGCAGTTTCTGCAGGACTAAAGATCCTGCGGAGACCGCGCTTTTTTCAGCCGTAGTTTTCGATGTCAGAGATCCTGCGTGGAGTGAAAAAGGGCATGCATGCTGAGAAAAAACAAGTAGATCATAAGCGTAGCTTAAATGGTACAGAGGATAAAAAAGCAGAATACATATATAGATTATGTAAAAAACATGGTAAAAGTGCATAAAACCACTATCAAAAACGGCAACAATGTGATATGATTTGTACAATCCAATGAAATGCATGGTTGTACATTTTGCACGGAGAGACTGTATCCAAAAAACAGGGGGATATTATTATGGCTAAGGAAATGATCGCAATGCTTCTTGCAGGCGGCCAGGGTTCAAGACTCTATGCACTGACACAGAAGCTTGCAAAACCGGCAGTCCCTTTCGGCGGGAAATACAGAATTATTGATTTTCCGCTCTCGAACTGCGTAAATTCCGGAATTGATACCGTGGGAATTCTGACCCAGTACCAGCCGATGGTACTGAATGAGTATATCGGAAACGGCCAGCCGTGGGACCTCGACCGTCTTTACGGTGGAGTACATGTGCTGCCGCCGTATCAGAAGGCATCCGGTTCCGACTGGTATAAGGGAACCGCAAACGCAATCTATCAGAACATTCCGTTCATCGAGCGCTACGATCCGCAGTATGTGATCATCTTATCCGGTGATCAGATCTGCAAGCAGGATTACAGTGATTTCCTGCGCTTCCACAAGGAAAAAGGCGCAGAATTCAGTGTCGCGGTTATGGAAGTGCCGTGGGACGAGGCATCCCGTTTTGGTCTGATGGTGGCGGATGGGGACGACCGGATCACAGAGTTTCAGGAGAAACCGAAGAACCCGAAGTCGAATCTGGCTTCCATGGGAATCTATATCTTCAACTGGGATATCTTAAAGAAGTACCTGATCGAGGATGAGGCAGACCCGAATTCCGAGAATGATTTCGGAAACAACATCATTCCGAACCTCTTAAAAGACGGACGGAAGATGTACGCGTACCACTTTGCGGGATACTGGAAGGACGTTGGAACGATCTCATCCCTCTGGGAAGCAAATATGGAGGTTCTTGATCCGGAACACAGCGGGATCGATATCTTTGATGAAAACTGGAAGATCTACAGCCGGAACAGCGGTATGACCGGTCACAAGATCGGCTCCAACGCAGTCGTTGAGAATTCCATGATCACAGACGGATGCCGGATCGACGGAAGTATTAAGCATTCGATCCTGTTCTCCGGTGTCAGGGTAGAAAAGGGAGCAAAGATCGAAGATGCCGTTGTCATGGGCAAAACGGTCATAAAGACCGGAGCTGTTGTAGAACACTGTATCGTCGCGGAAAATGTTGTGATCGGTGAAAATGCCGTTGTTGGATCCATGCCGAAGGGGGAAGAACACGGCGTTGCGACGATCGGTTCCGGAATCACCATCGGAAAGGGCGCAAAGATCGGCCCGAACGCCATGGTCAATAAAAATGTGGAGGATGGTGAAGAACAATGGTAAATTCCAATGCAAATGCGATCGGTATTATTTTTCCAAACAGTTATGATAATCTGGTGCCGGAGCTTGCGGGTGACCGCCTGATGGCATCAATCCCGTTTGCGGGACGTTACCGGATCATCGACTTCCTGCTCTCCAGTCTCGCAAACTGCGGGATCAGCAATATTGCCATCGTGGTACGGGAGAATTATCATTCCCTGATGGACCATCTGGGCTCCGGACGAGCGTGGGATCTTCTCAGAAAAAACGGAGGCCTCAGTATTTTTCCGCCCTATGCGGAGAAAAATATGAAGGTCTACAGCGGACGCGTCGAGGCACTTGAGAGCATCCTTCCGTATCTGAAAAGCAAAAAAGAAAAGTATGTGATCATGATGGACGCCAATATCGCGGTGGATTTTGATTTCAACGCAATGTTAGCGGAACATATCGAGAGCGGTGCCGATGTGACGGTTGCCTACACAGAGCAGGAGATTCCGGCGGAACTGATCCGCGCAGGTTCCCACGGGGATATGTATTACACGTTAAAGCTTGATGACGGACGCGTGAGACGGATCTTTATGAATTCTGAAATGTGTGGAAAACAGAACCTCTCCATGAATATTTATATTATGGATAGAGAAGCACTGATCGATAAGATCCATGCGGCATTTGTACGTGGATCCTCCTGCTTCGAGCGCGATATCCTTGCGCCGCGTCTTGAGAAGTACAACATCCGCGGATATAAATATGATGGATATTACGCGAGGATCTGCGGCTTAAAGAGCTACTTCGATGAGAATATGAAACTTCTCGATGATGAGAATCTGGACGCACTGTTTACCGGCGGTCAGATCTACACAAAGATCCGTGATGACAACCCGACAAGATATATTAACGGATGTAAGACAAAAAATAACCTTGTGGCTGATGGCTGCGTGATCGAAGGCGATGTGGAGAACTGTGTTCTCTTCCGAGGCGTTAAGATCGCGAAGGGCGCAAAGATCAGAAACAGTGTCCTGATGCAGGATACGGTGGTGAATGCAGGCGCACGGCTGGATTACGTTGTCACAGACAAGAACGTGACGATTGAGGTTGGCCAGGAGCTGAAGGGAACGGATACACAGCCGTTTTATGTGGCGAAGGGGCATACTGTTTAAAGATAGGAGCAAGCCTGTGAATTCAGGAGAGGTCCTGACTCACATAAGATATGTATAATTAAGAAAGGGAATCTTTCATGAGCATTTTCACATGCTCTGGAGAGATTCCCTTTTTTGCCATGCAGCAGGAAGAATTTATTAGTGGATGTCCTTCCAGTCCTGTCATATATCGGGTGGAAACTCATATAACGGGGCAGATGAACTTAAGACTGGATCAGATAGACCTCAGACCGCTCAACGCCGTGATCTCTTGTTTCCGAATGTGTGTTGTAAAAAATATCGATATGTTTTCCTTTGACACCGCCTCCGACGTCCTCAGCGATATACTCGACACCATCGATCAAAAGGTGGCTTCCAAGCGGAATGACCCGCGGGTCAACGGCTACGGTGCGGCTTGCGGTCGCCTGGGTTCCGGTCTTTGTGAGACGGCCGTAGCCCTCGGAGCAGCTTCTGCACGGGCAGTAAGCTGTGGTCTTAAATGTACCTAAGGAAACGAGGGTGGCATTTTTGATGATCTTTGTTGCAGTATTGTACTGGTAAGCTAACGGAAGTGCTGTGCCGTTCACGCTGAGCTTGATCATGTAGGTATCATCCGGGATGGAGGACCAGTCGATCATGATCTCAAAGCCGTGGGCACCGTTTCCGATGCCGCTTTCCTTTAAGTCATTGCGCTCGATATCAGCTTCGGCGGTCTCAGATAAAAGAGACTCGCCTGTATGGGAGTTGGCCACAGTGACGGTGACGGAGACCGGGGTATCCGGGGCAGCGGAGTTCCACGCCCATCCGGAAACCTTATTTCCATCGATGCTGTCCAGGTGGCCAGAGTTTTTCGGGGTACTTGCGAATGCACATACGGTGTTTAAGAGCATCGAAATGACGGTCAGTAAAACACAGATGGTCAATCTAAATTTCTTCATATAACAATCCTTTCTTTTTTTGTTTCATATCTATTACAAATTATATGCAGATATGTAATAGAAATGTAACAATTTGGAAACAAGTATGTATTATACATAATTTTCCAAATTTGTCAAGTTTTTGGGTATTACTGCCAGGACGCAAACAGTCCCCCCATATGGCAGAAATGTTCTTAATGTGACGCAAAGCCCCCGGGATTCACAGGAAAATCCAGGGGAAAGCCGGGCGGATCCTGTAAAATCCTGGTAGAAAAAGGCGATGAAAAAAATAGTGAAAAAAATGTGAAAATTATCAAAAGCCCTTGACAAACAACACACTAAGTAATATAGTAACAACTGTAAATGTTAGCACTCCTCAATAAAGAGTGCTAATAAAGAAGAGGTGAGAGTTTTGGAACTGGATGAGAGAAAAGAAAAAATTTTAAAAGCGATTATCCAGACGTATCTGGAGACCGGTGAGCCGGTGGGATCCAGAACGATTTCCAAATACTCGGATCTGAAGCTCAGCTCCGCGACGATCCGAAATGAGATGTCTGATCTGGAAGAACTTGGTTACATCATTCAGCCGCATACCTCGGCGGGACGAATTCCTTCCGATAAAGGTTACCGTTTCTATGTTGACCAGATCATCAAGGAAAAAGACAGTCAGGTCGAGCATATGCAGGAACTTATGATCCAGCGGGTAGACCGCGTGGAACTGCTTCTGAAGCAGCTTGCAAAGGTTCTTGCCAACAATACGAACTATGCGACCCTGATCAGCGGACCGAGTTACAACCAGACAAAGTTAAAGTTTATCCAGCTCTCGAAGGTGGAGGAACACAAACTTCTGGTGGTAGTCGTTGTGGAAGGAAATATTATAAGAAACTCCTTTGTTACGATCGATGAGGAACTCAGTGACGAAGAGCTTCTGAATTTAAATATTCTTTTAAACAGCAGCCTGAACGGTCTGACGATCGAGGAGATCAACCTTGGCGTGATCGCAAAAATGAAAGAACAGGCCGGATCCCACAGAAGAGTGGTGGATCTGGTGCTGAATGAAGTCAGCGAAGTGATCCGCTCCCAGGACGAAGATCTCCAGATCTATACCAGCGGGGCAACCAATATTTTCAAATACCCGGAGCTTTCCGATACGGAAAAAGCGAGCCAGCTGATCGGTACTTTGGAACATAAAGAACTTCTCAGGGGACTGATCGACGGGCAGCAGCAGAATAAAACGGATGATCCGGACAATGAAATTCAGGTCTATATCGGAGATGAAACTCCGGTCCAGAGCATGAAAGACTGCAGCATCGTAACCGCAAATTATGCGCTCGGCGATGGGATGCGCGGAACGATCGGTATCGTGGGACCAAAACGAATGGACTACGAAAAAGTCGTATCGACCTTGAGATCGTTAGTTGCGCAGCTGAACGAAACGTTTAAAAATGAAAGGTGAAGAGAGCAGTGAAAGAAAAAGAGTTAGAAAAAGAGAAAACGGAAAAAGCCGTTTCTGAGGAAAAAGAAACCAAAGAGGCAGCCGCTTCCGAAAAAGAAAATAAAGAGACGTCCGAAAAAGAGGAAAAAGCTTCTGAAAAGAAGAAAGATCCGAAGGACGAGAAGATCGATGAGTTAAATGACAAGCTCAAGAGATCCATGGCGGAGTTTGATAACTACCGCAAGAGAACGGACAAAGAAAAGTCCGCAATGTATGAGATCGGCGCAAAGGATGTGATTGAAAAGATCCTTCCGATCGTCGATAACTTTGAAAGAGGTCTTAATTCCATTCCGGAAGACGCGAAAGGATCCGCGTTTGCAGACGGAATGGAAAAGATATATAAGCAATTTGTAAAGACACTCGATGATATGGGCGTTAAGCCGATCGAGGCAGTCGGAAAACCGTTCGACCCGAACTTCCACAACGCAGTGATGCATGTGGAGGATGAGAACCTCGGCGAGAATGTTGTGGCAGTGGAACTTCAGAAGGGCTACACCTACAAGGATTCCATCGTCCGTCACAGCATGGTGCAGGTTGCAAACTAACATTGAAACAATGTGATCATCCGGCAGAGACTGCTGGACGACCACTCATTCCTAATATTCCAAATTTAGAGGAGGAAAATCATTATGAGTAAGATTATTGGTATTGACTTAGGTACAACAAACAGCTGCGTAGCAGTTATGGAAGGCGGTAAACCAACAGTTATCGCCAATACAGAAGGTGTTAGAACAACACCGTCTATCGTTGCTTTTACAAAGACAGGTGAGAGACTTGTGGGCGAGCCGGCAAAGCGTCAGGCAGTAACAAACGCTGACAGAACCATCTCCTCCATCAAGAGACATATGGGTACCGACTACAAGGTAGATATCGACGGCAAGAAGTACACACCGCAGGAGATCTCCGCGATGATCCTTCAGAAGTTAAAAGCAGATGCTGAGAGCTACCTTGGAGAGAAGGTAACAGAGGCAGTTATCACAGTTCCGGCTTACTTCAACGATGCCCAGCGTCAGGCAACAAAGGATGCCGGTAAGATTGCCGGTCTTGATGTAAAGCGTATCATCAACGAGCCGACAGCGGCAGCCCTTGCTTACGGTCTTGACAACGAGAAAGAGCAGAAGATCATGGTATATGACCTCGGCGGCGGTACATTCGATGTTTCCATCATCGAGATCGGTGACGGCGTTATCGAAGTTCTTGCAACAAACGGTGATACACACCTCGGCGGTGATGATTTCGATAACCGTATCACACAGTGGATGATCGACGAGTTCAAGAAGACAGAGGGCGTAGATCTTTCCGGCGATAAGATGGCACTTCAGAGATTAAAAGAAGCTGCTGAGAAAGCAAAGAAAGAGCTTTCTTCCGCAACAACAACAAACATCAACCTTCCGTTCATCACAGCAACTGCTGAGGGACCGAAGCACTTAGATATGAACCTCACAAGAGCTAAATTCGATGAGCTGACAAGTGATCTCATTGAGAGAACAGCAATTCCGGTACAGAACGCGTTAAGAGACGCTGGTTTAACAGCAGCAGAGCTCTCCAAGGTTCTCCTCGTGGGTGGTTCCACACGTATGCTTTCCGCACAGGAAAAGGTTAAACAGTTAACAGGCAAAGAGCCGAGCAAGAGCTTAAACCCGGATGAGTGCGTAGCCATCGGTGCAGCGATCCAGGGTGGTAAGTTAGCAGGCGATGCCGGTGCAGGTGACATCCTTCTTCTCGATGTAACTCCGCTTTCCCTTTCCATCGAGACAATGGGCGGCGTTGCTACAAAGCTGATCGAGAGAAACACAACGATCCCGACAAAGAAGAGCCAGGTATTCTCCACAGCTGCTGATAACCAGACAGCCGTAGATATCCACGTTGTACAGGGTGAGCGTGAGTTCGCAAGAGACAACAAGACTCTTGGCCAGTTCCGTCTTGACGGCATCCTTCCGGCAAGAAGAGGTGTTCCGCAGATCGAAGTTACCTTCGATATCGATGCAAATGGTATCGTAAACGTATCCGCTAAGGACCTTGGCACAGGCAAAGAGCAGCACATCACCATCACATCCGGATCCAACATGTCCAAGGATGATATCGATAAGGCTGTTAAGGAGGCTGCGGCTTACGAGGCTGAGGATAAGAAGAAGAAAGAAGCGATCGATACAAGAAATGAAGCTGATTCCATGGTATTCCAGACAGAGAAGGCAATGGAAGAAGTTGGCGATAAGATCGATGCAAACGATAAGACCGCTGTTGAGGCCGACTTGAATGCCCTCAAGGAAGCGATCAACAAAGCTCCGGCAGAGCAGATGACAGACGCCCAGGTCGAGGAGATCAAGGCAGCGAAAGAGAAACTCATGAACAGCGCGCAGAAGCTCTTCGCAAAGGTTTATGAGCAGGCTCAGGCAGCTCAGGGCGCAGCAGGCGCACAGGGCCAGGCAGGTCCGCAGGCTGGACAGAGCGCAAGCCAGGCTGGATATGGCGATGATGTCGTTGATGGCGACTACAAAGAAGTCTAAATAACAGTTTGATCGAGCGACAATGAGGGCTGGAAAGGATGTTGCAAGATAGCTTGCATAAGTTCTTTTTAGCCGGAATTACCATTTGGCGCAAGTCAGGCACAATAAATCCGAAAGAACGCCCAAGATGGGGCGTTCTTTCGGTTGCCTTGTATCAAGGCTTTGATCGATAACGATCCGGAAATATTGCCGCGGCAGGACTCAGCCGTGACGTCTGAAGAAAGCTTCCGTCGGCAGGTTCCGTAAAAAGGTACGCGTGAAGCGTGGTACCGCTCACTAACAGGAAAGGTAAGAATAAAGAAATGGCAGAGACCAAGCGAGATTATTACGAAGTCCTCGGCGTGCCGAAAGATGCGGACGAAGCGGCGTTAAAGAAAGCATATCGAGTTCTTGCAAAGAAATACCATCCGGACGCAAATCCGGGAGATAAAGAGGCGGAGGCAAAGTTCAAGGAAGCTTCCGAGGCATACAGCGTTTTAAGTGATCCGGAAAAGAGAAGAAAGTATGACCAGTTCGGTCATGCAGCCTTTGAGGGAGGCGCAGGCGGGGCCGGTGGCTACGGCGGATTCGATTTCAACGGAGCCGACATGGGAGATATCTTTGGAGATATTTTCGGAGATTTCTTCGGAGGTGGACGTTCCGCTTACGGAAGAAGCAGCAACGGTCCCATGCGCGGCGCAAATTTAAGAACCGGCGTAAGGATCACATTTGAAGAGGCAATCTTTGGCTGCGAGAAAGAGATCGAGCTCACATTGAAGGATGAGTGTCCGAAATGTCACGGAACAGGCGCAAAGCCTGGTACATCTCCGGTTACCTGCCCGAAATGTAACGGTAAAGGTAAGATCGTCTACACCCAGCAGTCCTTCTTCGGTCAGGTACAGAATGTCCAGACATGTCCGGACTGCCGAGGTACCGGTAAGATCGTCAAGGAGAAGTGCCCGGACTGCTACGGTACCGGATATATCTCCAGCAAGAAGAAGATTCAGGTCAAGATCCCGGCAGGTATCGACAACGGACAGAGCATCCGCATCGCAGGAAAAGGAGAGCCCGGAACGAACGGCGGCGAGAGAGGAGACCTTCTCGTTGAGGTAACCGTATCCAGAAGCCCGGTATTTATGCGCCAGGAGACATCCATCTTCTCCACAGTACCGATCTCCTTCGCAACAGCAGCCCTTGGAGGTCCGATCAAGATCAAGACCGTCGACGGCGAGGTTGAGTACGAGGTAAAACCGGGAACCCAGACCGACACAAAGGTACGTCTCCGCGGCAAGGGTGTTCCGTCACTGAGAAATAAGAACATCCGTGGTGACCATTATGTAACGCTTGTTGTTACAGTTCCGGAGAAGCTTACGGAGGAGCAGAAAGAAGCCCTCAGAAAGTTTGATGATGCGATGAAGGGGGTTGCATCGCCGGAGGGAAAGAAGAAAGGTTTTTTCAATAAGTTAAAAGAAGATTTCAAAAATGAATAATTGAAAATAAAGCGGGAAACGCACGTTTTGCATGCAGAAATGAGCTGTAGCAGGACGTGCGTTTTTTCGTTTGTGAAATAAATATGCTAATATAAGACTATCAACCAGATCTCTTTCCTGGAGATCGCAGCCCGTAATTCCGGGCGTCTGTGGTATCTGACTTCAGTTCTGAAATCGTTCCCACGAAATTGCAAAAAAACTCTATATCGTGTACAATGAAAGGAGAAACTATGACGAAAGTAAAGAGAAACTTTAAGGACAGTCTTTTCCGAATGGTATTTCATGGGAAGGAGGAGTTACTGAGTCTGTATAATGCGGTAAATGGAAGCTCGTATACGAATGCAGATGATCTGGAAATCAACACACTGGAAGACGTGGTATACATGGGAATGAAAATTATAAACGTATAACAAAACAGGCAGAACCTATCACTCCGATAAGTCCTGCCTGCTTTCGTTATATGAGAAAAGAAGTTGGCAAACGATTGTTTAGAAATCAAACATTCCAGCCGGTTTTGTATCCGGTTTCTTTGTGTCTGTGTAGGTCTTAGCTGTCTTATAGTCAACATCGTTGATCGGCCATGTCGGCTTCTTGCCTTCGTAGACTTCCTGAACGCCCATAGCTGCGAAGTAGGAAGCACGATGGGCAGCTTCAGATGTGTTGCCGCCGATATGCGGATAGATGATAACATTGTCGAGAGTTAAGAGTGGGTTAGCCGGATCAACCGGTTCCTTCTTGATTGCGTCAAGACCGGCACCTGCGATCACGCCATTCTTGCATGCCTCGTAGAGAGCATCCTCGTCCACACAGCCGCCGCGTGCGGTGTTGATTAAGAATGCTGTCGGTTTCATCATTGCGAGACGCTCTTTATTTACCATGTTCTTGGTAACCGGAGTGTTCGGGCAGTGAAGGGAAACATAGTCGCACTCTTTGAAGATGCGGTCAAGGTCGCGGACAACCTCAACGCCGTCCGGGAACTCAGAAGCTGGTTTGTACGGGTCGTATGCGAGAACATTCATCTCGAATGCGAGGCAGCGCTTTGCAACGCGGCTTCCGATGTTGCCGCAGCCGATCAGACCGATGGTCTTGCCGTTTAATGTGTTCTTGCGGACTTTTAATTTTGCCTTGTAGAAGTCATTTACCCATGTCTTATGAAGGACAGTCACGTTACGGCTGCACTCTAAGATGAGTAACATAGCTGTCTCTGCAACGGAGGTGCTGTTTGCGACCGGTGCGTAGAGAGCCTGGACATTGTTGTCGTGGCAGGCCTTTACGTCAAGAGCGTCGAAACCGGCGCCGTGACGAACAATAACCTTTAAGTTCGGGTTTGACTCGATCACTTCACGTGTGATCGGTGTGATACGGACGATCATAGCGTCCGGCTGATATTCCTTGAAATCAGCGAGAACGTCCTCTGTCTCAAATCCGCGGCCGTCGATTACGGTATGACCAGCATCCTCAAGAAGCTTACGGCCTTCGGACATAATTTCCTGTGGGAGTAAAATTTTCCAACCCATGATAATACCTCCTATAATGGAACATTTTTGATAAACTGTTTTTCACTGTCTTTATTATAGCGGAGATTGTTCACAAAATAAAACAATCTGTTTTTGTAAGGTTGAAAAGGAAATGTTGTTGAAAATCGCTGGTACGAAAAGAGACGCTTATATATTATAGCACTTTCTTTTATAAGGCAAATATGCTAATATAAGATTATCAAACAGATCTCTTTCCTGGAGATCCCTGCCCGTGATTCCGGGCGTCTGTGGTATCTGACTTCAGTTCTGAAATCGTTCCCACGAAATTGCAAAAAAACTCTATATCGTGTACAATGAAAGGAGAAACTATGACGAAAGTAAAGAGAAACTTTAAAGACAGCCTTTTCCGACTGGTGTTTCATGGGAAGGAGGAGTTACTGAGCCTGTATAACGCAGTAAACGGAAGTTCGTATACGAATGCGGACGATCTGGAGATTAATACGCTGGAAGATGTGGTGTATATGGGGATGAAAAATGATGTCTCATTCTTGTTTGCACATTATCTGAATTTGTATGAAGCCCAGAGTACCAGTAATCCAAACATGCCATTGAGGGGAACCATATATTTTGGAGATCTGCTAAAGGGATGGATAGAAAGCAACCATCTTGATATGTATTCCGAAAAGCAGATCATGATCCCAAAGCCGAAGTTTCTTGTCTTTTATAACGGTTTAAAGAAGGAACCGGAAAGAAGGATTCTCCGGCTGTCAGATTCATTTGAAGGCGGGCAGGATGAGGAGGCAGCGCTGGAGTGTACTGCGATCATGTTAAATATTAATTATGGATACAATCAGAAATTAATGGAGAAGTGCCAGACATTGCACGATTATTCTTATTTTGTGGAAAATGTGAGACAGGGAGTCCGTGTCGGAAAGACATTGGAGGAAGCTGTAGATGAAGCAATCAGTAAGTCCTTGAAAGAGGGCGTGTTGAAGGATCTTTTAAAGAAAAACAGAGCGGAGGTGCGAAACGTGGTATTGACAGAATATAACGAAGAGCTGCATCTGAAAAATGTGAGGGAATGTGGGTATGAAGAAGGATACGATAATGGATATGATAGTGGATATGGCAGTGGCTTGGACCAGGGACGCATGCAGAACCAGATTGAATTAGTAATAAAAAAAGTACGGAAAGGTCAGTCGCTGGAACGGATTGCGGATGCTCTGGAAACATCGGAAGATCAGCTGAAAGAAATATACGAGGCGGTAGTGAAAGCAGCGCCGGAGTATGATCTTGAGAGAATTAAGGGAGAGTTGAAAATAAATAACCGTTAACTGACTATAAAAAGCTACAGAAAAATTTCTAACAGGTTTCTTCTATGAAGATACAGCAAAAAACAGGCAGAACCTATCATCTTGATAAGTCCTGCCTATTTTCGCTATATGAGAAAAGAAGTTGGCTTTTACGGATCGTATGCGAGAATATTTATCTTGAATGTGAGACAGTGCTTTGTAACGTAGCATCCGGTGTTGTCGCTGCCGATCAGATTGATGGTTCTGCCTTTAATGTGTTCTTGCGCACTTTTAATTTTATCTTGTAGAAATTGTCTGATTTATCGCAACATACCCATGTCTTATGGAGAATAGTCACGTTACGGCTGCACTCTAAGGTGAGCTATATTGCTGCCTCTGCAATGGAGGTACTGTTTGCGGCCGGTTCGTGGAGAACTTGAATGTTGTTGTCAGGGTATGTTTTTACGTCAAGAACGTCGAAATCGGCATCGTGACGAACGATAACTTTTAAGTTCGGGTTTGGCTCAATCACTTTGCGAGTGGTTGATGTGATACGAACGATCATAGCATACGGCTGACTTTCATGGAAATCAGTGAGAACATCAGCGGTCTTGAAAACGCGACCGTAGATAATTATATTATGGCCTGTATCTTCAAGAGGCGTGCGGCTTTCGGACATAATTTCCTGTGACAGTAAATTTTCCAACCCATGTTCCTATAATGAAACGTCTTTGATAAGCTGTTTTTCACTGTCTTTATTATAGTGGGAAGTGTTCGCAAAATAAAACAATCTGTTTTTAGTAAGATTGAAAAGGTAATGTTGTTGAATTGAAAAAATCACTGGTACGTCATTATACAAGTGGGTCAGCTTTATGTGCAAGGTGCACGGTTTCAACTGTAGATGCATACTCAAGGAGAAGTTCAATTAAATATTTCATATATAGCGGCAGATAGCGGCCTTTTGAGTAGGCAATCGCAAGCTGGTGAGGAAGATGAACTCCATTTGAATAAATTGGAAATATATTCATATCTGATGGAATCTCTTTTAAATGGTTAGCAAGATGCATTTGTGTCATGATACATGCAGCAAAACCTTGGGAACATAGTTGAAATCCAAGAGGCGTGTAGGTGCTGTAAGAATAAATTTTAGGTTGAATCCCAGCAATATCAAAACAAGAACGGATTTTATTCCATACAATATTTTTAAAAGCACAGAAGGGAAGCTCAGAAAAATGTGTGATTTCAATTCCTTGAATTCCCTGCTCTTTTAAACTCTCTTTTGTAAGAGGGTAGAATTGATCTAAAAGTTTCTCGGAAACACATAAATATAATTTATCGTTTAGGAGCAGCTTTTGTTCAATTTCAGGATGACTATCTGAATAGGCGATAATTCCCAAATCAAGATCGTTACTGGTTAAAAGAGGCACCAGTTTAGAAGTAACAGCTTCTGTAATTTGAAAATCCACAAGAGGATATCGTTCGTGAAATTTAGGAAGAACAGCTGAAAAACATGTACTTAGGCGCAATGCACTTGAAGAAAAACGGATAGTGCCACGTTCTTCTTTGGACATATCAGAAAGTGTATCTTTTAAATTTTGATGATTAATAATGACCATATCAGCGAATTTTAATACCTCTGTGCCTGCCGAAGTGAGAGATAGTTTTGGCTTTCGATAAAAGAGTGGGGTTCCATAAAAGTTTTCAAGACGCTGAATGTGATTGCTGAGTGTTTGCTGAGATATATATAATCGATTGGCTGTATGTGTCATATTTAAACTTTTTGATAGTTCCGAGAAATAATATAAACTTTCAATATCCATAAAGCCCTCCATATGCTTAATTACAAAATTTATTTGTAGAGAATAAAAAAAAGCTCCGTTGGATTTAGTAGTATAAATATACTACTATAAAGCTAACAAAAAAACAAGAGCGGTTGGCGGAAAATGTTAATCAGAATACAAAAATACAAACAATATTCTGAAAAAGCCGATTAGCAGAGTGGAGGTCATCATGAAATATAATTGTAATAAGATGCGTGAATTTGCAAGTGCAATTATGCAAAAAAATGGCTTATCAAAGCAGAAAAGTGATTTATTTGCAGAAAGTCTCATAGCGGCAGACATGCGAGGAATTTCTTCTCATGGTGTCACAAGATTAAAAACATATGCGTATCGTTTGGAGGCGGGACTTGTCGATGCACATGCAGAAACAACAATTATAAAAGAAACTCCAGCATTGGTCCTGATGGATGCAAACAATGGACTGGGAGTTCCAGCAGCAATGGATGCAATGAAACTATGTGTTGAGAAAGCAAAAACGATAGGTTGTTGTTTTGCGGCGGTAAAAGGAGGAAATCATTTTGGAATGGGGGAATTTTTTACTGATTATGCAGCACAGAATGGAATGATAGGAATCGCAATGACCAATGGACCGGCAGCATTGGCTCCGATAGGGGGAAAGAAAGCAATTCTTGGGACAAATCCGCTTGCAGTGTCTGTGCCTTCTGAAAAATATAGGACAGTTTCGCTTGATATGGCGACCAGTGTTGTTGCAAGAGGAAAAGTGACACTCGCAAAGAAAAATGGGAAAAAAATTCCAGAAGGATGGGCAATTGATAAAGATGGACATTCGACAACTGATCCTAATAAAGTATCGTGCATGCTTCCGTTTGGCGGAGCCAAGGGGTATGGAATTGGTTTGTTGATCGAACTGATGTGCTGCGGACTGGCAGGAGCTAAAAGTGGATTAACAATGGGATCATTTTATGATTTTAGTGGAAAAAAGCAGGATGTTGGTTATTTTATTGGTGCAATTAATGTTGGTGCAGTTGTTGAAGAACAAAAATTTAAGGAACAGTCAGATGTAATTCTTACATCAATTAAAGAATCACCAAGAGCAGAAGACTGTGATGAAATTTATCTACCAGGTGAGATTGAATTGAATCGTGCAGAACAAGCGCAGAGAGAGGGAATGGAAATTTCAGATGTTGTGGTAAAAGAACTTGAGGAAATCAGTATGAAATATAAGGTTCCATTCAACTAAAATAATAAAGAGTGCTACCTGAAAATATTTTTAGGCAGCTTTTGTTTAAGAAATCGACTTCATCGCCATCGCGTAGGAATAAAATTCCTGTGTGATGGCTTTTTTCATGCCTTCAGCATAGTGGGGCAGGATCAGGTCATTGCGGTAGACCAGGGAGATATCGATTTTTGAGAAAGAGTGGTTCATCCTCAGACAATGGCAGTTCTCTGGCCAAGTGATCGCCCCTTTTTTATGATCAAAAAGGATCATCGGAGACAGGAAAGCGGCTCCCTGGGCAGAACAGGCGAGTTGATAGATGATGTTCTGGTCAGATGCCTCGAGAATTGTCTTAGGCATGATTCCACAACGATCATAGGCGCGTTCTAAAAGAGAACGGATTCGGTTGTCCGAAGCGAGGAGGAGGATTGGAAAGTCTTTGAGATCAGAGACATCAAGACCTTCGATGGCACTTTTATTTAAAAGTTCCTGCCAGTGATTCGGGCAGCATTCCTTCAGAATATTATCGTGGATCAGACAGAAAAGGTATTCGGACGCTAAAGGGATCATATTTAGATTAGATGCAGTTGGAACATCAACACCGATGAAAAGATCGAGCTTTCCAGCCTGAAGAGAGTCAGCCATTTTCAGAGTATAAGACTGACGAAGATCCAGAGAAACATTTGGGTAGGCGTTGTGGTATCGCTCCCAGATTCCCGGAAAGAATACCTGGATCCGCTGCCTTGACATTCCAAGAACAAGATGACCGGAACATTCGGCGGAGAGATCCGCCAGGGATGCCATCATCTGGGATTCATTTCGCAGCATCTGTTTTGAGTAAAAAAGCATAGTCTCCCCGGCAGGTGTGAGCTTCAGATATGGTTTTCGCTGAAACAGCTCCACTCCATATTCCTCTTCTAGGCGCTTGATCGAGCCGGAGAGGGACTGCTGTGTGATATGAAGAGATTCGGATGCTTTTGTAAAATTCATTTCTTCCGCAAGTGCTACAAAGTACTGACATGTTTTAAGGTTCATAGATGCCTCCACAGGAAAATGCTGTTTAAAATTAAAAATATAACTGTTGGAAAACTGTCATAACTGTATGATAGTATAAAAACAACAAGAAATCCAGTATATTTTACAGCAAATTAACGAAAGGAAGTATTTGTGATGGTTAGATTGATGGACTGTACTTTGAGAGACGGTGCAAATGTAGTAGGAAAAGGGTTTGACGCGGAGATCACAAAGATCGTTCTGGATATCCTGACAGAGAGCAATGTTCCGATTATTGAATTCGGAAACGCAGGCGGAATCGGAGCTTATGAGGTTGCGGGATTCACAAACGCCCTGACTGACATGGAGTATCTGGATCTGGTACAGCCGTATCTGGGAAAATCAGAGATCGGCATGTTCTTAAACGCAAAGAGATTCCGCGAACCGAATGTTGAGCGTGCGGCATCCAAGGGAATGAAGTTCTTGCGCTGTGGTGCTGATGCCGGGGATGCGAGAAAGATCTCAGAAGTTCCGGTAAAAACGATCAAGAAATGCGGAATGAAAGCGTACTACTCCGCAATGAAAGCATATCTTCTCACTCCGGAAGAACTGGCGGAGGAAGCGAAGTTCTTGGAGTCCATCGGACTTGACGAATTTACGATCATGGATTCCGCCGGAACTATGATGCCGGATGACGTAAAGAGAGCAACGGAGTGTTGCAAGAACGCGGTTAAGATCCCGGTGGCTTTCCATTGTCACAATAACCTTGGACTTTCCGCAGCAAATGCCATCGCTGCCTATGAGAGCGGAGCAGATATTTTAGACTGCGGTCTTATGGGAATGGCGAGAAGCGCAGGAAACCTTCCGACAGAGGCAGCTGTGGCATTTATGCAGAAATACGGGGAGTTCAAGGATATTGACCTTTACGCGATGTTAAACGGAATCGACCAGAGACTTCTTCCGGCAATGGAAAAGCACTCCTACCATGACGCGATCCCGCCGTACGACCTGATCCTCGGCGTATCCGGAGCGCATTCCAGCTTCGGAAAGACTTTCAAGGCGGTCGCAAAAGATACAGGCGTTGATCTCTATAAACTGATCGTTGAGGTCAGCAAGATCAACAGAAAGAATCCGGGCGAAGATCTCATGAGAGAAGTGGCAGAGAAAATCAAATAAAAAGAGGGAAAAAACGTGAAAGTAGCAATCGTAGGAACATATCCGGCAGGTACATTTGAAAAGTTTAAAAATTATTTTTCTGAAAAGCCGGAAATTGAAGTGGTTGAAGTTGATACACAGGAGAAATTTGATGCACTGACAGAGGCAGACGCCATCGTTCTTCGAATTTTAAAAATGCCGAAGGAAGTAGTCGCAAGGATCAAAGGATTAAAGATGATCATGCGCTGGGGAGCCGGTTTTGATTCTGTTGACATTGAAGAAGCAGGAAAACATGGAATTTATGTCTGCAATACTCCGGGAGCAAACGCGTATGCTGTGGCGGAGCTTACGGTGGCATTGATGTTAGCAGTCGGAAGAAAACTGATCTGCCATGACCGTGCGATTCATCAGGGGGAGTGGAGTAAGAACACATTTTTAAACCTGACGAGAACTTTAAACAATAAGGTAGTCGGCATCATCGGCGGAGGAAATATCGGTCGTCAGGTGGCATCCAGGGTACAGGCCTTCGGATCTACAGTCCAGTATTACGATCCGTTCCGCTTGCCGGAGGAGATGGAAGAAAAACTGCATATGAAATATGTAGGACTTGAGGAACTGATCCGTACAAGCGACGTGATCACCCTTCATGTACCGCTCATGGATTCCACGCGTCATATGATCGGTGAGAAGGAAATCGAAAAAATGAAGGACGGCGCGATCCTAATCAACGTTGCGAGAGGCGGACTTATGGATGATGAGGCTGTTGTGAACGCAGTCAATTCCGGAAAACTTTCAGGTGCCGGAATCGACTGTGTGGAGGAAGAACCGGCAAAACCGGGCAGTTTGATTCTCGAAAATCCGAACATTATCGTGACACCACATGTAGGCGGCGGTTCTGCGGATATCTCAGATGTCATGTTCCCGATGATCACGGAGAATATTGAATTGCTGGAGGAAGAGAAGGCACTGAAGTATGTAGTGAATAAGCAATATATACTGCGTGGGAAAGAAAGTGCTTAATAGCAAAAAAATAGATCAATATCCCAATAACTACAAAGAAAACTTGTTAAGAATATATAAAATCATTGTTGGATATATTTGTCTAATGATGATAATATAAAATCAATAAAAAGACAGACAAAAATCAAGAAAAAAACAGCACAAATAACAACAAAAGAAAAACTTAGGAGGAATCAATATGAAAAAACGTATAGCTTTACTGGCAGCAGCAACACTCGTTATGTCAAGTTTGTCTGGATGCGCTTCAAACAGTACAGCGCCGGAGACAACGGCAACAGCAACGACTCAGGCCGAAAAGGAAACAACAGCTTCTGATACACAGGCTACATCGACAGGAGATACAGGTGAATGGTCTAAGACGATCACACTTGCAGATGGAAAGACATATCCGTCTGGTACTGTGACGATTATTGCTCCATTCTCGGCTGGTGGCGGTGTAGATCTTGGTGATCGTTTATTTGCTAAATATGCTCAGAAATGGACAGATGCAACACTGATCGTTGAAAATATTACAGGCGGAAGCGGACTTGTAGGAATCCAGACTGGTTTAGGGCGTGCTGCAGACGGATCTGTTATGTGGCATATCGATCCGGGCGCACAGTATGTTTCTACCACGAATTCCAGCTGCCCATTTGATGTCGTAAATGATATGGGACATATCGGCTTCTTTGTAGCAGATGACCGTGTATGGGCTGTGAAGCCGGATGAAACAAGATTTACTACAGCAGAAGAAATGTTTGCATATGCAAAGGATCATCCGGGCGAGATCAGCATTGCGGCATCTGGAACAGGTACTATCGCAGCTCTTGCAACACAGTACATTGCAAATACAGCTGGTGTAGAGTTTAATATCATCGGATATAATGGCTCCTCTGAAGCAAAAGCAGCATTTCTTGGCGGACATTGTGATGTAATGTCGGCAGGTGTCAGCGAGGCAAGAACAATGTTAGATGAAAAACAGTGTAAAGTATTATTCACAATGACAGATGAAAGAATTTATGACGATGTTCCTACAGTAAAAGAGCTTGGATATGATTGTACTTCTCTTTCCACATACCGTGGCTTAGCAATGTCCTCAAAAGTTGATCCTGCAATTGTTGAGTACTGGGATAAAATCATGGAAAAGGTTTGTGAGGATCCGGATTTCATCGCAGAAGCAGATAACATGGGACTTGTAATTCGCTTCCAGAACACGGATGAGGCATTAAAGACCTTCAGCGAATACAACCCGATTTGGTATGATTTAAAAGAATCTCTTGGAATGTAAGAAGCGAAGAAAAGTGGGCGATGCGGATACATTCTGTATCGCCCAATAGTTTTAGATACAGAAAGGGTTGATTAGTATGACGATGAAATTAAAAGAACGCATATCGGCTGTGTTCTTATTCCTTGTGTTTGGATTTGCGTTTGTTTACAGCAGAAAGTTCCCAGATATTCCGAAAATTATTCCGACAGGAATCACAGTCCTTGGATGTATTTTGAGTGTTATGCTGTTTGTGCGTACATTTTATATGCACTACAAGGAAGATGAGAATTTTGATGCTGCAGCACTGGCAGAACAAAAAGAAGGATCAAAGAAGATCGCAATCGCAATTCTGATGCTTGTAGTGTATGTTGGTTTAATTAAAGTAGTGGGATTTTACACGATCTCTTTTGTGTTTATGATGGCGTTTTCATATGTAATTGATACTGAAAAACATAAGTTATGGACATATCCAGTTGTGGCAATTGGGGTGTTAGCGGTTATTTATGGTATCTTTAGTATGTTTTTACAGGTTCCGTTGCCAAAAGGATTTTTGATCTAAGGAGGAGAAAAATATATGTTATCCAATATTCTGATGGGTTTTAGTACCGCGTTT
This sequence comes from Desulfotomaculum sp. OF05-3, assembly GCF_003435535.1. Taxonomy (NCBI): domain Bacteria; kingdom Bacillati; phylum Bacillota; class Clostridia; order Eubacteriales; family Desulfotomaculaceae; genus Desulfotomaculum; species Desulfotomaculum sp. OF05-3. The sequence goes on along the minus strand of NZ_QWGO01000001.1, from coordinate 301,450 downwards.
AACCCAATGAACTTACTGCTCCTTATGGGGGGAACTGTTTTAGGAATTTTATTTGGAGCACTTCCGGGTGTATCATCTACAATGGGTGTGGCGGTGCTGATTCCTCTTACTTATGGAATGGATGCGGCGAGTGGATTGATCATGCTGGCCGGTATCTATTGTGGTTCAACATATGGAGGCAGTATTTCTGCATGTCTGCTTAATACACCTGGTACACCGGCTTCAGCAGCTACAACTCTGGACGGTTTTCCAATGACAAGAAAAGGACGTGGTGGTGAGGCGTTGCAGGAGGCGTGCATCGCATCTTTCTGGGGAGGAATTGCAGGAGCGATTGCATTATTCTTTCTGGCACCTCCAATCGCAAATTTCTCATTGAAATTTGGATCTCAGGAAAACGCAATGATGGCCGTATTCGGACTGACGATCATCGTATCTCTTTCAAGCGGTTCTCTTTTAAAAGGATTCCTTTCTGGATTATTAGGTCTTCTTGTTTCAATGGTTGGAATGGATGTTGCGACAGCATATCCAAGATATACCTTTAATATTACGGCCTTATATGGCGGCATTGCAATTATCCCTGCAATTGTTGGTTTATATTCTTTGACACAATTGTTGACTTCATCAGGAGAAAAAACAGGTGTGTTAACAGACGATAATATTAAAAAACTTCACGTACCGAAGATCACACCGAAGGATTTCGTGAGATATCCACTTACCTATATCAAGTCTTCTATCATTGGCGCGTTTGTAGGAATCGTACCAGGAGCTGGCGGAAATATTGCTGGTTATATGGCGTATAATGAGGCAAAGAGAACATCAAAAACACCGGATGACTTCGGGAAAGGATGTCGCGAAGGTGTAGCTGCGACAGAGTCAGCAAATAATGCGGTTTGCGGTGGATCTTTGATCCCAATGCTCACGCTCGGCATTCCTGGAAACTCCGTAGCAGCAGTGCTGATGGGTGGACTTATGATTCAGGGTTTGAATCCGGGATTCAGTTTATTTACAAACTATGCGCATGTAACATATCCGTTCTTAGCAGGTTTCGTACTTGCCCAGTTTGCATTCACAATTGTAGGATTAATTGGTGCAAAACAGTTTGCGCAGGTGGTTAAAGTACCGAAAGGATTTCTATTAGCAGGTATTGGTGTTCTGTGTGTAGTAGGCTCTTATGCGGCAAGCAATAATATTACAGATGTTTATATTATGCTTATTTTTGGTATTGTCGGGTATTTCTTAAAGACAGCTGGATTTGATATTTCTGCAATCGTTCTTGGCTTAATGCTTGGTTCTCTTGCAGAGGCTGGATTTATGCAGGCATTTAACTTATGCCATAAAGCTATAGGTGCAACTTTAATGAGCTTCATAACAAGACCAATCAGCCTTGTTCTTCTGATTGTTTGTGTGGCAAGTTGCTTCTCGCCTTTAATGAGTGCACGAAAGAAGAAAAAAGCTCAGTCATAAAAGGAAGGCTGTGTAAATGCCCCTTTTCACATGGATACTGTTGGTAGGGACATTGAGAAGCTCAATGTCCCTTTTTATTATGAGGTGTGCAAATGGAAGATATTATTATTCGAAATGGACTGATTGTTGATGTCGAGAATGAAAAGATCGCGAAAGGCGATATCTCAGTAAAAGACGGTAAAATTGTAAAAGTTTGTTCTTATATAGAAGAACATGCAACAAGTGAAATTGATGCAGACGGATGCTATGTAACGCCAGGATTAATTGACCATCATACTCATATTTATCCATTGGCAGCAATTGGAACAGCTGGTGAAGCAGTATGCTTTGGATCTGGAGTTACGACTGCAGTGGATGCAGGAAGCACGGGCTGTGACAATTATGAACAGTATCGTGGCTGGATCGGAATGGAAAAGTTATCAATTATGCCGTATATCAATGTTTGCAGTGTGGGTTTATCTACACTTCCAAAGCAGATGGAAGATGTTAAACCAGAGCACATGGATGTGGGAAAACTCAAAGAATTATTTGACAAGTACGGAGATGAACTGCTTGGCTTAAAACTTCGAACAAGCAAAAATATTGTAGGGGAGCTGGGACTTGAACCATTAAAAGCAGCAGTTGAAATTGGAGAAAAAATTAACAGACCGTTGATGGTACATATTACAAATCCACCGGCAGAGATGGAAAAGGTTTTAGAGATTCTTAGACCAGGTGATATCGTGACACACATGTATCAGAATGTTGGTTATACAATTTTAAAAAATGGTCATGTTGCTGACTGCGTATGGAAAGCGAGAGAACGAGGCATTATTTTTGAAGCAGCGGATGCAAGAGCGCACTTCTCATTTGAGGTTTCCGAAAAAGCAATCGCTGAAAAATTCTACCCGGATCTGTTAGGCACTGATGTTACCCGCCTAAGCATGCATTTACGTCCGACAGCATTTAATATGGCAATGCAGATATCAAAATACACGTATCTGGGAATGCCTTTTGAGAAAGTAATTAAGGCTGCGACTTGGAATAATGCAGAAAATATGGGAATTTCGGATCGTGTAGGTAGCCTTAAGGAAGGAAAACAGGCTGATATTGCAGTGTTCCGAGTACATGAAGGTAAAAATGTATTCGGCGACAGACCGTATACAGATGAGACAGCTTCATTTAGAGAAAGCAATAGGGTGTTCGAACCAGTACTTACTGTTAAAAAGGGAGAGATGGTTTATAGAAATGTGACCTTCTAGAGGTCTTTTATCGAAATAGCAAAAAAGAATCCCCTATCAATATATGATACATGACAGGGGATTGGGTGTAGCTGCTAATGCGGCCGAACCTCCGCGATCCCATCAAACACATCCTTCGTGATCTCAATAAAATCATGGGCATACTCTGGAAGAAAACGTTCTTTGTGATAGGCAAGGACCAGCCGGTGGTTGATCAGTGACTTTTTCAGCGCGAGCGGAAACGCATTGGCATCTGGGTGGGCAGCTAAGAGCATCGGAAGACGCATCTGGGTGCAGAAGAATGCCCCGTAATTATGCGGATACAGGGACATGAACAGTTCTGTGGTCTGCGACTCCAGAAAGATATTCGGCTTTACCTTTGCGTCGAGGAAACACTGGTCCAGAGTTTTTCGAAGCTTCATGGAGGAGGCTGGGAGCAGGAACGGAATTTTTGAAAAATGTGCCAGTTCCACGCCGCTTAAGGATCCTTCTTTTAAGGTCTGCCAGGAATCGGGATAGTGGCGCTGCAAAAGCTCGTCGGAACAGATCAGGTAAATATGGTCGGTCAGAAGAGTGGAAGATTCCAGTTTGGGATTATCCTGATACATGACACCGATAAAAATATCAAGTTCCCCATTGTAGAGACGTTCTTCCATTGTGTTGGAGGATTCATTGCAGAGCTCGATCTTGATATTCGGCCATTTCGCGTAGAATCTCGGCAGGATCTCCGGGAGGCAGATCTGTCCGCGGTAGGCTGGGATCCCGAGTTTCAGATTGCCGATGCTTTTTTCGGAGATGTCGGCGAGACGGTTCTGGAATTCATGTTCCTCGGCAAGAATTTTTACGGCGACAGCGTAGAGCTGTTCCCCTGCATAGGTAAGGGCGAGCTTTGGCTTTCTGTGGAAGAGAGGGACACCGTAATACTGTTCCAGACGCTGGATATGCTGGCTTAGGTTCTGTTGGGAAATATAGAGCTTCTGAGCTGTGTTGGTGACGTGAAGCTCTTTGGCAAGTTCAACGAAATAGTACAAACTAAGTAAATTCATAAAAAGACCCCTTCTATCTTTTGCAGGATGTAACGATTCAGTGCCTTCATAGCTGCGAGCAAAAATCCATTTTAAAGCGTTTTACGCTGCGCTTCGGTCCGTGCTGGCTGTGTGCCACTGGCCCACAGCACCTGCGAGGACCTACTGAACAGTTACTGTAAAACAGCGTTTTGCGAAAAGACGGATTTTCCGCCAATACTTTCATTATATATATTGTTTATCGGGATGTAAAGTGAATAACAAAAAAATATTGTGAAAAGCAAATAAATACATTGTTTGTAATTGTTATAGACCTGCGATACAATATGATCAGAAAGAGATGAGAGAGCAAAAGAAGCGATCTCAACCACATAAAAATCCAAGGAAAAGGAGATTACAAAATGGCAGTAGGTAAGAGAATCTATTTAAAGAGACACATGCCGGACAAAGAGGTTATGATGCAGTTTAAGAACATTCCGGCATCCAACACATGTGATGTAATGGGAAGAAACGCGGCGATGAATCCGAGAATCCGCCTTGTAAGCCAGCCGAAAGAGCAGATGGCAGTCGGACCGGCACTCACCGTTAAGGCAAGAGGCGGTGACAACCTTGCTCTTCACGCAGCATTAAACATTGCTCAGGAAGGCGACTTTATCGTAGTGTCCAACGAGGAAGATGATACACGTTCCCTTATGGGCGAGATCATGATGGCTTATCTTCGTTATGACAGAAAGATCGCAGGTATTGTTCTTGATGGACCGATCCGTGACATCGATGAGATCGGAAAATGGGATTTCCCGGTATACTGCACAGGCACAACACCGGGTGGTCCGTACAAAGAGGGACCAGGTGAGGTTAACGTACCGGTATCCTGCGGCGGAATCAGCGTAAACCCGGGAGACATCATCCTGGCTGATCCGGATGGCGTTATCGTTATCCCGAGAAAAGACGCTCCGCAGATCTTAGAGGACGCAAAGAAGTTCCAGGCAGCAGATGAGAGCAAGCTCGCAGCTGCAAAGAACGGCACAGCAAAGAGAGAATGGGTTGAGAAGACTCTCGCGGCAAAAGAGTTCGAGATCATCGACGACGTTTACGAGCCGTAATCCAGATCATATACTGACAGTTCGCTATGCGCGGAGTTGGTCGAAAAGCCGCTGTGGGTTTATTTGCAGAGACGTTTGACTAAATCAGGCATGGAAATAGAACTGCTGTCTTCCCGGACGGTCAAATGCCCGGGGAGAATTCAGCAGCAATTCATTTCATAATGAAGACCTCTATACTTTATGTTTGTTATACCCCAAACCTTATTTTGCGAAAAGCAGACCAGGGACAGGAAGCTCAACCTGTCCCTGGTCTGTTTCAGCATTTTCCCACCTTGCAAACCCCGGAAAACTATGTTATGATATCATGTGATTTCGTCTGCGTCCATGTTGGATGCGGGCATATGTGCGGTGAGTCTGGAACCAAAGATCGGAATGATGGTCGAAGAACGTGAAAGAGCAGCGGGAAGTTCTGATCCTGGACAGGCAAAAGAACATAGAAGGAGAAATGATATATGAAATGGAAAAAATTTACGCTTGAGACGACCACGGATGCGGTGGATTATCTCGGAAGCATGTTTGATGATATCGGAATCGAGGGAATGGAGATCGAGGACAACGTACCGCTTACCGAAAGCGAGACGAAGGGAATGTTCATCGATATTCTCCCGGAGCTTCCGCCGGATGACGGTACCGCGAGAGTCAGCTTCTATTTAGATGAGGATGAGGATACGGAAGAAAAGTTAAAGGCAGTCCGTGAGGGACTCGAGGAGATTCGCCAGTTCGTGAATATCGGTACCGCGAAGATCACAGAGTCCGAGACGGACGATAAGGACTGGATCAACAACTGGAAACAGTACTTCAAACCGTTTACGGTTGATCATATCCTGATCAAGCCGACGTGGGAGGAGATCCCGGAAGAGCATAAGGACAAGCTTTTGATCCAGATCGATCCGGGAACTGCGTTTGGAACTGGAAAACATGAGACGACACAGCTCTGTATCCGCCAGCTCGAAAAGTATGTAAAGCCGGGCGTAAAGGTCCTTGACCTCGGAACAGGAAGTGGAATCCTCGGAATCGCTGCGTTAAAGCTTGGTGCGGAGTATGTATTTGGAACGGATCTCGATGAGAACGCCATCACCGCAGTCCATGAAAATCTTGCAGCCAACGATATCCCGGAGGAGAAGTTCGGTGTGATCCAGGGAAATATCATCGACGATAAGGCAACACAGGATGCGGCGGGATATGAGTGCTACGATATTGTTGTTGCAAATATTCTTGCCGACATTATCATCATGATCCAGAAACAGGTTCCGTTCCACTTAAAGAAAGGCGGAATCTTCATCAGCTCTGGCATTATTGATATGAAGGAACAGGCCGTCCGCGAAGCACTTGAGGCGAACGATGCCTTCGAGATCATCGAAGTGACAAGACAGGGCGAGTGGGTATCCTTCACAGCGAGGAAGAAATAGTGTACCATTTTTTTACGGAAACAGAATTTTTTACAGAGTCGGAGGCCGTGATCACCGGTCCCGATGTGAATCATATTAAGAACGTACTGCGGATGAAGCCGGGGGAGAAGCTCCTGCTCAGCGACGGTAAGGGCACAAACTGTCTCTGTGAGATCACAGAGCTTTTCCCGGATAAAGTCCTTGCGAAAATCCTGCCGGAGGAAGTGGACGATACGGAGCTTCCTGTAACAGTAACCTTGTATCAGGGACTTCCGAAAGCAGATAAAATGGAATTTATCATCCAGAAATGTGTAGAACTGGGTGTCACAAAGATTGTTCCGGTGGACACCGACCGCGCGGTGGTGAAGCTTGATGCGAAAAAAGAGGAAGCGAAGAGAAAACGCTGGTACGGGATCTCCGAGAGCGCGGCAAAACAGTCGAAGCGCATGATTGTTCCGGAAATTGGAAATGTGATGAAATTTAAGGCGGCCATTGAGGCGGCAGCGCTGGATGATCTGGCGATCATTCCCTACGAAGATTCTGAGAGTCTTCCGGGAGCGGGCGGAATGGCACTTACGAGAGAACTCATCGGGAGCTTAAAACCGGGACAGAGCCTGTCCATCTTTATCGGACCGGAAGGCGGATTTTCGGACGGGGAAGTGGAGCTTGCGATGCAGTCCGGGGTGAAGCCGGTGACGCTCGGAAAGAGAATCCTCAGGACGGAAACGGCCGGAATGTTTGTGATGGCGGCTGTGGGATTATTACTGGAATCATGAAGTAAAAATTTCAGTGCAGACCGAAGAAAAATTCAGGATGAGTTTTTAATTATAACTGTGAATAACTGAACGATTACAAAAAAGTTGAAAATAGCATTATGCTATAAAGGGTAAATTTTAAGAAGTAAAAAGACCGGTATATGAATATGGAGAATGTTTTGCCGGTCCAGACTGGGAGTAAATAAAACTCATGGAAAAGAGAGAAGTTTATTTTGATAACTCCGCGACGACCCGCGCCTTCGACGAGGTGCGCGACATCGTCGCGGAGACAATGACCGTGGACTACGGCAATACGTCCTCCAGACACATGAAAGGCGTGGAGGCGGAAAATTATATTAAGACTGCCCGTGAGGAGATCGCGAAGACTTTAAAAGTGAAGGATAAGGAGATCCTCTTCACTTCCGGCGGAACCGAGTCCAACAATCTGGCGCTGATCGGAACGGCGCTTGCAAATAAGCGCGCCGGAAACCACATCATCACCTCCTGCGTGGAACATGCATCGATCTACAATACGACAGCGTTCCTCGAGGAGTTTGGCTTCCGCGTGACCTACCTGCCGGTGGACCATAACGGACATGTATCCTTAGACGCGCTCCGGGAGGCAATCTGCGACGATACGATCCTTGTGTCCGTCATGTATGTAAACAATGAAATCGGAGCGGTAGAACCAATCGAGGAGATCGCGAAGATCATCAAGGAGAAAAAGCCGTCCGCCTACTTCCATGTGGACGCGATCCAGGCTTACGGAAAATATGTGATCCGTCCGAAAAAACAGGGCATCGACCTCTTATCAGCCAGCGGACATAAGATCCACGGCCCGAAGGGAACCGGCTTCCTGTATATTGATGAGAAGGTAAAGATCAAACCGATCATCTACGGCGGCGGACAGCAGAAAGGCATGCGCTCCGGCACCGAGAATGTTCCGGGATGCGCAGGTCTCGGACTTGCAGCAAAGATGGTTTATACAGATCATGATGCAAAGATCGATAAGCTCTATGCGATCAAGGACCGCATGGTAAAAGGTCTTCAGGCGATGGACGGCGTTACAGTCCATGGTCTTACCGGCCGGGACAGCGCTCCGCAGATCGTTGCGGCAGGATTTGAGGGCGTGAGGGCAGAGGTACTGCTCCATGCGCTGGAAGATAAGGGAATCTATGTTTCTTCCGGCTCCGCATGCTCCTCCAATCATCCGGGTGTGTCAGGAACCTTAAAAGGGATCGGCGTGAAGGATTCCCTGCTGGATTCCACGCTTCGCTTCTCCTTCGGTGCATTTAATACTGAGGAGGAAGTGGATTACTGTCTGGAAGTACTGAATGAACTTGTGCCGATGCTCAGAAGATATCGGAGAGCATAAAGATCATATACAACACTTGGCGGGAAAACGAAGAATTCCCGGTCAGTCACTAAGAAAAATATCCTGAAACAGCGGCGGACGGCGGGAAAATGCCGATCGCAAAAAGTTCAGGATCCTATGGAGGATATTCCGTGAAATACAGATCATTTTTAATCAAATACGCAGAGATCGGCGTAAAGGGAAAAAACCGTTACCTCTTTGAGGATGCCCTTGTAAAACAGATCCATCACCGTTTAAAGAATCTGGAAGGCAATTTCTCCGTCACAAAAGAGGCGGGAAGAATCTACGCGGAGGCAGCAGAAGACTTCGATTACGATGAGGTGATCGATGCTCTTCAGCATGTATTCGGTATCGTCGGGATCTGCCCGATGGTTCAGATCGAAGACAACGGTTATGAGGACCTGAAGGCACAGGTCGTAAAATATATTGACGATGCCTATGAGAATAAGAACTTTACCTTTAAGGTCGTTGCGAGACGCGCCAACAAGCAGTATCCGGTAGTTTCCGACCAGATCAACCGTGACCTCGGCGAGGTGATCTTAAACGCATTCCCGGAGACAAAGGTCAATGTCCACACACCGGATGTGCTGCTCCGTGTGGAAGTACGCCACAAGATCAATATCTTCTCCGAGACGATCCCGGGACCGGGCGGAATGCCGATCGGAACAGCGGGACGTGCCATGTTGTTATTATCCGGCGGAATCGACAGCCCGGTTGCAGGCTGGATGATCGCAAAGCGCGGCGTGACCATCGATGCGACCTATTTCCATGCGCCGCCGTATACGAGCGAGCGCGCAAAACAGAAGGTCGTTGATCTCGCGAAGCTTGTTGCGAAATACACGGGACCGATCCGCTTGAATATCATCAACTTTACCGATATCCAGCTCTACATCTACGATCAGTGCCCGCATGACGAGCTTACGATCATCATGCGCCGCTATATGATGAAGATCGCAGAGACGATCGCGAAGGAGAATGATTGTCTGGCACTTGTCACCGGCGAGAGCATCGGTCAGGTCGCATCTCAGACGATGCAGTCCTTAGCTGTCACAAACGAAGTATGCGAGCTCCCGGTTATGAGACCGCTCATTGCCTTCGACAAGCAGGATATCGTGGATATCTCTTTAAAAATCGGTACTTATGAGACATCGGTTCTTCCGTACGAGGACTGCTGCACGATCTTCGTCGCAAAGCATCCGGTCACAAAGCCGAGCTTAAAGAAGATCAAAAATTCCGAGAAAAAGCTGGATGAGAAGATCGACGAGCTGATGAAGACAGCACTGGAGACGAGAGAAGTGATCCGCTGCATCTAAAATGCGGTTTGGGATTCCCAGTTGGACTGAAATGTGCCGCAGCATGGAAAATGATGTTATGCGGTGCGGAAAAAACTGGCGGAAAAGGAAACTATGAGAAGCACGCTTTGCGAGCTTCTCAAGTTATCGCGGCATCTACACTCCGTTTCGGTCGTTGCTAAACAAGCGCCACCGGCGCTTAGCAACGCCAAGGTCTCATGCAAGCATGGACTTTGGCTCGTTGCACGCGTAAAAAACTGCCGGAATTTAGTTTCCGGCAGTTTTTAAAAACACTTTCTTATGCTTCAATGATATACGGAGCAAGTACAGTAAGGATCTCTTCTGTATTTCCGCCATCGTGGATATTTAAATCGATCGGCTTGGAAAGGTCCAGACTGAAGATACCCATGATGGATTTTGCGTCGATGACGTATCTGCCGGAAACAAGGTCGAAATCGGTATCAAACTTGGTAAGGTCATTTACAAAAGATTTCACTTTATCGATGGAGTTTAAAGAAATTTTAACGGTTTTCATGTCAGTGTTCCTCCCAATATTCGAATATTTTTTGATTCTGGTAATAAAAAAACCTATCTTCATACTAAATGGACATGCATGAAAAGTCAAGAGGTATCTTGAATAAAAAACAAGCTTTGCACATGATATGATTCTGAAATTTTGAGGACGGAAACATGGCATGGCAGAGAAATCACCCCAGTAATTACAAGGAGATTGAATATGAGAAAAGCAGCGCTGCATAATCTTGGCTGCAAAGTAAATGCATACGAAACGGAGGCCATGGAACAGCTTCTGGAGGCTGCAGGCTATGAGATCGTGAGCTTTGAGGAGAAAGCGGATGTCTATGTCATCAACACCTGTTCCGTGACAAATGTTGCAGATAAAAAATCCCGCCAGATGCTGCACCGCGCGAAGGCGAAGAATCCGGACGCGTTGGTAGTTGCGGCAGGATGCTATGTCCAGGCGGCGGCGGACAAACTGAGAGAGGATGCCGCTGTTGATCTGATCATCGGAAACAACCGCAAGGCGGACCTTGTCCCGCTTCTGGAGGCATGGTTTGCCGGAAAAGAGATCCGGGAGTCCATCACGGACCTTGCGGGATCCAACGAGTACGAGAAACTTCACATCAACAAACAGGCGGAGCACACCCGTGCATTCATCAAGGTTCAGGACGGCTGCAACCAGTTCTGCAGCTACTGCATCATTCCGTATACGAGAGGCCGCGTCAGAAGCCGCCGGCCGGAGGATGTGGAGGAGGAAGTAAAGATCCTGGCAGAGGAAGGTTACAAGGAGATCGTTCTCACCGGAATCCACCTGACCTCCTACGGCATCGATTTCAAGGATGAGGGAATCGACTTTCTGACACTGATTAAGAGACTTCATGAGATCGACGGAATCGAGCGGATCCGTTTTGGTTCCTTAGAGCCCCGTGTCATCACAGAAGAGTTCGCGTCGGAGCTTTCCAGGCTTCCGAAGATCTGTCCGCATTTCCACCTGTCCCTGCAGAGCGGATGCGACGATACCCTGAAGCGCATGAACCGCCATTACACCTGCGAGGAATATGCGGACCGCTGTGAGATCTTAAGAAAACACTTCAGGAATCCGGCGATCACGACGGATGTTATCGTCGGATTTCCGGCAGAGACGGATGCGGACTTTGAGACAACAAGGAGATTCCTCGAAAAAGTTCACTTCTACGAGATGCATGTGTTCCCGTATTCCAGACGTGCCGGAACCCGCGCGGACCGGATGCCTGACCAGGTGCCGGAGCCGGTGAAGAAAGAGCGCAGCGCCGTTCTCTTAAAACTCGAGAAGAAGATGTCCGGGGAGTACAGAAGCTCCTTTGTCGGAACAGGACAGGAGATCCTTCTGGAGGAACCGGTGACCATCAATGACGAGGTCTACATGACCGGATATACAAAGGAATATGTGAAGGCAGCGATCCGTCTCGACGGACGTGATCCGAAAACACTGAAAAATACGTTCGTTTCGGGCATTCTTGGAGATTTCCTGACAGAGGAGATTCTGCTTCTGAAGGAAAAATAAGTATTTTTGGCACCCAAAATGCCGTGAAACAGTGTTGAAAGTCCCGATTTTCTGGCTGAAAATGAAAAACAGCGTTAAATTGGGCGAGTAAGTTTTATATTGCACAAAATATGAAAGTAGAGTAGAATAAGGATAGCAACAAAAGGGGTGGCTTTGCGCGAAAAGCGCGGGACAGCCGTCGAAGGACGTGGGGATATTTATGGGCGATATCAGTAATACACAATATTTTAAAGCGGTACAGGAAGATAAAAAACTGGAGGTTGGTGAGGTCCTCCGTGAGGTTTACGAGGCGCTCACGGAAAAGGGATACAACCCGATCAACCAGATCGTCGGCTATATCATGTCTGGTGATCCGACCTACATTACAAGCTACAAGAGCGCAAGAAGCCTGATCATGAAGGTGGAACGTGATGAGATCCTGGAAGAACTGATGGAGAATTATATCGATACGAGACTCCGCTAGTTTCCGGGAAAGATAAGAAAGAATATGCAGACAGCCGGGAATCACCGGCTGGTTTTGCTATGAGGAAAAACAGATAGGATAATATACGTTATGAGAATACTCGGACTGGATTTCGGTTCAAAGACCGTGGGAGTCGCAGTCAGCGACGGACTTCTTCTGACGGCACAGGGTGTCGAGACCATCGAGCGCAAGGACGAGAATAAACTGCGCAAGACATGCGCCCGGATCGAGGAGCTGATCGCGGAGTACGAGATCACGGAGATCGTGCTGGGACTTCCGAAAAATATGAACAATACAGAAGGAGAGCGCGTCGAAAAGACGAAAGCTTTCGGAGAAATGCTGGAGCGCCGTACCGGACTTCCGGTGCATTACTGGGATGAACGTCTCACGACCGTTGCTGCGGAACAGATCCTGATGGAGAGCGGAGTGCGCCGCGAGAACAGAAAAGCGGTGATCGATAAAGTCGCTGCGGGGCTGATCTTACAGGGTTATCTGGACTGCCTGAAAACGAAGGAAAAAGAATAATACGAAACGATACCTGAGAACTTTTCGTTACTGTACATGTAACCGCTGCCGTGCATCCGGAAGAAGCTGCCGGTGGAAGGTTCTGTAAGTGAAGGTCTTGAAAAGTTACACATTTTTCAGAGACAGGAGAATATGTATGGAAGAGAGAAAAATCACATTGGTCGACGATGACCAGACACTGGAATTCTATGTTGTGGAGGAGACAAAATTAAACGGGGCAAACTATCTTCTTGTCACAGACGCGGAAGATGACGACGAGGAAGGCGACTGCTATATCTTAAAGGATATGTCCGGCGCAGACGAGTCTGATGCCCTCTATGAGTTCGTGGAAGATGAGGACGAGCTGGAAGGTCTCATGAAGATCTTCGCGGAGCTTCTTGACGACGTGGATCTCGAGAAACAGTAGAGCACGTACAAAAAGCAGAAAACAAACATTTAATACACAGATACAGACAAATAATCGTATTGACAGTCAGGAAACTTGCCCGTCTGGATGACGGGAAAAAGGCGGGCCTGGTGCTTGGAAAAGAAGCTGATCGAATGCAGGACCGGTTGCTGTCTGCGCAGAACGCTGGCAGCAGGAAGGTTTTCGGAGGACAGATGTTGGGGGACAATGAAAATGAACGACGAAACGGTAAAAGGACTGCTGCGCAAGGCAGGACTCAAAGTAACAAATCAGCGTATGATGGTACTTGATATTATTGCGTCCCATCCAGCGGAACATCTGACTGCGGAAGAAATTTATGATTTAGCGAAAGTAAACAGCCCGGAGATCGGACTGGCTACGATATACAGGACCGTACAGGTCCTTTTAGACCTGCATGTAATCGACAAAGTCACATTTGATGACGGTTTTACCCGGTATGAGCTGAACGGTGAAGAAAGCGCGTCGGGACACCGCCACCACCATGCCATCTGTACCGGCTGCGGAAAGGTGTATTCCCTGGAATCAGACCTTTTGGACAGTCTGGAAGAGGAGGTTATGGAGAAACTGGGCTTTCTCGTGACAAACCACGAGGTAAAGCTCTATGGACTTTGCAGTGAATGCAGGACGAAGAATGAAAATAAGAAAGAGGTTATGAATCGTGAAGAACGTGAAGAATGATACAGCAGACTGCAAAGTCAAAATTATCCCTCTCGGGGGACTGGAACAGATCGGAATGAACATGACAGCCATCGAGTACGGCGACAGCATCATCATTATGGACTGCGGACTTGCATTCCCCAGTGATGACATGCTTGGAATCGATCTTGTCATTCCGGATGTGACCTATCTAAAAGATAATTATGAGAAAGTAAAAGGATTCGTTATTACCCACGGTCATGAGGACCATATCGGAGCGCTTCCGTACGTGTTAAAAATGGTGAACGCGCCGGTCTATGCGACAAAGCTGACCATGGGCTTAATTGACCATAAACTCGAAGAGAACAACATGCTGCGCAGCGTAAAGCGCAAGGTCGTAAAGCACGGACAGTCCATCAATCTCGGCTGTTTCCGCGTAGAATTTATCAAGATGAACCACTCCATTGAGGACGCGGCTGCCCTTGCGGTATTCACACCTGCGGGAATCATCTTAAATACCGGTGATTTCAAGATCGACTACACTCCGGTATTCGGCGATGTGACAGACCTCCAGAGATTGGCAGAGCTCGGAAAGAAAGGTGTTCTTGCCCTTCTCTGCGACTCCACAAACGCGATTCGTCCTGGATTTACCATGTCCGAGAGAACCGTCGGAAAGACCTTTGATGCGATCTTTGCGGAGCATCAGCAGAACCGTATCATTGTTGCGACATTCGCTTCCAACGTGGACCGTGTCCAGCAGGTCATCAACTCCGCATGCAAGTACGGCAGAAAAGTCGTTGTGGAAGGCCGCAGCATGGTCAACGTCATCGGAACTGCCCAGGAGCTCGGATATATCAATATCCCGGATGGAACGCTCGTGGATATTGAACAGTTAAAGAATTATAAGGAGGAGGATACCGTCCTCATTACAACAGGAAGCCAGGGTGAGTCCATGGCAGCCCTTTCCAGAATGGCATCCTCCATGCACCGAAAGGTCTCCATCACTCCGCGCGATGTGGTCGTTTTAAGCTCCACACCGATTCCGGGAAATGAGAAGGCTGTTTCCAGAGTGATCAACGAGCTCTCTATGAAGGGCGCGAAGGTCATCTCTCAGGATACCCATGTATCCGGACACGCCTGCCAGGAGGAGATCAAGCTGATCTACGCGTTAGTACGCCCGAAATTTGCGATCCCGATCCACGGCGAATACCGCCACAGAATGGCACAGAAGGAGCTTGCGATCTCTCTTGGAATCCCGAAGGAGAATGTTGTGATGCTCCACACAGGAGACGTGCTTGAGATCGGTGAGAGCGGAGCGGACGTCATCGATCATGTACAGTCCGGCGGTGTTCTCGTTGACGGACTCGGCGTCGGAGATGTCGGAAACATTGTACTCCGCGATCGTCAGAATCTTGCCCAGAACGGCATCATCATCGTTGTCCTGACGCTGGAGAAGCATTCCAATATGCTGCTCTCCGGACCGGATATCGTATCCCGAGGATTTGTCTATGTGCGTGAATCCGAGGATCTGATGGAAGAGGCTCAGGCAATCGTGGATCAGGCTGTGGCAGACTGCTTAGAGCGTCACGTGTCTGATTGGGGCAAGATCAAGAACATCATCCGTGACAGCTTAAGCGACTTCTTATGGAAACGAATCAAGAGAAACCCGATGATCCTTCCGATCATCATGGAAGTTTAAATGAACCCAGTTAGCCGTGCACCGAGCTGGGCTGAAAATTGTGTTGCAAGCTTGCTTGCATAAGCAATTTTTGGCACAGCTCAGTATAGGGGGGAACGCCCCCGACTTCTTGTTTTCATGCACATGAAAACAAGAAGATACACGGCGGAGCTACCTGCAAGGGAAATGATATGAGCAAGATAACGAGAGAAATCAACAAAATCAGCCTGTTTGTCATCAGCACATCCGGAAGGATCATCCTGTACGGTCTCGCTGCGGTACTCATTGTTACGGGGGCGAGAAGCGCCTACTCCTTCGGACATGGGATCTTCTACGCGCCGGCAATGGAAGCAGAGCCTGGAACAGAAAAGAGTATCAAACTGGACGGGGATGAGTCGGTGGAAGAGGTCGGAAAGATCTTAAAGAAAGCCGGTCTGATCCGCGATGCCCGCACATTTACGATCCAGGCAAAATGCTATGGATATGAAGTGAACGCGGGAACCTACGAGTTAAACACCTCGAAGGATTCCAAGGAGCTGATCAATATTTTAAAGGAAAATCCGGACGATACCGCGAAGGAAGACACAAAATCATGATCACGGAGAACAGACTTACGACTTATATAAATTCCCTGGCCCAGGGAGACGGACCGCTTATTGAGACGATCGCTGAGAATGCTGTGAAGAACAGGGTTCCGATCATCCGCAGGGAGACAGCATCGCTCTTAAAGACGATGGTGACGCTGGTGGCTCCGAACAGGATCCTTGAAGTTGGAACTGCGGTCGGATACTCGGCACTTTTGATGGCATCGGTGATGCCAAAAGAGTGCCGGATCACGACCATTGAAAAATATGAAAAGAGGATCCCGGAGGCGAAGGAAAACTTCCGCCTTGCTGGGATGGAAGAAAAAATCACGCTGCTGGAGGGCGATGCCGGGGAAATCCTTGCGGGTCTTTCCGGCTCCTTTGATTTTATCTTCATGGACGCGGCAAAGGGCCAGTACATCAACTGGCTGCCGGATATCCTGCGCCTTCTGCGGGATGGCGGACTTTTAATGTCTGACAATGTCCTCCAGGACGGAACGATCATGGAATCGCGTTACGCGGTGGAGCGCCGTGACCGGACGATCCACGAGCGGATGCGGGAGTATTTATATACGTTAAAACATATGGATGAATTCGAGACTTCGATCCTGCCGGTGGGCGACGGGGTCGCGCTCAGTGTGAAAAAAGGAAGCGGTCCGGCAAAATAGAGGCGGACTTGTTTCATGCGGTCAGCGCAGCGGGTGTGCAGACCGGTTGAACATTTGGAAAGGATGAATTATGAGAAAAACAGAACTTCTGATTCCGGCAGGAAGCCTTGATGTCTTAAAGACAGCCGTTATCTACGGCGCTGATGCTGTATATCTCGGCGGTGAGGCATTCGGCCTCCGCGCCAAGGCGAAAAACTTTACGAACGAAGAGATCATGGAGGGCATCAAATTTGCCCATGACCACGGCGTAAAGGTGTATATCACAGCGAATATTCTCGCGCACAACGACGACCTTGCAGGTGTTGAGGAGTATTTTGAGGAGTTAAAGACGATCCGTCCGGACGCTCTCATTATCTCAGACCCGGGTGTTTTCACCATCGCAAAGCGGGTACTCCCGGATATAGAGATCCATATCAGCACCCAGGCGAACAATACAAACTATGGAACATATCTCTTCTGGCATGAGCTCGGCGCAAAGCGTGTGGTTTCCGCCAGAGAGTTATCTTTAAAGGAGATCAAGGAGATCCGGGAGCATATCCCGGAGGACATGGAGATCGAGAGCTTCATCCACGGCGCGATGTGCATTTCCTACTCCGGAAGATGCCTGCTCAGCAACTTCTTTACGGGCCGCGACGCGAACCAGGGTGCCTGTACCCATCCGTGCCGCTGGAAATACTCCGTTGTGGAGGAGACGAGACCGGGCGAGTATATGCCGGTATACGAGAATGAGCGAGGAACCTATATTTTCAACTCCAAGGATCTCTGCATGATCGAGCATGTGCCGGAGATGATCGACGCCGGAATCGACAGTTTTAAGATCGAAGGCCGCATGAAGACGGCGCTCTATGTGGCAACAGTTGCCAGGACCTACCGCAAAGCCATCGATGACTATCTGGAGAATCCGGAGAAATATAAAGCGAACATGGAGTGGTACAAGGAAGAGATCGGAAAGTGCACTTACCGTGAGTTTACCACAGGTTTTTACTTTGGAAAACCGACGTCCGAGACCCAGATCTACGACAGCAACACGTATGTAAAGAACTATATCTATCTCGGAACTGCGGAAGAGCGCGATGCGAGAGGATTCGCGAAGATCGAGCAGAAGAATAAGTTCTCCGTCGGTGAGACCATCGAGATCATGAAACCGGACGGAAGAAATATTTCCGCCCTCGTCCGCGGCATCTACACCGAGGAAGGCGAGAGCCAGGAGAGCGCACCGCATCCGAAACAGGTCCTCTACATCGACCTGGACGGGGAAGTGGAGCAGTACGATATTCTGCGAAAGAAAGAGGCAGAGTAAGAGATTACCGGGTGGCGATTCCCTGAGTAGAAATGTTCACAGCACACAGAGCTGGCTGGGATCCTGCGGGGCTGGAGGGAAACATTTTCAGAGTTGACAGAATTGCAGATAATAATGTGAAAGACTGGAAAGGAGGCATAATTGTGGCGGTAGTTTTTGGCATCCTTGGAATATTATGCCTCATTTATTACGGCGTGATCGTGATCTACTCCGGCGCGGGAACTTCGTTCTCGGCGATCTGGATCATACTGGCGCTGGGATTTTTTGCCGCGGCCGCGGTGATGAAGTTTTACCCGAGATTCCGCGACAAGATTCCGGTGCAGCTGGAAGTGGCGGTGATCACGTTTTTTTCAGCCATCGCCTTTATTTTTGTCGTGGTGGAACTCATGATGGGTTTCAGCGCTATCTCCTTCCAGAAGGAGAGTGTGAACTACGTGATCGTCCTCGGCGCCCAGGTGCGCGGAAACAAGATCAGCCGCACCCTGGAGCGGCGCCTGGATAAGGCGGTGGAGTACGCGGCCTATCATCCGAACACGGTGTTCGTTCTTTCCGGCGGACAGGGCGATGATGAGGATGTGACAGAGGCATCCGCTATGTACCGATATATGAAGAGCCGTGGGGTGCCGGATTACCAGCTCCTCTTAGAGGAATCGTCCCGCAGCACTTACGAAAATATGGTATACAGTAAGATTCTGATTACGGAAAGAGAACGTCTCCGCCGGGCAACGCTGCGCGCGGCCATGGCGGAATACGGTTACCTTCTTCCGCCGGATGAGGAAATCACGATCCGCGTGGGCATCCTCACCAGCAATTTCCACGAACTCCGGGCAAAAGGAATCGCAAGACACGTCGGAATCCCGAATGTCAGCGGAATTTCCGCGAAGTCGGATCCGGTGCTTTTTGCACATTTTTGTGTCAGAGAGTGTTTTGCGATATTAAAAGATAAATTTGTGGGAAATATGTAAATAAGGGCATCAAGGTCAGGAATCCGACGCAAGCTTGCCTGCAGGAGAGGGCATGACCTTGAGACCCGCCAAAAACATGAGTAAGCAGCCATTTTTTCGCAGAAAAAATGAGCGGATTACGAATGTTTTTGAGGGTGCTATGTGCCGGTGGCACATGATCAGCACCGACCGGAGCGGAGCGCAGACGTGGAAGCACGAAGTGCGGAGCGATCCGGTTACAACTATAGCCTAAAGCACAACAGAAAGGACATTCAGATATGGAGAGCCAGATTGAATCAGTCAAAGCCCTTGACGCGTACCGGCTTCGGCAGGTAAAACATATCCCGGAACTGAATTCCGACGGTATGATCTTAGAGCATAAAAAAACAGGCGCAAATATTTTCCTCATGAGCAACGAGGACAATAATAAAGTATTCTGCATCGGTTTCCGGACGCCGCCGTCAGACAGCACCGGCGTTCCGCATATCATCGAGCATACCGTGCTCTGCGGATCTGATAAATTCCCGGTGAAGGATCCATTTGTGGAGCTCGTCAAGGGATCCTTAAACACCTTTTTAAACGCCATGACTTACCCGGATAAGACCGTTTATCCGATCGCAAGCTGTAACGACACTGATTTCCAGAACCTCATGGACGTTTACATGGACGCGGTCTTCCACCCGAATATCGGAAAAGAGAAGAAAATCTTCATGCAGGAAGGCTGGCACTACGAGCTGGAAGATCCGGAAGGCGAGCTCACCTACAACGGCGTTGTATACAACGAGATGAAGGGCGTGTTCTCCTCCCCGGAGAGCGTCCTGGACAGCTATATCCATACGGCAATGTTCCCGGATACCTGCTACGGCGTGGAGTCCGGCGGAGATCCGGAAGACATTGTAAAGCTGACCTACGAGGATTACCTCGCGTTCTATCATAAATATTATCATCCGTCCAACAGCTATATCTACCTCTACGGCGATATGGACATGACGGAGAAATTAAGATGGCTGGATGAGGAGTACCTCGGAAAGTACGACAGAAAAGAGATCGATTCTGAGATCCAGATCCAGAAGAAATTCAAGGAACCCATCGAGAGGGAGATCTTCTACTCCGTATCCGAGTCCGAGAGCCTTGACCACGCGACCTACCTTTCCATCAATACCCAGGCGGGAAATGAACTCTCCCCGAAGGAGTATGTGGCATTCCAGATCCTGGAGTATGTGCTCTTAGATGCCCCGGGCGCGCCGCTTAAGAAAGCGCTTCTGGATGCCGGGATCGGCGATGACATCATGGGCGGCTACGAGTATGGGATCTTACAGCCGTATTTCTCCGTGATCGCGAAGAACGCGGAGAGAGAGCAGAAGGACGAGTTCGTAAAGATTGTAAAGGCGGAGTTAAAGAAGCTCGCGGACGGCGGCATCGACAAAAAGTGCCTGAAAGCCGGAATCAACAACTATGAATTCCAGTACCGCGAGGCGGATTATGGCTCCACGCCGAAGGGACTCATGTACGGTCTCCAGTGCCTGGACAGCTGGCTCTACGGCGGCGATCCGATGATGCACTTAGAGTATGAGGACACCTTCGCGGCGTTGAAGAAAGGCGCGGACAGCGGATATTTTGAGGGACTGATCAGGACATACCTTCTCGACAACCCGTACGAGGCTGTTGTGATCGCGAGCCCGAAGAAGAACCTCACCGCACGGATCGAGGAGCAGACGGCGAAAAAGTT
This sequence comes from Desulfotomaculum sp. OF05-3, assembly GCF_003435535.1. Taxonomy (NCBI): domain Bacteria; kingdom Bacillati; phylum Bacillota; class Clostridia; order Eubacteriales; family Desulfotomaculaceae; genus Desulfotomaculum; species Desulfotomaculum sp. OF05-3. Next base: position 280,812 of record NZ_QWGO01000001.1, on the reverse strand, counting down.
AAAAGAATATAAGGACAGTCTCTCCAAAGAGGAGATCGAGACTCTGGTACGCCAGACGAAGGAATTAAAGGAATACCAGGATACCCCGTCACCGAAGGAAGATCTCGAGAAGATCCCGATGCTCACGAGAGAGGGGATCGGAAGGGAACCGGCGAAACTGATCTTCGAGGAGACGAAGCTGGACGGCATCACAGTGGTCCGCCACAACATGTTCACATCAGGGATCGGTTATCTGAAGGTCCTCTTCAACACGGACCGGATTCCGATGGAGGATCTGCCGTATCTCGGACTCTTAAAATCTGTCCTTGGATATGTGGATACGAAAAATTACAGCTACAGCGATTTAAGCAGCGAGATCTTTTTAAACAGCGGTGGAATTTCCTTCTCCGTGACATCTTACCCGGATCTCACAAAGGCAGGAAGCTTCACAGGTGTCTTTGTCTGCAGCGCGAGAGTGCTCTACGAGAAGCTTGACTTCGGCTTCGAGATCTTAGAGGAGATCATTAACCGCTCTGTTCTCGATGATGAGAAGCGGTTAAACGAGATCTTAAGCGAGGGAAAATCAAAGTCCCAGATGAAACTCATGGGATCCGGCCACACGGCGGCAGTCGCGAGAGCCACATCCTACTTCTCTGACACCTCCTACTATAACGATATGACAGGCGGGATTGGATACTTTAAGTTCCTGGAGGACTGTGCGAAGAACTTTGACGAGAAGAAGAGCGAGATCATCGCAGGTCTGAAGCGTGTGATGGAAGCTCTTTTTACAAGGGAGAACATGACCGTCAGCTACACGGCGGACGACGAGGGATTCTCTTACCTCGGGAATGCTATGAAGAAGCTCTCTGAGAAGCTTCCGGCGGGCAGCGGAAAAATCTATCCGTTTACGGCACCGAAGGAGAATTTAAACGAGGGATTTACTTCTTCCTCAAAGGTCAACTATGTGGCACACTGTGGAACCTTCGCGGGAAGCGGATATTCCTACACAGGCGCGCTTCGGATCCTGAAGGTGATGCTGAGCTACGATTACCTCTGGATCAACATCCGCGTGAAGGGCGGCGCTTACGGCTGTATGAGCGGCATTGGACGTTCCGGCGAGGGATATTTTGTCTCTTATCGCGATCCGGAAGTGAAGAAGAGCGATGATATCTATCTCGGCATTCCGGCTTATCTGGAGAACTTCGAGGCGGATGAGCGCACCATGACAAAATATGTCATCGGAACCATCAGCGATATCGACACACCGCTGACTCCGTCCTTACAGGGAAGCCGCGGACTCTCCGCATGGTATTCCGGAGTGACGGACGAGATGCTGAAGAAGGAGCGCGAGGAGATCTTAAACGCGACTGTGGAAGACATCCGCGCCCTTGCACCGATCACGAAGGCGATCCTTGAGACTGGCGCGGTATGCGTGGTCGGAAATGAGGATAAGATCAAGGCAGACAGCGAGATATTTAAGGAGATCAAGCCGCTGTTTGCATAATACCAAGGGAAAAAAGGCCGGAACTTCGACGCAGGCTTGCCTGCAGGAGAAGTTTTGACCTTTTGGCCCGCCAAAAGCATGAGTAAGTAGCCATTTTTCGAAGAAAAATGAGCGGATTACGAATGCTTTTGAAGGTGCTATGTGCCGGTGGCACATGTCCAGCACCGACCGGAGCGAAGCGTAGATGCGGGAGCAATTCGGTATGGGAGAGATACATATAAAAGAATTAAGGAGATTTCATGAAAAAGGGATATAAATCTGGTTTTGTGACATTGATCGGACGCCCGAACGTTGGTAAGTCCACGCTGATGAACCACCTGATCGGACAGAAGATCGCGATCACATCGGAAAAACCGCAGACCACGAGAAATAGGATCCAGACTGTGTATACAGATGAACACGGGCAGATTATCTTCCTCGATACACCGGGCATCCACAAGGCAAAAAACAAACTCGGCGAGTACATGGTGAATGTTGCGGAGCACACACTCCGCGAGGTGGATGTGATCCTGTGGCTCGTGGAGCCGGGGACCTACATCGGTTCCGGCGAGCAGCATATCTTAAAGGTGCTGCAGACGGTAAAGACGCCGGTGATCCTCGTCATCAACAAAATCGATACGGTGAAGAAAGAGGACATCTTAAAGACTATCGAGACCTATAAGGACGCGTACCACTTTAAAGAGGTGATCCCGGTATCCGCGATGAAGAAGACAAACACGGATACCCTGATTCACACGATCTTCCAGTATCTGCCGGAGGGACCGCAGTATTACGATGAGGACACTGTCACAGACCAGCCGATGCGCCAGATCGCCGCGGAGTTGATCCGCGAGAAGGCACTCCGCATGATGTCTGACGAGATCCCCCACGGAATCGCAGTCACCATCGAGCGCATGACAGAGCGTGACAATGGTATCTTTGACATTGATGCCACGATCATCTGCGAACGTGAGTCCCATAAGGGAATCGTCATCGGAAAAGGCGGCCAGATGTTAAAACGCATCGGTACCTCCGCCAGGATCGAGATCGAAAACCTTATGGACACGAAGGTCAACTTAAAGCTCTGGGTCAAGGTCCGCAAGGAATGGAGAGATTCCGAGCTCTACATGAAGAACTACGGTTATAATTCGAAAGACATTTAAGATATGAGAGAACAGGTGATTCTGACCGGGATGGTCATCAAATCCGCCCCGGCGGGCGAATACGACAGAAGACTTGTGATCCTGACCTGTGAACGGGGAAAGATCACGGCTTTCGCCAGAGGCGCAAGAAGACCGGGAAGCACGCTGATGGCGGCATCCGCGCCTTTTGTATTCGGCACGTTTGCCCTCTATGAGGGCCGGGATGCCTACTCTCTCGTCTCTGTGGATGTACAGAACTACTTCCGGGAGATCACGGAGGATATGGAGGCGGCGTGTTACGGCTCCTATTTTCTGGAGTTTGCGGACTACTACGGGAGAGAAAATCTGGAGGCAGTGGAGACCTTAAAGCTTCTCTATCAGTCCCTCAGGGCGCTCTTGAAAAGCGCGATCCCCAATCGCCTTGTGCGGGCAGTCTTTGAACTGAAACTCATGGAGATCAACGGTGAGTATATGGAAAAGCCTCTGGGAAGACTGGAAGATTCCACGATCTATACCTGGGAGTATGTCCTTGCGTCGCCGGTGGAAAAGCTCTATACCTTTACGGTCACAGAGAAAGTTCTGGAAGAATTTACGAAGTGCGTAGCGGAAAATAAGCGGCGATTCGTAGATAAAACCTTCCATTCACTTGACATTTTGGATGTTCTTGTATATAAATAGGGTAATCCTTAAAAATAGCGGACATCTGTGCGGCTTATTCGTACAGTCGGAGATACCGGAATATCCGTGCGTAACGATGAAGGTACTGGAGCGTTGCGGATTTTTAGGGATAAGGAGGAATTCATGAAAAAAGGACAGACGGCAGCAGCCATTCTCCTTCTTTCGCTTGCCTTAAACGGCTGCGGCGGAGGAAACGGAACGACCGCATTTGCCCCGACGGAGACCAGCCTTTATGTCACAAAGGAAGGAACCGTTACCAGCGCAGATGTGGAGACTTACGAGAATGATTACTACAGTGCTGATGAATTAAAAGCTTACGCAGAAGAAATGCTGGGCGTGTTTGAGAGTGGAAATCAGTCCGGAAGCAGCGAAAAAAAGGCTGAGATCGCGGAATGCACCGTGAAGGACGGAACCGCAAAGCTTCTCATCACATTTCCGGATGCGGAGGAATATCTTCGTTTCGCGGAGGAATATCCGGATACTGAGAGTGGGATCCGGATTGAGAGCCTGGATGTCGTTTCCGTTCCGGATGGGGTGGAAAAGGGCTATATCGTCGGATCCACGTTCTACAAGGCGGGAGACGAGAATACCGAGGTCTCCGCTGTGGATATAACAAAACAGAAAAAGCTCTATGTGGTATGTGTGAAGGGCAGCGCAAAGATCCAGACAGACGGACAGGTCCGGTATGTGTCTGAGGGTGTGACCCTTAACGGAAGTATGGCCGAGACACCGGAAGGTGAAACGTCCTATATTATATTCAAATAGTGAAAAACTGTTCAGCCGGTCTGCGCGTTTTCCTGCGCCGGCCGTAAGAAAACACTGTTTGAAGGGCTGGACAGTTACAATAGAAGAATTACTCTGCCGCGCAGACCAGCACGGACAGAAAGAGATCAAGAGGAGAGTCACAATGGAAAAGACAATGGAAAAAATTGTAGCACTTGCGAAATCCAGAGGCTTTGTATATCCGGGTTCCGAGATTTACGGAGGTCTTGCAAACACATGGGATTACGGAAATCTGGGTGTAGAGCTTAAGAATAACGTAAAGCGCGCATGGTGGAAGAAATTCATTCAGGAGAACCCGTACAACGTAGGTGTTGACTGCGCGATCTTAATGAACTCCCAGACATGGGTGGCATCCGGACATATCGGCGGTTTCTCCGATCCGTTAATGGACTGTAAGGCATGTAAAGAGCGTTTCCGTGCCGATAAGCTCATCGAGGACTACATGGCAGAGAAAGGCGTTGAGCCGGAGACTCCGATCGACGGCTGGAGCCAGGAGCAGATGAAGAAGTACATCGATGATAACCAGATCCCGTGTCCAAGCTGCGGAAAGCATGACTTTACTGATATCCGTCAGTTCAACTTAATGTTCAAGACATTCCAGGGCGTTACCGAGGATGCAAAGAACACGGTTTACTTGAGACCGGAGACAGCACAGGGTATCTTCGTAAACTTCAAGAACGTACAGAGAACATCCAGAAAGAAAGTTCCGTTCGGTATCGGACAGATCGGTAAGTCCTTCCGTAACGAGATTACACCGGGTAACTTCACATTCCGTACCAGAGAGTTCGAGCAGATGGAGTTAGAGTTCTTCTGCAAACCGGGTACAGACCTTGACTGGTTCGCATACTGGAAACAGTACTGTATCAAGTGGCTGCAGGATCTCGGCATCAAGCCGGACGAGATGCGCGCCCGCGACCATTCTCCGGAAGAGCTTTGCTTCTACAGTAAGGCAACCACAGACCTTGAGTTCTTATTCCCGTTCGGCTGGGGAGAGCTTTGGGGAATCGCAGACAGAACCGATTATGACCTGACGCAGCATCAGAATGTATCCGGTCAGGATATGTCTTACTTTGATGATGAAGTAAATGAGAAATACATTCCGTATGTAATCGAGCCGTCTCTTGGTGCAGACCGTGTGACACTTGCATTCCTCTGCTCCGCATACGACGAAGAAGAATTAGAGGGCGGAGATGTGCGTACCGTTATGCACTTCCATCCGGCGATTGCACCGGTGAAGGTTGGTATCCTTCCGTTATCCAAGAAGTTAAACGAGGGTGCAGAGAAGGTATATGCAGAGCTTTCCAAGTACTATAACTGTGAGTTCGATGACAGAGGAAATATCGGTAAACGTTATAGAAGACAGGATGAGATCGGTACGCCATTCTGCGTAACCTATGACTTTGATTCTGAGACAGACGGAGCTGTAACCGTTCGTGACAGAGATACCATGGAGCAGGTTCGTATCCCGATCGCAGAGTTAAAGAGCTATTTTGAGGAAAAATTAAGCTTCTAATTACTGGAAAAATCAGTGATTAGGACAGGATGAGGCGGCTGGATCTTATGTCAGACCGCCTCTTTCTTCTATAAAATAGAAAAATGCGATAGTTTGAGTATGAAACTGTCCGTGCAGGAAAGACATAAAGGAAAGAAAAACAAGATGGAAAAGAAGAGAATCATCCTGGCATCCGGTTCCCCAAGACGGAAAGAACTGCTTCTGCAGATCGGAATCGTCCCGGAGATCATCGTGAGCCACGTGGAGGAGAAGATCACATCGGATGAGCCCTCGGTGGTAGTTATGAGCCTTGCGGAGCAGAAAGCCGTTGATGTTGCGGAAGATATGCCGGAAGGCGCGGTAGTCTTAGGATCTGATACGGTCGTTGCGGCAGATGGAAAGATCCTCGGAAAACCGAAGAGCCATGAAGAGGCATATGAGATGATAAAAAGACTCGCGGGACGCAGCCATCAGGTCTATACGGGCGTGTGCATCGTGAAAAAAGGAACTGCGGGAGAGGAAGATACCGTTGTTTCTTTCTACGATGAGACGGACGTGAACGTGTCCACGATGACAGAGGCGGAGATCCGTGAGTACGCGGATTCCGAGGAGCCCATGGACAAGGCGGGATCTTATGCGGTCCAGGGATTTTTTGCGAGATATATTGAGGGATTAAAGGGATCCTACGCGAATGTGATGGGACTTCCGGTGCATTTAGTGTACCAGAAATTGAAAGAACTTGGCGCTGTGTAGAAGTGGAGACAGAAATATGGGAAAATGGAACCGATGGGGACGGACGCTTGCGGCGGTCGTCCTCGCGGCAGCAGTCGTCTGCGGATGCGGCGTGAAGGAAACGCTGCTTTCTGGCAGAAAAAGTGAAAGAGAGTACGGGAAAGCCGAGACCATGGTGATCTTCACCACGGAGCGGCTCCGTTATGAAGAATTATATACAGACAAGATCTGGGATACGGTGGTGGACGAGTCTGGAACTACCTTCGAGGAGACATTGCTGTCCCAGATCCATGATTTCTTAAAGGAATTAAAGACCATGAGCCGCATGGCGGACGAGGAAAAAGTCACGCTCTCCGGAAAAGAGCGGGAACTGGCAAAACAGGCAGCGGCTCAGTACATGAAAGAACTGAAAAACGCCGGGGAGAGTTCCGAAATCGACAAAGATGTGGTAGAATCTTTATATGAAGACTACTGGAAGACCGAAAAACTGGTGGAGACGCTGACGGGCAGCGTCAACCTGGAAGTCAGCGACAGCGAGGCGAAGGTCATCACCGTGGATGAGATCGTGCTCTCCGATAAGGACAAGGCGGATGAGGCGTTAAAGAAAGTCCAGATGGAAGGAACCGACTTTATGACCGTTGCAAAGGAGGTCTCCGAGGATCAGGAGATCGAGAAGAAAATCTCCAGAGGCTTGAGACCGGAGGCTTACGAAAAGGCTGCTTACGCCCTGGCCACAGGGGAGATCAGCGATGTGATCGAGGCGGATGGAAAATATTATATCCTGCGCTGCGTCAACGACTACGATGAAGCTGCCACAAAGGTCCGGAAGGAAGAGATGGTCCGGGAGAAGAGGAATGAGGTGTTTTACGAGACCTACTCGGAGTACGCGGCGAAGATCCATCTCGCGAAGGATGACAGCCTGTGGAAGAATCTCTCGATAACAGATGGAGAGAGGACATCGGCGGACTTTTTCGAGATATTTGAAACAATATGTAAAGGTACAGACAGTTAACAGCTTAAAAATATTCACCAGGTCCGCACAGCTGTAATGACATAAGAGTATATTTTAAGTTACTGTACACGGGTAGGAATTTTCTGAACTGAAAATTCCGTACAATACAGTGGTGGTAGTGGATTTTGCCGATTCGGAATGCGAAGCATCGGCAAAATCAGTTACTGTTTGCGCAAAGCGTGAACAGTAACTATTTTAAGCAGGACAGATATGGAACAGGTGAAAAGTTCCAGACATAATCAGGGAAATAACATGCGGAGGTAAATAATGGTTGCATTAAAGATCGAAGAGCAGAAAGCGTTTACGGCAGGGCTTTTCATCGGGGAGATCTTTGATAAATTTCTGGTGCGGGAAGCGGAGATCGTGACCTACAACCAGTTCACGATCGACGGAAAGGTCCGTCAGGGCTATTTTTCCGAAGAGGAACTGGAAGAAAACAGGATCGAAGAGTACTCTTCGTGGAAGACCTTAAAGCCGGTCTGCTACTCCTTAATCAAGGGAAAACGGCTTCCGGAGAGCTTCCGCATTGTATTTCAAATGCCCCCATCCGCCAGGGACCGGTTCGTGGCCGGGAAAGTTCCGGGAATCTATCCGGATCAGGTCGGCGGGCTTTACATCAATATCCAGTATGAGAACCACGAGATGATCTGCGTTACGGGGACGTCCATGAAGCAGTTTACCTTGGACAGGACGTTAGAGAACGAGTGGGATGAGAATGTAAAGAAGTTCTTAAAAAAGAACGGGGTAGTCTTTAGTTAGGCACCCGCCCCTGCGGGCAGCAGGGAACGGGATGAGAAACTTGGGGAAAGGGGTTACTTATCATGAAAAAATTTGCAGAGCTTCAGTATGTCCGTCCGGACATGGAAAAAATCTTCGCGCGCGTATCGGGGGATATCGCAGTGTTGAAGGAAGCAAAGAACTACGAGGAATTTCGGAATGCCTATATGGATTATGTGGAAGCCGACACGGAGCTTGAGACATCAAAGACTGTCGCCCATATCCGGAATACGATCAATCTTTTAGATGAATTCTATGAGGCGGAGATGGTATATTTCAACAGCCAGATGCCGAAATATGAAATCCTGAAAAAAGAGATGGGCGAGGTGATCGTGGCATCTCCGTTTAAGGCTGAGATGGAAAAAGAATTCGGCGCGATCCTGATCCAGAACATGGAGGCCCAGAAACAGCTTTCTGACGAATCCATTGTGGATGATCAGGTGAAAGAGGCGGAGCTTGTCAGCCGCTTTATGAAAACGCAGGCAGCTGCTACCGTGGAATTTAAGGGAGAGCAGATCGGAAACTACGGACTCTTAAAGATCATGCAGAGCACAGACCGTGCGGAGAGAAAAGAGGCGTTTGAGGCATGGGCAAAGCTCTATGAGGGAATTGCACCGACGTTAGAGGAGGTTTATGACGGTCTTGTAAAGGTCCGTGCCGGTATGGCAAAGAAGCTCGGATTTAAGAGCTTTATTCCGATGGGATACCTGCGCCGCCGCCGTTTTGATTATACGGAAAAGGAGCTGGAGGTATTCCGGAAACAGGTCCGCGAGGTCGTGGTCCCGGCAGCAGCAAAGCTGTACGAGCGTCAGAAGGAAGCTCTTGGGATCGATACACTCTATTATTATGACGAATCCATCGCTTCTCCGTCGGGAAATCCGGTTCCGATCGGAGATAAGGAATATCTTGTCGGCGAAGCCCGGAAGATGTACCGTGAGCTTTCCAGGGAGAGCGGAGAGTTCTTTGATTTCATGATGGAGCATGAGCTTTTCGATCTGGACTCCAAGCACGGAAAACGCGCCGGCGGATACTGTACGACACTTCCGCAGTATCATGCACCGTTTATTTTTTCAAACTTTAACGGAACCGACGCAGATGTCAATGTTCTGACCCATGAGGCCGGTCACGCGTTTGCAGGATTTACAGCGGCAAAATACCAGAAGACCCCGGAATTATGTCATTCCACCAGTGAGATCAATGAGATCCATTCCATGAGCATGGAACTCTGGACTTATCCGTGGATGGAGAATTTCTTTGGAGATAAGGCGGAGGAATACCGCAAAGAGCATCTGGCAGACGCTCTTATGAAGATCCCGTATATGCTCTGCGTAGACGAATATCAGCATAAGGTATTTGAAAATCCGGAAATGACCACAATGGAGCGGAGAGCAGTCTGGAGCGGTCTGGAGAAGATCTACATGCCCTGGAGAAATTATGCAGGAAATGAGTTCCTCGAGAGTGGAGCATTCTGGATCAAACAGCAGCATATCTTCCTGTATCCGTTCTACTATGTAGATTACGCGATGGCACAGATGGGCGCCTTTGAGTTCTACACAAAGATGAAGGAAGACCGGAAGGCAGCCTGGGCAGATTATTATAAGCTCTGCGCAGCGGGCGGATCCATGGGATACTTCGACCTTCTGAAATACAGCGGACTTCACAAGGTGCTGGAGGATGGTTCTGTGAAGATCATCCTGAAAGGTGTGTTCGAGGAGTTAGGGTTATAAAAGTACTGTACGGAGAAAACAGAATTAAAATCTAAAATGAGGCAGTGGGACATATTCTTTTTAGAGTAGTTCTGCTGCCTCTTTTATACACAGATAATGAGCGTGTATACACAAGACATGGCGTTCATTCAGCAAAGTGCGCTGTTTTTTGGAAACCTTCCAGAGAACGGAAAAAATTGTAACATTTACTCATTAGTTTTCAGAAAAAAGTAAGGAAAAAAAGGTCGAAATATGATACGATAGGGATATTAGGAATAAGTCTAAAAGGAGGAAAAATCATGGAGCAGATCAATATCCTGGTAGTGGATGATGAAAAAGAGATCGCGGACCTTATAGAGATCTATCTGGTCAGCGATGGATATAAAGTATTTAAGGCAAATAACGCGAAAGAGGGGCTGGAGATCCTGGATCAGGAGGAGATCCATCTGGTGCTCTTAGACATCATGATGCCGGGAATGGACGGTCTTGAGATGTGCAGGAAGATCCGCGAGACCAACAATATTCCGATCATCATGCTGAGCGCAAAATCCACGGATCTTGATAAGATCCTGGGTCTGGGAACCGGCGCGGACGATTATGTGGTAAAGCCGTTCAACCCGCTGGAACTCACGGCCCGCGTGAAATCCCAGCTCCGCCGCTACACCCAGTTAAACCCTAACAGCAGCACCGGAAAAGCGGCAAAGAACGAGATCTCGATCCGCGGCCTCTCCATCAATAAAGACAACCACAAGGTCGTTGTCTATGGCGAGGAGATCAAGCTGACGCCCATCGAGTTCGATATCCTGTATCTTTTAGCATCGAATCCCGGCCGGGTGTTCAGCACCGACGAGATCTTTGAGAAGGTATGGAACGAGAAAGTATACGAGGCAAACAACACCGTCATGGTACATATCCGGAGACTCCGCGGAAAGATGAAAGAGGACACGAGACAGGATAAGATCATCACAACGGTCTGGGGGGTAGGATACAAAATTGAAAAATGATTGGAGCAGAAGCTTTTACAGGCAGATCGCGGTGAACATCTGTTACAGTGCCCTGATCGCATGTCTGGTGGACGCGTTCCTCATCATGAATATGAACTTCCTTCTGGCGTACCTGGACCAGACCAGATACGCGAATCTGTTGATCCTGCAGATCTTTAAGATGGGTACGATCACCACGATCCTCTATGTGATCGTTGGAATCGGGATCTTTGCGCTGGCGTTTCTCATGATCGAGAAGAAAAATATGAAGTATATAGGGAAGATCGCGGTGGCGATCCAGAATATCTCCGAGGGCGACTTAAACACCCAGATCGAGGTGGTGGGGGACAACGAGTTCTCCGCCATGGCATCGAACCTGAACCGGATGGAAGCGGATATCCGGAAGCTCATGGATAAGGAACGAGAGTCGGAGCGGACGAAGAATGAGCTGATCACGAACGTGGCCCACGACTTAAGGACACCGTTGACTTCCATTATCGGTTATCTGGAACTCCTGTCTTCCGGACCGGCCATCAGCCTGGATATGCAGAAAAAGTATATCGATATCGCCTATGTGAAGGCAAAGCGTCTGGAAAAACTCATTGAGGACCTGTTCGGATTCACGAAGATGAATTACGGAAAGATATCCATGAATGTTGGAAAGGTGGATATCGTAAAGCTCTTAGGGCAGCTTTTGGAGGAATTTTATCCGAGCTTCGCGGACAAGGACCTGACTTATGAGCTCAAGAGCAATGTCCCGTCCCAGATCATCACGGCGGACGGAAACCTTCTGGCGAGACTTTTTGATAATCTGATCAACAACGCCATCAAGTACGGTGCCGAGGGAAAGAAGGTCCTGATCCAGGTATTCGCGAAGGACGATATCGTCACGGTGTCTGTCACGAACTATGGCTATGTGATCCCGGCGGAGGAACTGCCGTTGATCTTCAACAAGTTCTACCGGGTAGAGCAGTCGAGGTCCTCAAAGACAGGCGGAACGGGTCTTGGTCTTGCCATCGCAAAGAATATCGTGGACATGCACGGCGGAACGATCTCCGTGGCCAGCGACCTGAACGGAACGGTGTTCACGGTGAAGCTGAAGGTGGATTTTGATGTGAATAAAGAAAATTTTGGTATGATCCAGTAAAGAGAGATAACAGCTGTTCAGCAAAAACGCATAGTTCCTGCTCTGACGGCAGAAAAACAGCTGAAAATACGTTACAGTTCAGCCATTACATCTTCTTGTTTTCATATTCATGAAAACAAGAAGCTTGGTGGTTCCACCATATGCTGATTTGGATGAAAAAGTGCTTATGCAAGCAAGCTTGCAACACACTTTCTCATTCAAATCAGCGCATGGCTGAACTGTAACGAAAATACTGAACAGGGATACCCGTTGATCAATGATAGGAAGAATGTATGAGAAATAAAAAGAAACAGTTGCTGTTTGGCTGTCTTGCGGCCCTGGTCCTGTCCGCGGGGGCATTCCCGGCCTTTGCCCAGGACCAGGACAGCTTCAGCACAAACATGGAGTCCAGCTCGCAGAATTCTGTGCCGGTGGCGGTGGACATCACGGCAGTTTACGGAAGAAATGCGAAGCCCGGAAGCTTTGTGCCCATAAAGGTCAGCATCTACGGCCAGACGGAGGCACCGTTTTCCGGCACACTTACTGTCTCTACTTTGGAGAGTGATAACGATGAAGGCACGGAGGAATACGAGTATTCGTACCAAGTAGAGGTGGGACCGGCGGAGACGAAGACGATGGAGTTCTATGTCCCCTTAGGACAGAAGAGCGGGACGATCCACCTGACATTAAAAGACGGGAAGAAGAAGACCATGGGGGAGACCTCCATGGAATTTGACGTTTCTAAGGACGAAAACCGTCTGTTTGCAGGTGTCCTGGAGAACAAGTCAGGAAGTCTCTCATGGATTGACGGGATTGGGCTGAATTATGGAATGCTCACCACACGGGTCGTTGAGATCCCAGGGGAAGACTTCCCGGAAGATTCCCGGGGATTTTCCATGTTTAATGTGCTCCTCATAAACGGATATGACTGCCGGACACTGAATGATGTCCAGAAAGAAGCCGTCCTCACATGGGTGGAAAATGGCGGAACACTGCTTATCGGAACGGGAAGAGACAGGGATAAGACCCTGGATATCCTGGGAGAGGCAGAGCCGAAGGTCAGCTTAAGGGATCCGGAGGTTCTCTTGGTCGGCATGGGAACGGAATACACGAAAAACAGTCCTGAGGACTCGGAAGTCCGCGTGACCTACACGGAACCTGTGATCTCCGGGGCGGAGGAGCGGATGGTGACGGATGGAACGCCGCTTCTTAAGACCATGAAGTACGGAAAGGGGACCATCGGTGTCTACGGGGTAAGCCTGTCGGATCTCTCCGGCTTTGCGAAAAAGAACCCGTCCTTCGCGTCGTATTTTCTCAGTGAGATCTTTAACGAGGATGAACTGAATACGATCTATTATTATTCCCAGGGCGGCGATGCTGATTACTGGAACGCCTACAATCTTGTCAGCGGGGGAAACGGGGAACGGATCCCCAATCTTGCGGTCTACGGGATCATCGTTGTGGGATATCTGGTGATCGTGGGACCCGGGCTGTATATTCTTTTAAAGAAGCGTGGGATCAACCGGTACTACGGGACTGCAGTGCTTGTTTTTTCCGCAGCCTCCTGTGTCGTGATCTGGGGAATGGGTTTTAAGACGAGATTCACCAGTGAATTCTGCACGACAGCGACGATCCTGGACGCATCCGGGGACAGCGCGGAGGAGATGACCTTCTTAAACGTCCGGACTCCGGACAGCAGCGGATTTACCGTGGATCTTCCGACGGATTACAGGGTCACACCCCTTACGAGGAGCGCCCGCTACGACATGAACCAGCTGGAAGACTACCCGAAAAAGCGCCAGGCATCCATCGGGATCCGGAAAGAGGCAGACCAGACCGTGCTTTGGAGTCGGAAGTCCAAGGCCTTCGATTCCAGATTTTTCCTTCTGGAGCGGCAGAAAGACCTGGGGGCTGGAAATGTGGAGGCGGACTTTGCTGTGTCGGACGGGACAATCACGGGGCATGTGGAGAACAAGCTCCCTGTGACGCTTGAGAACGCGGCAGTCTATCTCTATGGCCAGGTGCTGATCATTGGAAACATGGAACCGGGACAGTATCTGGAATTCAACCGGGAGCCGTTAAAGGTATGGCCGTTGGGCATGACATGGATGCTTTCGGACACCCTGACCGGAACGCCGGACCGTCAGGAAGACTCCGATGAGGAGTACATTAAAAATGTCCAGAAATCCAACCTCAGCGGATACTTTACGGATCGTTACTACTCGTCCTACAATGGCGAGGTGCGCTTCGGCGCGTTCCTCCCGGAAGGTTATGAGGGAAACGACGATCTCTTCGGAAAAAACTGGGACGGAAGGACCTTCTACACCCAGAAGATCGACTGCGCCATGGGAACAGATGGCGAGGTCTACCGCTGCGGTCAGATCCGGGAACCATCCGTGACCTCCGGTATAGGGGCAAATTATGGAAATTCCATGATCCTCTACGGGACAGACCCGGTGGTGGTGGAATATGACCCGGGAACGGACATTGTGATCGAGAAATTCTCATTTCTTCCGGTGTCCGACGACTTTTTCCAGGGCAACCAGTATTCCTATATCCGCCCATTCTCCGGGGAGACGAGTTTTTACAACGAAAAGACAGGAAGCTATGACCCGGTGGATATCCGGAAACAGGATTTCTCAAGGGAAGAGCTGGCAGATTATATCGCTGCCGACGGAAAGATCACGGTCCGCTACACAGCCGGAAGCAATGCGGAAATCGGAGTGAGCCAGACACTTCCACTCCTGATGGTGACGGGGAGGGAAAGCTGATGTTGAAGATACAGGGACTGAAAAAAAAATTCGGAAATTTTGAGGCTCTCTCCGGGCTTGATATGGAAGTGGAGGAGGGGGCGCTCTATGGCTTTGTCGGACCGAACGGAGCCGGAAAGACCACGGCGATCCGCATTATCACGGGACTCCTGAAAGCAGATGAGGGAACCGTCATGATCGGCGGAAAGGACGCGTTCCTCTACAGCGGGCAGGTGAAAAATGAGTTCGGCTATGTGCCGGATGAATTCGGACTTTACGACAACTTAAAAGTCTGGGAATACATGGACTTTTTCGCCTCCTGCTACGGACTCTCCGGCCTTGTGGCGAGAGAGCGGTGCACAAAGCTTCTGGAACAGGTAAAACTCGCGGGAAAAGAGGAATTCTTTGTGGACAGCCTGTCCAGGGGAATGAAACAGAGACTCTGCCTGGCGCGGGCCATGATCCACGATCCGAAGCTCCTTGTTTTAGACGAGCCCACGTCCGGCATGGATCCGAGAGCCAGGATCGAGTTTAAGGAGCTTTTAAAGGAACTCTGCGCTGAGGGAAAAACCATCGTGGTCAGCTCCCACATCCTCTCAGAGCTGGCCCAGATGTGTACGGATATCGGGATCATCGATGCCGGAAAGGTCGTCCTATCGGGAAACATGGGGGAGATCTTAAAGAAGGTGAATGACTCTAACCCGATCCGGATCCAGGTTGTGGAGAATGTCTGGGAAGCGGTGAAGTTTCTCCGAACGGAGCCGGAGGTCCAGACCATCACGGTGGAGGGAAACGATATCGTCGTGGGATTCCACGGCGGAAAAGACGCTGAGGCGATGCTGCTTGCAAAACTTGTGGCCCACAATATTGGAATCTGCGGATTCTGGAGAGAGCCTGGTGACCTTGAGAGCATCTTCATGCAGATCACGGATCATGATATGGAAAAGGTGGTGATGACGAGTGAAGAATAATCCGGTCTATAAGAGGGAAATGCTGGTACGTTCGAGAAGCTTCCGGATTCCGCTCATCATCATGATCTTCAACGGGATCCTGGCTGTGGTGGCACTCTTAAACATGTACCAGAGCATCGCCCAGGTGAAGGTCAGCGGCTCGGTGCGCTATGAAAATTTTCTCCAGCTCTACGCCTTTGTGGCAGCGCTGGAATTTATGCTTCTGATGTTTATCATGCCTGCTCTGACCTCCGCCAGCATCAGCGGGGAGCGGGAGCGGCACACATTGGAACTCATGTTTACCACGAAGATCCGTCCTGTGGAGATCGTTGTCGGGAAGCTCATGTCCGCATTCTCCCAGCTTATGATCTTAGTGGTATCGAGTCTGCCGATCCTGATGCTGACCTTTATCTATGGAAGTATCAGCTCAGGGGATCTCATGATCCTTCTTGTGAGCTATGTGGTGGGGGCGCTGTACTGTGGAAGCCTCGGAATCTTCGCGTCCTCCCTCATGAAGCGGTCCACATTCTCCAATGTGATCACTTACGGGATCATGTTAGTTGTTGTCGTTGGAACATACATGCTGAATGTGTTCCTCCTCAATATCTCCGAGACAGAGATCAGCACGATGGCGCTCAATTCCGGGGAGACGATCCCGAAGGCGAGCTCCGGAGCGTCGGTATACCTTCTTCTCCTGAATCCGGCAATCATGTTCGCGGAGCTTTTGGAGAATCAGGTGGCAGGTGGCGGCGGAAACTTTACGATCACACATCTCCTCGGTGACAACGGCGGAAATTTTATCACAAACCACTGGGTATTCTGCAGTCTGGTGATCCAGGCGGTGCTCTCTGTGCTTTTTACCTGGGGAGCGGTATTTTTCTTAAAGCCGGAGAGATCGAAAAAAACAGGTTCCTTTGGAAAGCCCACAGGAACAGGACGGAGGTCATAGACAATGTTTTATATTGGATGCCATCTTTCCTCGGCGAAGGGATTCCTTGCCATGGGAAAGGACGCGGAAAAGATCGGCGCGACGACGTTTCAGTTTTTTACAAGAAATCCCAGGGGCGGAAGCGCGAAGCCGTTAGACCATGAGGACATCGCAGCGTTCCTGAAACTAAAAGAGGAGCTGGGGCTGGGGACTCTGGTGGCCCATGCGCCATACACACTGAACGGCTGCTCAGCGGATGAAAAAATCCGGGATTTCGCGAAGCAGACCATGGCGGATGACCTGGAGCGCATGGAGGCGGTTCCCGGAAACCTCTACAATTTCCATCCGGGAAGCCATGTGAAGCAGGGTGTGGAGGTTGGAATCACCTATATCGCGGAGATGTTGAATGAGATCCTGAAGCCGGAGCTTCACACCACGGTGCTCCTGGAGACCATGGCGGGAAAGGGCAGCGAGGTCGGAAGAAGTTTTGAGGAACTTCGGGAAATTCTTGACAGAGTTGAACTTTCTGATAAGATGGGTGTATGTATGGATACCTGTCATGTATGGGATGCCGGATATGACATCGTGAATGATCTCGACGGAGTGCTGGCGGAATTTGACCGTGTTGTGGGGCTTGAACGCCTGAAAGCGGTCCATTTAAATGACAGCATGAATGTCCGGGGAGCCGGGAAGGACCGCCACGCCCGGATCGGGGAAGGTGAAATTGGCGCGGAGGCAATTGTGCGGGTGATCAACCATCCGGCGCTGAGGAATCTGCCGTTCTGCCTGGAGACGCCGAATGAGCTTCCGGGGTATGCAGCGGAGATCAGGTTCTTGAAAGATCATAGGATCGGATAATTTTCAGAAAAATCCGGACCGGCGGGTATAGGCGGCGAAAACCGCTGTCCAGGAATCCGACCGGTGAGTGATAAAAGGAGGAAACGGGATATGGGTATTTTAAAAGTTGGTGCCGGCGCGTTAAAGAGTGTGCTGGAAGACCAGTGGCGCGAGTATTTTTACTGCCCGTCCATGGAGGCGGACGTTCTTGTAAAGAAAGGTGAGAACCGGAAATCAAAGAGAAGCTATAACACAAAGGGCAGCGACAACCTGATCTCTAACGGCTCCATCATCGCAGTCAACGAGGGACAGTGCATGATGATCGTTGACCAGGGCGCTATCGTCGAGGTATGTGCGGAGGCCGGTGAGTTCGTTTATGATACCTCCGCAGAGCCGAGTATTTTCTACGGAAACCTTGGAAAGAGCATCGGGGACAGCTTTAAGCAGTTTGGAAAGCGTTTCACCATGGGCGGCGACACGGCGAGGGACCAGAGAGTCTACTTCTTCAACACGAAGGAGATCGTCGGAAACAAGTACGGCACAGCGAACGCAGTCCCGTTCCGTGTTGTAGACCAGAATATCGGCCTCGACGTGGACATCGCGATCCGCTGCCACGGCGAATATTCCTACAGAATGGTGGATCCGATCCTCTTCTATAAGAACATCTGTGGAAATATCGAGGAAGATTACACGAGAGATAAGATCGATTCCCAGCTCCGCAGCGAGCTTCTGACAGCTCTGCAGCCGGCCTTCGCGAAGATTTCCGGGATGGGAGTCCGCTACAGTGCGCTTCCGGGACACACGGTGGAGCTTGCAAACGCGCTCCGCGAGATCCTCTCCGACAGTTGGGACGATGTATACGGAATTACTGTGAGCAAGATCGGTGTGAGTTCCGTGAAGGCCTCTGAGGAAGATGAGGCGATGATCAAGGAGCTTCAGAGAAATGCCACATTCAGAAACCCGGGAATGGCGGCGGCGCATTTAGTCAGCGCACAGGCTGAGTCGATGCAGAGCGCGGCAAAGAATACCTCCACAGGACCGATGATGGCATTTGCGGGAATGAATATGGCAGCCCAGAACGGCGGATTCAACACCCAGGGGTTGTTTAACATGGCAGCCGGACAGGGACAGCAGGGAAATCCTGCTATGGCAGACCAGGCACAGCAGGCATCCGGCGGTCCGGCGAAGATGGCACCGTTATCCGGATGGACCTGTTCCTGCGGACAGGAAGGAAATACCGGAAACTTTTGCTCCAACTGTGGAAAGAAGAAACCGGAGGAGAGCGGATCCTGGACCTGCAGCTGCGGACAGGAGAATACAGGCAATTTCTGCTCCAACTGCGGAAAGAAACGCCCGGATGCCGTTTGGACCTGCTCCTGCGGACAGGAAAATAAAGGAAACTTCTGTGCGAACTGCGGAAAACCGAGACAGTAAAAAATGTAAGCTTCCTGGCTGCCTTTTAGGGCAGATGGGAAGCTTAAGCCAGATACAGGGGGAAAGAAAATGGCACTTGTAAGTTATAAATGCCCCAACTGCGGCGGCTCGGTGGTCTTTGATCCGAAGAAGCAGAAGTTCTGCTGTGAGTTCTGCATGTCGGAATTTACGAAGGAAGAGATGGAAGCCGCGGCGTTAAAATCTACGGAGACCAGCGGCACGCAGGAGGAAAGCAGTGCGGCAGATACAGCACAGAATAATAACGCGGGCAGCACGAATCAGAACGAGGATGCCCTGGTCTATATCTGCCCGAGCTGCGGCGCGGAGGTCGTGACGGACGCAACGACGGCGGCAACATTCTGTTACTACTGTCACAACCCGGTAGTGCTTTCAGGAAAGCTTTCCGGCGAATTCCTGCCGGACTATGTGATCCCCTTTGCCATGGACAAGAAGAAAGCAACGGGGATATTCCTTGACTGGATCAAGAAGAAAAAATATATCCCGGACGACTTCTTCTCGAAGGACCAGATCGAGAAGTTTTCTGGTGTGTACTTCCCGTACCTGATGTACAGCTGCAGGGTCGACGGAAGGATCCAGGCGGAAGGCGAGAAGAACCGGACCTGGGTGACGGGAAATATCCGCTACACGGAGCATAAAAAATATCGGATGGAACGTGCGGGACAGCTTGATGTAAAGAATGTCACGAGAAATGCGCTTAAGAAGAACAACAGCGCTCTCGTGGAAGGAGTCCTGCCCTTCGACATGGAAAAACTTCAGCCCTTTGATATGGGATACCTCTCCGGCTTTCAGGCGGAGAAGCGGGACATGGAGAAAGAGTCCCTGACCCCGGAGGTGGAGAGCGAGGTAAAACAGTATACGGTGGAGCAGCTGAAGGCTGACATCATGGGACAGTATTCCTCGGTGCAGGTGGATCAGAGCGATACAGATATCCGGGACGCGAGATGGCACTACGCCCTGCTCCCGGTGTGGATCCTGACCTACCGGGACAAGGCGGGAAAAGACGAACTCTACTACTTTGCCATGAACGGACAGACAGGGAAGATCTGCGGAAAGCTTCCGGTAGCGAAGGGAAAACTTGTGAAACTGTTCCTGGAGATCTTTGTGCCGGTTGCGGCGATTCTGATGATCGGGGGGTGGTTCCTGTAATGAAAACAAAGCAGATAAATGGAAAAACAGCAGGGAACAGCCTGGAGAACGGAAGAAAGTTAAGTGCGGTGGAAAACGTTTTTCATGCTGTAAAGACAGCGGCGAGAACTGTCTTTGCAGCGAGTGCTCTTGGAGTGCTTCTGGCAGGAACCGCCTTTGCGGCAGCTGGAGAAGATGCCTATCAGATGGCAGAGGGAACGGAGAGCTATGCGGATGTCTACGACATGGCGGATCTGTTTACCGATGAGGAAGAAAAACAGCTTTCTGAGCAGGCACAGGTCCTTTCAGATACGATGAAGATGGAAGCAGTCATCGTCACCACCGAGGAAAATTCCGACTCCGCCCAGGTGTTCGCGGACGGATTTTACATGGAAGGCGGTTTCGGAACCGGTTCCGACCACTCGGGAATCCTGTTTCTCATCGATATGGATAACAGGGAACTCTACATATCTACAAACGGACAGATGATCCGTTACATGACGGACAGCCGCATCAATGATGTTCTGGACGATGTTTATAATTACGCGGCAGATGCCGATTACTACGGGGCAGCGGCGGCGTTTCTGACGGATACGGAAAAGTGCTATTCCAACGGGATTTCAAGAGATCAGTACAACTATGACACGGAGACGGGAAAGATCAGCCGTTATCACCATATCGAATGGTATGAGATCCTGATCGCCCTCGGCGTGGCGGCGGTCTGCGGGGGGACTGCGGTGGCATCGGTACTTCGAAGCTACGGTCTTCACGGGGAAGATAAGCGGATGGCCGCAAACTTTAAACTCTCTTACCGGAGAGACAGCCGGTTCACCATGGGGAATGTCCTGGCAGATGCATTGCTGACATCCTATATCACCCAGCAGGTGATCCAGACACAAAAGAATAACAGACCGGGGTCAGGCGGAGGAAGCTTTTCCGGCGGCGGAAGATCATCCACCCACAGCTATGGAGGAAGCAGCCATGGCGGCGGAGGAAGGAAGTTTTAAGTTATGGAGATCAAAAAGATCGGAATTGTCGGACAGGGCGCTCTCGGCGTCATGTACGGAAATTATCTGAAAAAACGGATGGGAAATGAGAATGTCTTTTTTATCGCGGATGAGGGGCGCGTAAACCGCTACCGGAGCGCGGATATGGTCTGCAACGGGGAAGCCTGTGGATTTTCCTACCGGTCTCCGGCGGAGGCGGTGACGGCGGATCTCATTATCTTTGCGGTGAAGTTCATGGGAATGGAGAGCGCGCTTGAGACCGTGAAGCCGTTTGTCGGGGAGCATACCCTGTTCTTGTCGGTACTCAATGGAATTTCCAGCGAGGAGATGATCGAGAAAGCCTACGGCGCGGATCATGTGCTCTACGCCTGCGTGCAGGGCATGGACGCAGGAAAGGACGGAAATGAGGTCACCTACAAAAATATGGGTTATATCACCATCGGAAATAAGGACAGGAGCCATGATGAGAAGCTGAAGGCGGTGACGGAGCTTTTTGACCGGACGGGGCTGGCCTACAAGGTTCCGGATGATATTCTTCGGGAACAGTGGAACAAGCTCATGTTAAACACCGGTGTGAATCAGGTGACAGCGGTCTACGGTGCGCCATACAGCCTGATCCAGAAAGAGGGAGAGGCGCGTACCATGATGATCGAGGCCATGCGGGAGGTTCTCCGTGTGGCGGACACCCAGGACATTGATCTTACGGAGGCGGACATCGATTACTGGCTGGAGCTTCTTGCGACCTTAAACCCGGAGGGACATACCTCCATGTGCCAGGATGTTCTGGCAGGACGCCCGACAGAGGTGGACCTGTTCGCGGGAACGATGCTTAAGATCGCAAAGAAAGAGGGATTTTCTCTTCCTGTGAATACGTTTTTATATGAGAAGCTGAAGGAATTAGAAGGCGCTCCGGATTGAGCGCGGTGAGTCAATGCTATCATTCAGACAAAGGAGAACAAGAAACACATGACGATCATGGTAATAGACGGTCAGGGCGGAAAGATGGGCAAAGGCCTGGTGGAACAGTTAAAGAAGCTTTGCCCGGAAGATGAGATCCTGGCGATCGGAACGAACAGCATTGCCACAGCAGCAATGCTGAAGGCTGGGGCGGATGCCGGCGCCACAGGGGAAAACCCGGCGGTAGTCACAAGCCGCACCGCCGACATCATTGTCGGTCCCATGGGAATCGTCATCGCTGATTCCCTCATGGGTGAGATCACGCCAAAAATGGCCGTCGCCATTGGCCAGAGCCTGGCCCAAAAAGTTCTGATCCCCGTAAACCGCTGCCAGCACTTTGTTGTAGGCTGCAGGGATATTTCTATGGGGGAGTATGTGAAGCTTGCGGTGGAGGAAGTTTTGAAGATCCGCCGTGGGGAGATATAGGTTTCATGGCATAATTCTCTGCCTGTCCGCATACACTGGGATGTATGTGGGAAGGAGAGTGTGCCATGAGGAAAAAAGAGCATTCGGGATCGGCAGCAGTGATCGGGGCACAGCTGGTGATCCTTTTTATTTTGACGGTTTCCCTGTGCGTTCAGAGCAGAAAAGCGGCGGCGGAGAATACATATGCGGTGATGGAGAAGAGCGGTGAAGGCAGTCGGGCTGGGGAGCCTGAAAAAGCCGGGGAAGCGGGGGACAGCCAAAAGAAAAAATATATCCACTGGGTGGAATTTAATGTTCCGGCGGACGTGATGGAGAAGGCGTTCCGGCTGGACATGGGGACGGTGCAGGAAGAGGTGCATTTTAATTGGGTGGAGCTGCTGGCATATCTCGGGGCGAAATATGGCGGAGATTTTGAGCGGTTCCGGCAGGCGGATCTGGACGCGGTGGTGGAGAAACTGAAGTCCGGGGCGGCAATGGAGGAAATCACAAAGGACATGAAGTATTATGCTTATTACCGGGAGGCATATGGGGCGGTCCTGGATGGCATGGTGGGGTATTTTGAGCAGGAGAGCGGCAATAATAAGGTCTGGCTCAGAAAATATGGTCTGAAGGTGTTCTCACCGATCGCGAAAAACTTTCCCTACAGCGATTTTGACGATTTCGGCGCGTCCCGGTCCTACGGATTTAAGAGGAAGCACCTGGGCCATGACATGATGGGACAGGTGGGGACGCCGGTGATCGCGGTGGAATCCGGGTATGTGGAGGCTCTGGGCTGGAACCAGTACGGCGGCTGGCGGATCGGAATACGGAGTTTTGATAAAAAGAGGTATTACTATTACGCCCATCTGCGCCAGAACTACCCGTATCAGTCGAATTTAAAAGAGGGCAGTATCGTGACGGCGGGCGATGTGATCGGATATCTCGGCAGGACCGGGTACAGCACCACGGAGAATACAAACAATATCACGACACCGCACCTTCACTTCGGGATCCAGCTCATTTTTGATGAGTCACAGAAAGAAGGAAATAACGAGATCTGGATCAACTGCTACGAGATTGTGAAATTCCTGCGGATGAACCAGAGTGAGACGGTGAAGGTGGAAGGAACGAAAGAGTGGACGAGAGTCTATAATATGAAGGACCCCGGAATTCCAGAGAGCTCAGAACGAACAGAAAATTTAGAACAGCCGGAGGAGAGTGAAGGTCCAACGACTGACTAAAGGCGGGAAACATGGATAGAATTTCAGAAATCTCCCCATAATAACCCAGGTAAGAAAGTTCCGGTACCACTTTCCGGAACTTTTTTCTTAATAAAGAAACGAAAGGGTGAGATTCATGAAAGATCAGGTCTTTGGCGTCCTGCAGAGGATCGGGAGGTCGTTTATGCTGCCGATCGCACTGCTGCCCGTGGCGGGACTATTGCTTGGCATCGGCGGTTCCTTCTCGAATACCACGATGCTTGAAACGTACGGGCTCACGCGGATCATGGGACCGGGAACCTTCTGGAACGCATTGTTCACGGTGATGAGTCAGGCGGGGGATATCGTGTTCGCGAACCTTCCGATCCTGTTTGCCATGGGCATCGCCATCGGCATGGCAAAAAAGGAGAAGGAAGTGGCATCGCTGGCGGCGGTCATCTCCTTTCTCGTCATGCATGCGGCCATCGGTGCGATGATCGCGGTAAACGGTGGGACGGATGCCTTAAAAGAGGGGGCCGGTGCCATGGTGGCGGGGATCCAGTCCCTGCAGATGGGGGTGTTCGGCGGAATCCTGGTGGGACTTGGGACCGCATGGCTCCACAACCGGTATTACAGGATCGAGCTCCCACAGGTGCTGTCCTTCTTCGGCGGGACAAGATTCGTCCCCATCGTGAGCGCTCTGTTCTATGTCCTCGTGGGCATTCTCATGTACTTTATCTGGCCGCCGGTCCAGGCGGCGATCTCAGGAGTCGGCGGCTTCGTGCTCCGCTCCGGGTATCCTGGAACATGGTTTTACGGCTTTATGGAGCGTGCCCTGATCCCCTTCGGCCTGCACCATGTGTTTTATATCCCGTTCTGGCAGACCGCAGTGGGCGGCACCATGGAGATCGGCGGAAAAATCGTGGAAGGTGCTCAGAACATCTTCTTCGCGGAGCTTGCGGATCCCGGAAATACGAGATTTTCTGTGGAGGCAACAAGGTTTATGGCAGGGAAGTTCCCGCTTATGATCTTCGGACTTCCGGGAGCGGCCCTCGCCATGTACCAGGCGGCGCTGCCGGAAAAGAAAAAGGAGGTCTCGGGACTTCTCCTCTCTGCAGCACTGACCTCCATGCTCACGGGGATCACAGAGCCGCTGGAGTTTACATTCCTCTTTACCGCGCCGCTTCTCTACGGGATCCACTGCGTGTTCGCAGGACTGGCGTACATGCTGATGCACATGCTCGACGTTGGAGTCGGAATGACATTCTCCGGTGGGCTCATCGATCTGTTTCTGTTTGGAATCCTTCAAGGAAACAAAAAGACCGGGTGGCTCTGGATCGTTGTGGTCGGAGTCTTCTATTTTCTCATGTACTGTGCGGTGTTCCTGGTTCTGATCCGGAAACTTGACTATAAGACGCCGGGGCGGGAAGTGGGGGCTGCGGCGAAGCTCTATACGAGAAGCGATGTGGAGCAGAGGAAGGAAGAGAGAAAAGGAACTGGTCCCGGACAGGCCGGCAGGGAAAAATCTGCGGGGAAGACGGGAACACGTTCCGGGGAGATCCTTAAGGGGCTTGGCGGGCCGGACAATATCACGGATGTGGACTGCTGTGCGACGAGACTTCGGTGCACCGTAAAGGATGAGAAAAAAGTAGACGAGTCCGTATTAAAAGCGACCGGGGCGTCAGGTGTCATTAGAAAAGGAAAAGGTGTTCAGATCATCTATGGTCCGCAGGTGTCGGTCATCAAATCGGATCTGGAAGAGTATCTGGAAAAGTACGGGGATGAAAGTGATGAAGGTGATAGTCATGAACTTATAAAAAGTCCCATGACAGGAACCGTAATCCCGCTTTCGGAAGTCCCGGATGAAGCATTTGCCGGAAAAATGATGGGAGACGGTGCGGCGGTAATTCCGGATGATGAATATGTGTACGCACCGGCGGATGGGACAGTAACATTTGTATTCCCGACAAAGCATGCAATCGGATTCCAGACTGATGGTGGACATGAGATGTTGATCCATGTTGGAATCGATACAGTATCGTTATCAGGAGATAGCTTTGAGGCTTTTGTGCACGATGGGGATCATGTACGGACCGGGGATAAGCTTTTGAAGGCAGATATTCAGGAAATTAAAGATAAAGTTCCATCTTTGGCATCCCCGGTTCTTTTCACAGATCTTCCGGACTGCCTGGAAGTTCATATTTTAAAGCGCGGAAAGATCCGGAGCGGGGAACCTTTTTTAGAGCTGCATAATAAAGAAAAATAGGAAGTGGGTTGATTATGGAGACATTTCAGTATACAATTACAGACGAGATCGGAATTCACGCGAGACCGGCGGGAGAGCTTGCGAAGCTTGCAAAGGAATTCCAGTCGAAGATCACGATAAAGACAGAGACAAAACAGGCAGATGCCGAAAGGCTCATGGCGGTGATGGCCCTCGGGATCCGTCACGGTCAGACGATCACCGTGGAGACCGTCGGTCCGGACGAAAAAGAGGCGGCAGAGGCGGTACAGGACTTTTTTCAGGCAAAACTGTAAGGCGGATATATGAGTATGGAGATCATAAAAGGAAAATCAATCTTAAATAAGGTAGCGATCGGGCCGATCCTCTACCACAGAAAGACGGAAAGCCAGGTAAAGCGCCGGACGGTGGAGGATACCGAGGCGGAGGTAAAACGGTACGAGATGGCTGTGGCGTGCGCGGAGGACGAATTAAAGACACTCCATGAGAAAGCCTGCGAACAGGTAGGAGAGACGGGGGCGGCGGTGTTTGAGGTCCATATGATGATGCTGGAGGACGCGGACTACCGTGATTCTGTGCTGAACATTATAAGAAACCAGAAGACGAATGCGGAGTACGCGGCGGCGGTGACCGGTGACAACTTTTATCGTCTCTTCGCGGATATGTCGGATGAATATTTCCGCGCACGGGCGGCGGATGTGAAGGATATCACGAACCGCCTTGTAAAGATACTCTCCGGTGACGCGGTGGAGTCGGGCTTCCTAACCCAGCCAGTGATCCTGATGGCGGAGGACCTGGCCCCCAGTGAGACAGTACAGTTGGAAAAGAACATGCTGCTTGGATTTATCACCGAGCAGGGTTCCCCGAACTCCCACACGGCGATCCTGGCCCGCAGCATGAACATCCCGGCTCTTGTGTCCGTGGATGTCAAGGAAGCTTGGGACGGAAAGATGGCGGTCATCGACGGCGAGACGGGAATGCTCTATGTGGATCCGGACGAGGAGATGCTGGCTGCCATGGAGAAGAAGAAGCAGGCGGAGGAAGAAAAAGAGCGTCTGCTGCAGGAATTAAAGGACAAAGAGGATGTCACCCTGGACGGAACGAAGGTGAAGCTCTACGCCAATATCGGGGATGTTTCCGATGTTGCGGAGGTCTTAAAGAGCAACGCGGCGGGCATCGGCCTGTTCCGGAGTGAGTTTTTATATCTTGAGAAGAAGACATACCCGACGGAGGAAGAGCAGTTTGCAGCATACCGTCAGGTGGCGGAGATGATGGCGGGAAAAGAGGTCATTATCCGCACTCTGGACATCGGCGCCGACAAGCAGGCGGACTACTTTAAATTGAAGAAGGAAGAAAACCCGGCGATGGGCTACCGCGCGATCCGGATCTGCCTCACAAGACCAGAAATCTTCCGAACCCAGCTTCGGGCGATCTATCGCGCCAGCGCATTCGGAAAGATTTCCATCATGTTCCCAATGATCGCATCCCTTTGGGAAGTCCAGAAGGCGAAGGAGATCGCGGCCTCTGTCCGTGATGAACTAAAGGAACAGGGCGTTCCATTCGGCAATGTGGCCATCGGCATCATGATCGAGACCCCGGCGGCGGCGATCATCAGCGAGGATCTGGCAAAAGAGGTGGATTTCTTCAGTATCGGAACCAATGACCTTGTCCAGTACACGTTAGCCATCGACAGACAAAACGAGAAATTGGATGAATTCTACGATCCGAAACATCCGGCGGTGCTGCGGCTGATCCGCTTTGTGGCGGAGAGTGGCCATAAGTACGGCTGTATGGTTGGAATCTGCGGTGAACTTGGCGCGGAGACGGATCTCACGGAAGATTTTTTGAAGATGGGAATCGATGAACTGTCGGTGTCCCCGTCCTTCCTGTTAAAAGTGCGGGAGAAGATCAGACAGACGGATCTTACAAAATAAAATCGAGCGCATCCTGCGCATAGAGGAGTCATAAATGCAGACAGAAAAAAATATGGCAGGTCCATACGAGATCATCGTACTGGACCTGGACGGTACGCTGACAAACCGGGACAAGGTGGTCACACCGCGGACGAAGGCGGCACTTATGAAGGCGCAGGAGCGCGGAAAAAAGGTGGTTCTCGCGTCGGGACGCCCGACCCAGGGCGTGATGCCGCTTGCGAAAGAGCTGCGCCTGGACGAGTACAGCGGGTATATTCTCTCCTTCAACGGCGGACGGATCATCAACTGCAAGACCGGGGAGACCGTGTTTGCGAGATCTCTGCCGGTTTCTGCCAATAAGAAGATCATCGGGCTTGCAGAGGAACATCAGGTGGACATCGCCACATACGAGGGCAGCAGGATCATTTCCTCAAATCCGGAGTCCCCGTACGGAAGGCTGGAGAGCCGGATCAACGGGATGGAGCTCTGGAAACCGGAGGACATGAAGGAATATGTAAACTTTGAGGTCCCGAAATTTCTTATGATGGAGGACGGCGATTACCTTGCGATGGTGGAGCCGAAGGTGAAGGCGGCCATGGGAAAAAATTTCAGCATTTACCGCTCAGATCCGTTCTTTCTTGAGGTCCTGCCGAAGGGAATCGATAAGGCTCAGAGTCTGGAGCGCCTGCTGGAAGTCCTGGGACTCACGAAAGAGCAGATGATCGCCTGCGGGGACGGTTACAATGACCTCACGATGATCAAGTATGCGGGCCTCGGTGTTGCCATGGAAAATGCGGTCCTGCCGGTGCGGAGTGCGGCGGATTATATCACGGCGTCCAACAATGATGACGGTGTTGGGCTGGTTGTGGAGAAATTTATGTTGGCATAGAAAATGGCTGCTTATATTCCAACGGGATATGGCAGCCATAACTCTTTTTGCTTTTTTGCACAGAAATACTGGACTTTTTGAATCTAACGTGCTAAACTGTGATTAGTGCGTTGAATGAAATGATCCATAAAGATGCAGCAAAAATATTGCTCTGAGTTTGCTGCAAATATGAAGCAGAAGGGGTAATAGTAAACATGAATAAGAAAATCAAGACAGATGCAGTTGATCACCTTTTTGAGGCGATTCTGACATTGAAGACGCCGGAAGAGTGCTACGCATTCTTCGAGGATGTCTGCACGGTAAATGAACTCCTGTCCCTGTCCCAGCGCTATGAAGTCGCGAAGATGCTGAGAGAGAAACGGACATATCTCGATATCGCGGAGAGCACAGGTGCTTCCACCGCAACGATCAGCCGTGTAAACCGGTCTTTAAATTACGGAAGTGACGGATACGATATGGTATTCAAGCGCCTTGGATTCGAGAAACTCGATGATGAGAACGGCGCGGAGAAATAAGAGAAAGTATTTTTAATATGTAAAAAAAGGCCTTCTGACAGAAGCAAAATGGGGATTGCTTCTGAAGGAAGGTCTTTTTGAATTATTTCTTTTTCTTCGGCGGATTCGCATCCCGCAGTTCGTCGGCCAGACGCTCGATCATCTGCTTCTTTAAGAACACGTCGAAAGCCAGCTCGCAGATAAATGCGAAGAGCTGCAGCGATTCTGCATTCTCAGGATCCTCCGATCCCTCCGCGGCAGTGGGGAAGGTCTCCTTCGCTTTCTCGAATTTCTCCTTCACATCTTCCTTCAGCCGGTCCATCTGATCATGTTCCATGGAGAAGACCTTTGTGTAGATCTCCGCCAGGGAGGATTCCGATGTGCCGAAATGGTTCTCTGTAATATAGGAAAGAACTGTCTCGATATCCGTGAAGCTCAGCAGATTTTTAAAATAATAGATAAATACCAGAAGCAGGATATGTTCCTGGGTATATTTTTTCCGTACCGGGGATGGAAGCAGGTTGTTTTTCGCATAGTTGTTGATCATAGTCTTTGTCAGAACCTTGTCTTCCGGGTAGCGCTTTAACTCACCGAGGTGCTTCTCCATAAAGGTCGTCACCTGATCCATATAGAGGTCGATCTGCGGGATCTCATCCACATGAATGTGGTCGAGGCTGTCCAGGTGGGCAAGCAGCTCATTCAGTCGTTCTTCATTCGTTCTCATGGTGAAACTCCTTTCATCCATCTATTATATAGTATTAAAAACTATATGACAAGGGGCAAAGATGATTTTAAACAAAAAGCGCATCATCCGGGGACGATATCCCGGATGGTGCGCTTTCGACTGTTTATACTTTTATACTGAAAAGAGTTATCTGCTATGCTCCTGCAGCAGTCCCTGTTCCGCATAATACCGTTCAGCTCCCGGATGAAGCTCGATCGGAAGATCCTCGTACATGAATCCCGTCTGTGAGGCATAGGAGAGGGCGGGATGGAGATCCTTTAAGCGGTCACGGTTCTCGTAGAGGATCGAGGTGATCTCATAGACGAGATCGTCGCTCATGTTCTCGCTGACGCAGAGGAGACATTTGATCCCAAAGGTCGCAACATTCTCGTCCTGACCGTTGTAGGTACCGGCGGGGATCTCCTCCATATAATAGAATGGATTGGAGCGGATGATGGAGCGGAGCTCAGAATCCGTGTATTTTAAAAGATGGCACGGAACCGCGTCCGCCAGCTTTGCGAGTCCGGAAATTGGCACACCGGTAAACCCGTGAATTGCGTCGAGGGTCCTGTTTTTAACCTCCTCAGCGCCCGAGCCGAGGCCGCAGTTGACAAGGGTAGAATTCTGTTCTGTGACACCGAGAACACTCAGGGAAACCTTTGCGGCGAGCTCCGTGGTGGAATCATGAGGACCGACCCCAAGTTTATTCCCCTTCAGATCATGCACGTAAAAAATACCGGAATCATCCCGGGCCATCCAGTTCGAGATGCTTGGATAGAGGGCTGCGATGACCTTGAGTCCTTTAAACGGGGCATCTTTGAATTCCCCGCTTCCGTTTACCGCGGCAAAGGCCACATCACCGCTGACGAGTCCGAGATCGATGCTTCCCTGTTCGAGGGAACGGACATTCCCGGCGGAGCCCGTGGAAGCGCTGACATTCAGTTTGAGGGTGGAGTCAGAATCCTCAACGACCCCGGAGATCGCTTTTCCGACCGGGTACATGGTCCCGCCGCTGTCGGCAGTTCCGATCGTCAGGATTTTTAATGAATCTGATGCTGCCCCTGTCTGGCCCTGCGGGGGCGCGGAAGCCTTTCCGCATCCGCCAAGCGCGAGACCGGTGCAGAGGAGGAACAAAGAAATTATGTGTGAAAATTTATGCATGAAGATATCCTATTCCTTGTGTGTTCAGGCTGTAAAACCGGAAAAAGCTCCGGACAGCTTTTGTAACTTTACATCTTTAGAGTATAACATAAAATCTGTGGCAGATACAATGTATTTTAGAAAAACAAACAAAAACCGGTCGGAGAGGGGGGATCTCCGACCGGAAAAGAGGGTTATACAAATGAGAAACCAATAAATATTGTAAGGCTCTGTCAACTCCGGAACAGACTTCCGAAGATGGAGAGGAAGATCGGGTTGTAGATATCGTCGATGATAACGGCAAAGGATGGATATAAAACCCAGGCGATAGTGTGCCAGCCGTACTGGTCCATGATCGCTTTCTCGTTTGCGACGGCGTTGGAACCGGAACCGCAGCCCCAGCCGATGTTTCCGGCTGTCATGACAGCTGCACCGTAATCGCGTCCAAAGAGGTTGAAGGATACAAAGATTCCAAAGAGTGCCATGAAAATGCCCTGTGCTACGAGGATAATGCCCATCTGTCCTGCAAGAGGAGCAAGCTTCGTGAAATCGGTGGTCATAAGTACGAGGGCAAGGTAGAGCTCTAAGAACATATGCTCAATAGCGTCAACCTCCGGCACATAGAACTTGATTCCGGTTGCTTCCATGACGTTTCTCGCGATGGCACCTGCGAAGAGGCAGCCGATGAATTTCGGCATCTCGATCATCGGGATGTTGTCAAGCAGACAGTAGATCGGCATTCCGAGCGCTGCGAGAAGAAGACACATCGCGAACATCATGATCATTTTCGTGTTGTTAAGCTCCGGAACCTTGCCGGTTGCGTGTGCTTCCGGTTTGTCGTTCGGATCAGACTTTAAGCCATGCTTTGCGATCAGGAAGGCTGCAACCGGACCGCCGATCAGGGAACCCATGATATTTCCCATGGTACCTGCCGCGACACCAACAACGGTGGCATCCGGCGCGCCCCATTCCTCAAAGATCGGGCCGAACGCAGACGCGGTGCCGACACCGCCGGACATCGCCGCGGAAGAACACTGGAGCGCTAAGAGCGGGTGCATTCCGATGAGCTGGCTCAGTGCGTATCCTAAGAGGTCCTGACAGGTGATCAGAAGACATGCTGCAAATGCGATGAGGATACAGAGCTTTCCGCCTGCGTGCTTTAACATCTTCGCGCTGAAGCCGAAGCCTACGCAGAGGAAGAATAAGTTCTGGCAGAGATCCTTCATGATCGTCGCGTCGAAGGAGATTCCGACGATTCCGGCACCCTTGATGCAGGATACGATGATCGAGAAGATCAGACCGGAAATAACAGGCGCCGGGATCGCGTATTTTCTGAGCGCCTCAGAACGGGCAACGATGGCCCTGCCAAGGAAGATCACGATGGCCGCGAAACCGAGAGTACACAGGTACTCAAACTTGAAAGAGGCGACTGCTCCGTCGGCTGCCGGTTTGTAGGTGCCGAAATAACTGATGATACTTTCCATAAGAGTTCCTCCAATCCTTTTTTAGTAGGTGTGTTCCGATAGACTCCCGAAAATAAAACAGTGAATGGAACTGTTTTATTTCCCCACAGAGGAATCTGCCGGAGGTGTTTGGGAAGGTAAAATCTTTATGAAAAAAGAATAAAATATTTTCAAATAAAATGCAATTTTAATAAGTATTAACCAATAATTGTAACTTAAGTAACAAAAATACAGTAAAAAACTTACAAAAACGGATACAGAGAGAATATAAAGCTATACGGAAAATTAGCGGGAAAGGACTTGACATCTTTGAGCGTCCCGCGCAGCCGGTATCTTTGCGCAAAAAATCCGCCCGGAAGAGTGGGAATCTCTCCGGGCGGATATAAGAGGGGTATGTTTCAAGATCAAAAACTGTATATGGGATACGACTTGCGATCAGCCTTTGAATAAGCCACCAAAGATGGAAAGGAAGATCGGGTTATAGATATCATCGATGATAACAGCGAAGGACGGGTAAAGAACCCATGCGATGTTATGCCATCCGTACTGATCCATAACAGCCTTTTCGTTCGCTACTGCGTTCGGACCGGAACCGCAGCCCCAACCGATGTTGCCGGCTGTCATAACGGCTGCGCCGTAGTCACGGCCAAAGAGGTTGAAGGAAACGAAGATACCGAACAGAGCCATGAGGATCGCCTGTGCTACGAGGATGATACCCATCTGGCCTGCAACCGGGGCAAGCTTTGTGAAGTCTGTTGTCATAAGAACAAGTGCAAGGTAAAGCTCCAGGAACATATGCTCGATGGCGTCAACCTCCGGAACATAGAACTTGATGTTTGCAGCTTCCATGACGTTTCTTGCGATGGCACCTGCGAAGAGGCAGCCGATGAATTTCGGCATCTCAATCATCGGGATATTGTCGAGTAAGCAGTAAATCGGCATGCCGAGAGCTGCGAGAAGTAAGCACATTGCGAACATCATGATCATCTTTGTGTTGTCAAGCTCCGGTGCCTTGCCGGTTGCCTTTGCTTCCGGCTTATCGTTCGGGTCAGCCTTTAAACCGTGCTTTGCGATCAGGAAAGCCGCAACCGGACCACCGATGAGGGAGCCCATAACGTTACCAAGAGTACCTGCCGCAACACCGATCGTTGTAGCATCCTGTGCACCCCAGCCCTCGAAGATCGGACCAAAGGCAGATGCGGTACCAACACCACCGGACATCGCTGAGGAAGAACACTGAAGAGCGAGGAGCGGATTTAAGTTGATCAGGTGAGCGATCGCAACACCGAGAACATCCTGACAGGTGATCAGGAGGCAGGCAGCAAATGCGATCATGACGCAGAGCTTTCCGCCTGCATGTCTTAACATCTTTGCGCTGAAGCCGAAGCCTACGCAGAGGAAGAAGAGGTTCTGACAGAGGTCTTTCATGACCTTTGCGTCAAAACTGATACTGACTGTGCCGGTCATCTTGATCGCGGAAATCAAGAGTGAAAAGATGATACCGGAAACAACCGGAGCAGGAATCGCATATTTTCTTAATGCCGCGGAATGTGCGACGATTGCGCGTCCGAGGAAGATTACGATTGCTGCAAAGCCGAGAGTACATAAATACTCAAATTTAAAATTTGCGATTGCGCCATCGGCAGCTGGTGTGTAGGTGCCGAAATAGCTGATGATATTTTCCATAAAATATCCTCCTATCCTTTTTTTGCCTTACACATTCCGCTCTTCTTTTCCTGTCCCGGGAATCCGGAAACAGCTCACAGATGAAAAGAAAAGCGCTCCATCTGTTTATACCCCGTTTACATTGATGAAAATGTGTAAAAACTTTATAAAAAGAATAAAAGATTTTGTGCATGGTGTCAATTTAAGTAAGTAAGTAACAGGTTTTGTAAATATCGTAACTGCCGCCGGAGGGCAAATCATTTTTGCCCGAATCCATATTTGATCGAAGGGCGGCCGCCGGTCTTGTAATCGATCGTGCTGATGATCTCGCCTGTGTCTACCATATAGTTCATGTATCTGCGGATCGTGATGCGGGAGAGGTGGATCTGCTCGGCGATCTGCTCGCTGGTAAAGAAGCCATTCCGGTTGTTCTGCAGATATTCCCGGATCATGGCAAGGGTTGTCTCGTTCAATCCCTTTGCGAGTGACGGCTTTGCGTCTGCCCTCTGGTCATTCACGGAAAAGAGACGGTCGATATCGTGCTGGCCGAGTCCCCCGTGGCTGTGCTCCAGATACTTCTTTGTCTCGGTAAAACGGTCAAGAGCTGTCTTAAAACGCGTATATTCGAAGGGTTTCACGAGATAGTCGGTGATCCCGCGATTTAACAGGGAGCGGACGATATCCGTATCGTTCGCGGAGGTGACCATAATGACGGATGGTGTGAGGCCGGCATTGTGGAGGGCATCGAGAAATTCACCGCCGTTCATGACAGGAGTATAGTAATCGAGAATGATCAGGTCAGTGGGATTCGTCTTCAGGTAGGGGAGCGCCTCCGACCCGTTTTTAAAGATCCGGTCCACCCGGAATTCCGGAGTGACCTCGACATACTGTTTATTGATGGAGGCGACCATCGGATCGTCCTCGATGATGATTACATGATACATGGTGTATGCTTCCTTTCCGTAAATGTGATGGTAAAGCAGGTGCCCTCTCCCGGTTCTGTCTCGATGGAGATCTCGCCGTTCCCGCTGTCTACAAGCTGTTTGATCAGGAAAAGTCCGGTCCCGCGGTTTGTGCCCTTGGACGAGACGCCCTTTTCATAGATCCTGTCGATCAGATCCGGATGGATCCCGCGCCCGGTGTCCTCACAGGTGATGATATTGCAGCCCGGGTCACAGTAGATCCCGAGTGTGATCTCCCGGATCTCAGGACTGCCTGCGGAAAGCTCCTCGATGGCATTTTCGAGAAGATTTCCGACGATCGTGATATAGTTTTCGACCGGAAGAAGGAGATCCTTTTCCAGACAGCGGCTGTCCGGGGAGACGGTGAGCAGGATGCCGAGCTCCGCGGCATGCATCATTTTTCCGATCACAAGGGCGCAGATCTTTGATACGCGCAGACAGTCCGCAGTCTGGCGGATCGACTGGCTGGAGACAAGGTTGCTGTTGATAATGAAGTTGATGGCCTCCTCCGTCTGACCGGTCTGGAGGTAGCCCAGGATCACGTGGAGCTTATTTAAAAATTCGTGGTTGAAGGCGCGCAGTGTGTCAAGCATCGCCTTTGCTCCGGTGAGCTCGTCCATGACCGTCTCCATCTCCGTCTGGTCATTGATGATCGTGAGGATCACCGGATGCTCCGTCTGGGTGTCTGCCGGAATCTCACTGACCAGAAGTCTTCGGTTCTCACAGGTGCAGGCACGGTGGTAGGACGGTGTGCCGGA
The DNA here is from genome assembly GCF_003435535.1 of Desulfotomaculum sp. OF05-3. Taxonomy (NCBI): domain Bacteria; kingdom Bacillati; phylum Bacillota; class Clostridia; order Eubacteriales; family Desulfotomaculaceae; genus Desulfotomaculum; species Desulfotomaculum sp. OF05-3. Next base: position 245,056 of record NZ_QWGO01000001.1, on the reverse strand, counting down.
CGCGAGGACCCGGTCTGCCTGGGATTCCGGGAAGAAATCCCTGAAAGTGCGTCCTTCCATAAGAGGTTCAGTCCGTTCCTGTCCGGAAGTCCCATCGTCCGGGGAGACAGAAGGCGGATCCTCCGGTTTTTCAGGCAGGACATGAAAGAGATTTTCTGCCGCCTGATTTGCGTAGACCACGGAACCGGTGGAATCCGTGGCGACAAGCCCCTCCTCCAGTGCATTCAGCACGGTATCCTGACGCAGATACAGGTCGAGAAGCTCCGTCGGATGATGTCCCATCAGGGAATCCCGGAGAAGGGAGACGAGTCCGTGAGCCAGAAGAATGCTGACGAGCAGCATGATCATTGCTGCTAATAAATAGGTAGGAAAGACTTCGTGGATCTGCTCTGAGATATAGGTGTTGAAGACCGACGCTATAACGAATCCGATGATCGCTCCGTCGCTGTTCCGGATCGAATGGAAAGCCCGCCGCTGGGAACCGTTTGTACCGTAGCCGATGGTGATATAGGGCTGGCTTCCCTTTAATATTGCCTCCTCCTCGCCGCCGACGAAGGTTTCCCCCGTCTCCTTCCGGTTTGTGTGGTAGAACCGCAGCCCGGTCGTATTATAAATGGCTATGACATTGAGATCGGGAAAATTTTCAGACAGGGAATCCAGAGCTTCATTGGCGGATCCGTCCGGATAACCGTTTTCCAGCATGGAGACAACATTGTCCATGGAGGCGACATAGGCGGCGAGGGCGCTGATGTTTTTATCGATCTCCTGACGCTGACGTGTAATCGTCGAAAAAAGGGTTATACTTAAGGAGAGGAGCAGCAGGCAGACGGACACTGCCATAAAGCTGAAAAACAACTGGCTCTCCAGGGATAGTTTTCGAAATTTCTGCATCATGAAACGTGTCCTCCATAGTGGAATACAGGGTATTGATATTTATGCCTTAGTATAAAAAAAAAAAGAAGGAGTTTCAAGAGGAAAGATGACGAAAAAAAGAGGGATTCCCGGCTTTTGCCGAAAAAAGGAGAAAATCTTCGATTCATATTGGGAAAAGTTTGTAAAAAGGACTTGCTATTTCTGGCAGAATTATGTACAATAAAACCAAGGTTGATTAATATTTAACAATCATAACTGTTTGGCGTTTCAGAGTATCCTTTATGTTCCGTGAAACGTGCGGACATGCTGAATGGTTATGAAACGACCACACATCATTTTCTAGGAGGAAAAGAAAAATGGCAGTTAAAGTTGCGATTAATGGTTTTGGCCGTATTGGCCGTCTTGCATTCAGACAGATGTTTGGCGCAGAAGGATTCGAGATCGTTGCGATCAACGACTTAACTTCTCCGGAGATGCTCGCACACCTTTTAAAATATGATTCCACACAGGGCAGATATGCTCTTGCGGATACAGTATCCTACGGTGAGGATTCTATCACTGTTGATGGCAAAGAGATCAAGATCTACGCGAAAGCAAACGCAGCTGAGCTTCCGTGGGGCGAGATCGGTGTAGACGTTGTTCTTGAGTGCACAGGCTTCTACACATCCAAAGCAAAAGCACAGGCTCATATCGATGCAGGCGCTAAGCACGTTATCATTTCCGCTCCGGCAGGAAACGATCTTCCGACGATCGTTTACAACGTAAACCACGAGACATTAAGCAAAGATGACCACATCATCTCCGCTGCTTCCTGTACAACAAACTGCCTCGCTCCGATGGCAAAGGCATTAAACGACTCTTACCCGATCCAGTCCGGTATCATGTGCACGATCCACGCTTACACAGGCGACCAGATGACACTTGACGGACCGCAGAGAAAGGGCGATAAGAGAAGAAGCCGTGCAGCAGCGATCAACATTGTTCCGAACAGCACAGGCGCTGCAAAGGCAATCGGCCTTGTAATTCCGGAATTAAACGGCAAGCTCATCGGTTCTGCTCAGCGTGTTCCTACACCGACAGGTTCCACAACGATCTTAACAGCTGTTGTTAAGGGCCAGCCGACAAAGGAATCCATCAACGCAGCAATGAAAGCAGCTTCCAACGAGTCCTTCGGCTACAACACAGATGAGATCGTTTCCAGCGATATCGTTGGTATGAGATACGGTTCTCTCTTCGATGCAACACAGACAATGGTTCTCCCGATCGACGAGAACACATCTGAGGTTCAGGTTGTATCCTGGTACGACAACGAGAACTCCTACACAAGCCAGATGGTTCGTACAATTAAGCACTTCGGAAAACTGTTAAATGCTTAATCGGTCCACAGAAATTGTGACAAATTAGACTCACTGAGGGGTCCGGTCTGTTGAGGACCGGATCCCTTTTTTATGTAACAGGAAATTACGAGGAATTCCCTGTTGCATAAAAAGGCACTGACGTGCCAAAGATGCGCACTCGCGCGAAAGCCCGCCTCCCGCGAAAGACTCCGGCGGCTGCCGTGGGGCGGAAGACAGGCAGATGTCTGTCAGAAAATATCAAGGAGGAATTCCGACATGTCTTTAAATAAGAAAACAGTTGATGATATCAACGTAAAAGGTAAAAGAGTTTTAGTCCGCTGCGATTTCAATGTACCGCTTAAGAACGGCGAGATCACAGATGAGACACGTATCAACGCGGCTCTCCCGACGATCCAGAAGCTGATCAACGATGGCGGCAAGGTAATTCTTTGCTCCCACCTCGGAAAAGTTAAAAACGGACCGAACGAGGGAGAATCCCTTGCACCGGTTGCAAAGAGCCTTTCCGCAAAGCTTGGCAAGGAAGTTGTATTCGTTTCTGATTACAATGTAACCGGCGAAGCTGCAACAAAGGCAGTGGATGCTATGAAAGAAGGGGACGTAGTCCTTCTTCAGAATACACGTTTCCGCGGCGCTGAGGAGACAAAGAACGGCGAGAAGTTCAGCAAAGAGCTCGCGGATCTCGCAGACGATTATGTATGCGACGCGTTCGGTTCCTCCCACAGAGCACACGCTTCCGTAGCAGGTGTTACAAAATTCATCTCCGCAAAGGGCGGCTCCAACGTAGTCGGCTACCTGATGGAGAAAGAGATCGCGTTCCTTGGAAACGCGGTTGAGAATCCGGTTCGTCCGTTCGTAGCGATCCTCGGCGGTGCAAAGGTTGCTGATAAGTTAAATGTGATCTCCAACCTGCTTGAGAAGTGTGATACCCTCATCATCGGCGGCGGTATGGCTTATACCTTCTTAAAGGCACAGGGCAAGGAGATCGGTAAGTCCTTAGTTGATGATACAAAGATCGACTACTGCAAGGAGATGATGGAGAAGGCAGAAAAGCTTGGAAAGAAGCTTCTCCTTCCGGTTGATACAACCGTTGTTGCTGAGTTCCCGAACCCGATCGACGCACCGGTTGAGGTTGAGTACGTTTCCGTAGATGCGATCCCGGCAGACAAAGAGGGCGTTGATATCGGACCGGAGACCTGCAAGCTCTACACAGAAGCTGTAAAGAGCGCAAAGACGGTTGTATGGAACGGACCGATGGGTGTATTCGAGAACCCGACTCTCGCTGCAGGTACTATTGCGGTTGCGAAAGCACTTGCTGAGACAGACGCTACAACGATCATCGGCGGCGGCGATTCCGCGGCAGCAGTCAACCAGCTCGGCTTCGGTGACAAGATGAGCCATATCTCCACAGGCGGCGGCGCATCCTTAGAGTTCCTGGAAGGAAAAGAGCTTCCGGGCGTTGCTGCGGCGGATGACAAATAATGAATGAAACCAGTACACAGTGCGCCTGAAAAGGCATGAAAAGGCGCTGCAAGCTCGCTTGCATAAGCCTTTTCAGGTCTTTTCAGGCATAGGGGGCGCGCCCCCGGCTTCTTGTTTTTATGAAATAAAAACAAGAAGATGCACGGTGGGGAGCAAATGTACGCATTTACTTTCCTGGCTGTAAATATTATAGTGTCCGAGATTCCAGATCCGGGACGGCGATCCCGTCCCGGATTTTGTGATATAAAATTGGTATATATGGGGGTAGATAATCATGGCAAGAAAGAAAATTATCGCTGGAAACTGGAAAATGAACATGACTCCGTCCGAGGCAGTGGCACTCGTTGAGACATTAAAGCCGCTTGTTAAGACGGAGGAAGCGGACGTTGTATTCTGCGTACCGGCTATCGACATCATTCCTGTCGTAAAGGCATGCGAGGGAACAAACATTGAGGTTGGTGCTGAGAATATGTATTTCGAGGAGAAGGGCGCATACACAGGCGAGATCTCCCCGAACATGCTGACAGATGCCGGCGTAAAATATGTGATCATCGGACATTCCGAGAGAAGAGAGTACTTTGCTGAGACAGATGAGACTGTCAATAAGAAAGTCTTAAAGGCATTCGAGCATGGACTGACCCCGATCATCTGCTGCGGTGAGACTCTTACTCAGAGAGAACAGGGAATCACTCTGGATTGGATCCGCAAACAGGTGAAGATCGCGTTCCAGAACGTGACAGCAGATCAGGCAAAGACTGCTGTGATCGCTTACGAGCCGATCTGGGCGATCGGAACCGGAAAGACAGCTACCACAGAGCAGGCTGAGGAAGTCTGCGGAGCGATCCGTGCGTGCATCGGTGAGATCTACGACGAGGCAACAAAGGAAGCGATCCGCATCCAGTACGGTGGATCTGTAAACGCCGGAAATGCTGCAGAGCTCTTCGCACAGCCGGATATCGACGGAGGACTTGTCGGCGGCGCATCCTTAAAGGCTGATTTCGGAAAGATCGTAAATTACAAATAAGGTAACTATTCAGTACCTTCATAGTTACGTGCAAAAATCCATTCCAGATCAGCTTCGCGGATGGGATTTTTGTCTTCCAGCCTATGTTTTCTTACGGTCAGCGCAGCAAGTGCGCAGACCTACTGAACAGTTACCAAATAAGTATCATATATGCAGGAAGAGATTCCCGGCTGTATGAATATGCAGTTTACATAAAACTGCAAGGGAAATAACAGAAAAAATTTTGAGCGCTGTGTCATGGAAAATAGGATGTGACACAGCGCCTTTTATTTACGCGAACAACGAGCCAAAGTCCGCGCTTGCGCGAGACCTTGGCGATTGTCGCGATAACAAGGGGAAACTCGCGAAGCGTGTTTTCACTTGTTTACAATTTACAATAGTGACAATCTGTCATTTTTTTGCGTCCACCCTATTGACTGGAAAGAATGAAAATGTTACGATATTTAGATGTTCAAAATATTTTAGACAAAAATGATTTGATTTTACAGGAATCCGGCTGCGTCGGATCAGAGAATGAAAGAGGAAATACCTATATGAAGAAGATTGGAATCGTAACAGACAGTCACAGCAGCATCAGCCAGGAAGAGGCGGAAAAACTTGGGATTTTTGTCCTGCCGATGCCGTTTTACATCGATGGGGAGTGTTTTTATGAGAGCGTTACACTGTCCCGCGAACTTTTTTTTGAGAAGCTGGCGGCCGGGGCGGATATTACGACGTCCCAGCCATCCCCGACTGCGGTGATGGAAATCTGGGATAAGGCGCTGGAGCAGTTTGAAAAGATTCTTTATATGCCGATCAGCAGCGGTCTCAGCGGTTCCTACGAGACGGCGATGATGTTGGCGAAGGATGAAGCGTATGAGGGGCGTGTTCTCGTTGTAGATGACGGACAGGTTGCGGCTCCGCTCCACCAGATGGTATTAGATACGTTGGATATGATCGAAAAGGGATATGAGGCAGAACAGATCCGTGATCTTCTTGAAAGGGCGGGAGACCGGATGATGATCTATATCGCGCTCCAGACGCTGGAGTGCTTAAAGAAAGGCGGAAGAGTGACACCAGCGGCAGCGGCGTTGGGATCTGTGTTTAATATCAAGCCGATCCTGAAGCTGCAGACAGGAAAGCTGGACTCCTTTAAGAAATGTCACGGGATCGTAAAAGCAAAGAAGGCGGCCATCGAGGCCATGCAGGCAGAGATCCGGGATAACTTTCAGGACGCGTTAAATGACGGCGCCCTTCACCTTCTGGCGGCCTCCAGCGGAACGGACGAGGAGAATGCGGCATGGGTCGAGGAGATCAGGGAGGCATTTCCGGGCGTTCCGCTTCTCTACGATAATCTGTCCCTCGGCGTATCCTGTCATATCGGACCGGGTGGAATGGGAATCGGGTGCGCGGTGGCACCGGATTATAAGAGAGTGTAATGCCGGGGATATGGTTCTTTTGCAGCATGTGCGCCGGGTAGAAGCTGATTGCGGAATTCGATAAGAGTTTCAGAGGTGAGTTTCAGATAGAAGTTGTAAGCTCTGTGAGTGTTGCGTGTATACAAAATTTGTCTTATAATAAAAGACAGACCATAAAAAATGAATGTTGTTTTGCACACCGGAAAACACAATCCTGCAGTAGGGCGAAGGTCTGCAGGCAGGGAGGTGTAGGTGCGCATAGAAGGAGGTAATGATGGAATACCGTAGATTTGGAAATACGATCGTAGCAAGGATCGATCAGGGTGAGGACGTTCTTGAGAAGATGAAGCGCATCGCGATGCTTGAGGATGTGAAGCTTGCGAGCGTCAGCGCATTAGGTACATTTTCTTCCATGACCGTAGGAATTTATGATCTGGAAAGGCGTCAGTTTATGGGAAATGATTTCGAGGGAATGTTTGAAATCGTTTCTTTCACAGGAACCATCAACACGATGGACGGCAAGTATTACAGCCACATCCACGCGGCGGCAGCCGACGCGAAGGGCAATGTGTACGGCGGGCATTTAAGTCATGGCATTATCGGAGCGACCTGCGAGATGGTGATTACGGTGATTGACGGAGTTGTGGATCGTGTAAAAGATGAGGAGACAGGACTCAATGTCTTTAACTTTAAGTGTTAAAGTGCAGAAAGGTAACTGCTCAGCAGGTCTGCGCGTAACTGTGAAGGTACTGAATCGTTACATATTTTTGTGAATTGTGATAAGAGATAAGAAAAGATCGATAAGGAGCAGGTTATGGAACAGATGATTCCGGGATTTCTGGAAGAGATGTTGAAAAAACAGTATGGAGAGGAAGCTTTCGCGAAGATCCTCGCGGGATATCAGGCGAGACGCCCGGTGACACTCCGGGTCAATCCCCTAAAGGCGGACCGGAACTCGGTGGAGCAGGCACTTACCGGTGCCGGGATCGCGTTTAAAAATGTATCATGGTATGAGGACGCGATGATCATCGAGGGTGCAAGGGAGCCGGAGATCCAGGAACTTCCGATCTATAAGGAAGGCGGAATCTATCTCCAGAGCCTTTCCTCCATGCTGCCGCCGCTGTTTCTCGGTCCAAAGGCGGGAGAGTCCGTCCTCGATATGGCTGCCGCTCCGGGCGGAAAGACGACCCAGATGGCGGCGATGACGGGAAATCAGGCGCAGATCACGGCCTGCGAGAAGAATAAGGCGCGGTCGGAAAAGTTAAAATACAATCTGGAAAAGCAGGGGGCATCCGGAACCTACGTGATGGTGGAGGACGCAAGAAAGCTTGATGATTTCTTTTCCTTCGACCGGATCCTCTTAGACGCGCCCTGCAGCGGAAGCGGAACCGTAGAAGTGCGGGACGGTGTCTGCCGGACAAAAATCTCAAAGGAACTTGTGGAAAGATCCGCAAGAACGCAGGAAGAACTGTTAAAAAAAGCGCTGAAGCTTTTAAAATCCGGCCATGAGATGATATACTCAACGTGTTCGATCTTAAAAGAGGAGAATGAAGGTCTCTTAAAGCGCGTGTTAAAGAGCGCGGGTGGGGAACTTGTGCCGATCGGGGAAGAGTGGACGAAGGAACTTCCGTTACTTCCGAACGCGATGCCGGGGACGCTTCTCGTGGGACCGGATGAATTGTTTGAGGGATTTTTTGTGGCGAAGATCAGAAAAAAATAGAAGCTCCGCGAGGAACTTCTATTTTTTTGCAAAAAACGCTTTAAGCTTTTATTCCGCCCTGCGGTTCTCAACCTCGATCCGTTTCAGCTCAGGCATGATCGTGATCAGCATCGTGAGAATGCAGGCGGTTCCGCCGATGACATTGGAGACCGGCTCAGCGAGGAATACGCCGTCGGTTCCCATATGCATGACGTAGGGGAGAAAGTAGGTCAGCGGTACAACGATGAATACCTTGCGGAGCAGGGAGAAGAAGATCGCAAAGACCTTCTTATTCAGGGATTTAAATACCGCCTGACCGATGTACTGGAGGTCCATAAAGATAAAAGCTGCAAAATACATGTTCAGCGCAGGAACCGCATCCTGGATCAGCGCCGCGTCCGAGCTGAAAATACGGATCAGCGTTTCCGGGATGAGGATGATCATGCTCCACATGACGGCCGTGTAACCGAAAACGAGGAGACTCATGATCAGAATGGATTTCCGCACGCGTCCCGGTCTGCGGGCACCATAGTTGTAGCTCAGGATCGGGGAAGTTCCCTCTACCATGGCGTGAATCGGTGTCTCGACAAGCTGGCGCACACTGGAGATGATGGTCATGACAGAGATATAGATATCGCCGCTGGTGACGGAAAGGATATTGTTGCAGCAGATCGTCACGAGGCTGTTTGTTAGCTGCATGATAAATCCGGCCGCGCCGAGGCTGAGGATATTTTTCGCATGTCCGGTACATTCCGGGATCTCATTTTTATGAAGGAACCGCAGCTTTAACTCGGATTTTTTCGTGAGGAAAAACAGGACGAAGGCGGCGGACAGGCACTGGGAGATCACGGTGGCGATGGCCGCGCCGCGGACACCGAGTCCGAGGGCAAAAATAAAGAGCGGATCAAGCACCAGGTTTGTTCCGGCACCGATCGCGACGGATAACATGCCGATGCTGGAGTAGCCCTGGGCGTTGATAAACGGGTTCATGCCGACCGCGATCATTGACGGCAGGGTTCCGATCAGATAGAGCATCATATACGGATAAGCGTAAACGATAGCATCAGCGGAAGCGCCGAAGAGGATCAGGATCGGGCGGGCAAAGAGGAAGCCGACCGCCATCAGGATCACCGCGCAGACACAGAGCATTGTAAAAGAAGTGTTCATAATGCGCCTTGCTGTGTCAGGGTCCTTTTTCCCGCGGAAGATCGAGAAGAGCGGTGCACCGCCGGTTCCAAAGAGATTGCTGAAGGCTGTGATGATGACAATGATCGGAAAGCATAAGCCGACCGCGCCGAGAGCGGCTGTTCCGATCTCCGGGATCCGCGCGATGTAGATGCGGTCCACGATATTATATAGAAGGTTTAAGATCTGGGCAATCAGCATGGGGAGCGCGGCTCCGAGGATATTGCCCGTTATGGTTCCGTTTTCAAAATCAATACGTTTCATATGTATGGTAGCTTTCCGTTACTTTTCATGGGTAGGAATTTTCTGAACTGAAAATTCCGTATGATACCGTTATGACCGCGGATTTTGCCGATTCGGAATGCGAAGCATCGGCAAAATCCTGTTACAGTGCGCGGGCATGGAGTGCCCGTGTACTGTAACAGATTTCCTGTAACGATTTGATCCTTTCTAAATTTTTTCTTGCGGTTCAAGTATAGCATCCCCTATAATATATGTAAATTATTGTTTTTGTATAGAAATACAATAAAAATTATATAATACAAGAGAATTTTTACATTCAGACCATGATTGTTATGATCCGGGATCAGGATCCCGCAATTCGTACTGTTGCGGGAGTGGAGGTCTGCAGATCACCGGTCAGAAGGAGAGATTATGGAGATCAGACAGTTAGAATATTTCCGGGCCATCGTTGACGCCGGAACCATCAGTGGGGCGGCGAGGGAGCTTCATATGACACAGCCGCCGTTAAGCTACCAGATGAAAATGCTGGAGGAGGAACTTCAGGTGCCGCTTTTTATCCGCGGTATGAAGCATATCACACTGACGGAGGCGGGAAAAACGCTCTACGAACAGGCGGGAAAGATCCTGATGCTCTCGGAGGTAACGAAGCGGGAGGTCATAAAATCAAGTCAGGCGGCGACGATCCATATCGGAATGACTCCGTCCACCGTGTCCATGATGTCCCATTACCTGATGCGTTTTGCAAAAAGCCATCCCAATATCCATTTTGATATCCACGAGGGATCCACATTCACGATGAGGGATCAGCTTGAGAACCGGATCCTTGACCTCACGACCCTGCGCACGCCAATTACGTTAAGGGGCTGTGAGACGAAAACTCTGGCCGAGGAACGTCTTCTCGCCATGGCAGTTCCGGAGTTTCCTCTTTTAAAAGGACGCACATCGCTCCATCTGCAGGAGCTCTCGGAACAGCCCCTGATTCTGTCCCACCGGTTTCAGAAATATATCGCCTCGAAGTTTGAGGAGGCGGGACTTGTCTGCGATATCTATCTTGCCTGTGAGGATGCGAGGACCGCGATTACGATGGCGGAACGGGGAATGGGGATCGCGATCCTGCCGACTTCGATGCTGGAATTTTCTGATAAGCTGAAAGCATGTGAGGTCAGTGATGCTGATTTTACAACAGAGGTCCTTCTCGCCTGGAGAAAAAGTCGAATTTCGTCGGAAATACAGGAATTTCTGGAATTTTGGAATTGAGAAATGTATTCGTGGAATGCATGAATCTTGAAAAAATCTTGCGAGCAGCTTTTGCAGGCAGATTAGACGAGTGATTTTCAAAAAAACATGCGGTCCTGGAAGCAGACTCGCAGATCGGATACTTTTTTAAATTAACTTTAGAAAGCGTAAAAAGTATGAAAATTTCATATAAGAACGATGAAGGATCGTCTAAGACAAGCCGTCCATGACATAATACACATTATGTCATGGACGGCTTTTTTGAATGAAAAAATGTATGATCGGAAAACGATACGGAAGTCTCGTGGTAATTGAAAAAGTGAAGATTTCAGGGAAACCGAAAACCTATTGGCGGTGTCAGTGGGACTGCGGGAATACATGCACCGTAGAAGATTCACACCTGAAAAACGGACATACGAAGAACTGTGGCTGCAGGAGACGGATCCGACTCCAGGAAAAACGCCTTGATCTCACCGGACAGCGGTACGGCAGGCTTGTGGTTCTGGGACCTGCAGCGGAGCTGACAGAAAAAAGGAAGGTACGATGGAGCAAAGTGGATCGTCCGAAGGTGATCGCGCGGATCGTCCGGGCAGGATGAGTGACTACTGGCTTTGCCAGTGTGACTGTGGAAAACAATGCATCTGCCAAAAAGAGAATCTCCGCTCCGGGGTCACAAGAAGCTGCGGCTGTCTTCAGGAAGCACAGAGAAAGGTAAATATGAAGAAAACCATCCATTTTATGGACGGAACCTGTGTGGAGCGGATCGCGTGCAGAAAGACATTTTCCAATAATACTTCCGGTCATCGCGGAGTATACAGAAGAGAAAACAACCGATGGAGAGCATCCATTGGCTTTCAGGGAAAGTCCTACAATCTTGGCAGCTTCGCAACCTATGAGGAGGCAGTTCAGGCGCGGCTGGACGCGGAAAAGCGGTTATATGATCCATTTTTAGCGAAATATCGCGAAGAAAATTCCTGAGGACGCAGGGGGATCACAATACTGATAAAAACACTTCCAACCGCAGGAATACCGGGCAGCTTTGCTACATAGAATGCAGTTTAGGGAGTGATTTTTATAAATTTTTAAGGAGCAAGGGGGAAAGGAGGAGCTTTGTGAGCATACAGAGGCAGAAGAATCCTGTGTGCAGCAATTGAAATATTGACTCACAGTAACTGTTCGACAGAGATACAGTTACGATCCACGATTCAAAGAAGGAGGAAAAGAGAGATGAAGAAGCGCGGAATGAAAAAACGTGTTATGGCAGCACTCATGACGGCCTGTATGGTCGTTGGGTCTGTGCCGGGGGTGTCGTTGGCGGATGTGTCAGGTGAACCATCTGGTACGCTGACACCGGCTGCAAAGAAATATAACTTTGATGGAACAGCGTCAACAGCTACAGATCCGGATATTGAGCTTAACAAGACAGCTGCATATAACGGAACATTTACTGAGAACGGTCAGACAGAACTTACAAAGACCTTTGAGGTTGGAACGAAACTCACGCTTGCGGATATTCCTGCATCCAAGGGTAAGAGCAGCAGTTACAGCGATCAGACTTGGGATAAATTCCCGGTTGGATATATTGTAGGAAAAGATGGAACGACCTTCACGATCACCTACAAGTGGAGATCAAGCGGCAGTGGCAGTGATTATGACTATAGCACCTCCACAAGAGGCAAAGCCACAAACGTAGCTGGTAAGTCCGGACGTTGGATCTTAGAGGGCGGCGAGTTCACGGAGGATAACGGGACAACACAAGAGGACACATGTACACCGGCTGGCATGAGATCGACGGCAAGTGGTATTACTTCAACACAGCATCCGACAAGGGAACACTTGGCGCAATACTTGCGAACACCACAACACCGGATGGATATCAGGTAGATGCAAATGGAGCATGGATCCGGTAATTCCGGCAGGAAACCTTCATGGCTCACCGGGCGCGGGATCCTCATAGCAGTCATGTTTCTTTTGGGACTGGGAATCTTTCTGTACCCGCATATCTGTGACTGGTACTATCAGTATCAGTTCAACAAGGCGATCGCGGCGTATGACCGGTTTCAGGGGATCGACTGCGAAGGAATGATCCAGGCGGCCAGAGAGTACAATGAAAGACTTGCAAAGAAAGAGGAACAGTTTCTGGTTCCCGCAGAGGAACGGGAGGAGCTTGACCACCTTCTGGATCCATGGGAAACAGGGATGATGGGATATGTGGACATTCCGAAGATCGGGGTCCACATTCCCATTTACCACGGAACGGAAGAGCGGGCGCTTCAGTCGGGCGCCGGTTTCTGGTATGGGACAAGCCTGCCGGTGGGCGGTGAAAATACCCATTGTGTGCTGGCCGCCCATAACGGTCTTGTGAAGGCGAAACTGTTCACTGACCTGGACAAACTGGAAGTGGGAGATCGGTTCACTCTGGATGTCTTAAACGAGACATTCACGTATGAGGTGGATCAGATCCTCGTAACACTTCCGGAAGAGACGGAAGAACTTTATGTCCAGAACGGAAAAGACCTTGTGACGCTTTATACCTGTACTCCGTATGGGGTAAATACCCACAGGCTCCTTGTCCGCGGACACCGGGTAACAGAACCGGAAGAATGATGGAAAAAATGCGCCGGTTCACAAAAAAGTGAAAACGGAGCTTTTTTCGACGTAAATTGACATGGAGGGAATCGAAAATGAAAAAGAAAATGAACAAGGTTTTAGTAGTCTGCACAGCGGCAGCAGCGATGACAGCATTTTCAGGAACCGCTTTTGGGGCAACTCTCGATCTGGAGTCAAAGACAGCGGTTGCTGACGCGAAGGATGGAGCCGGGGATATCCAGGAGGCCATAAATCAGATCTCGGGGAACGGAAATAAAGATGGGTGGACCATCAAAATAAAGTCTGGTACATATGACCGATTTACAATTCCGGCAGATTTTAAGAACATCACGGTTGAGGGAGAGAAAAACAGCGTTATTCAGGTGATGAATGCGTCAGTGGCAGACAACCTTTCAGATGCTGGCGGAATTAACGCGTTTGGCAGTAATATTACTTTAAAAGGACTTACAATTGATGCTGGAAATGTACCGGCTGAAGAGGGAAAGTTTACAGCAGCGGTTTCCAATCACAATGGCGCAGTAGGTGGAACTGGCTTTTCTCTTCATGTTGAAAACTGTACGATTAAGGGAACAGATTCACAATTTGCGGATGGTATTTTATTTGACAGTCCGGGATTTGATGTGAAAAATTGTAAAATTTCAGGTTTTAAGCAGGCAGTTGAATTCTTTGGAGATAATTTTGTAGTTCCGGAATCTGGAAATATGGTCAGTGGGAATACGGTCCGTGACTGTAGCTTTGCTATTCATGGATATTTTGGCGGCGGCTCGGATGGCGGAGTGCTGAGTTTTAAGAATAATAAGGTAACCGGTACGGATGATCTGCGCGCCAAAGTAGTGATTCAGGATCTGAGTAATACAGGGGCCGTTCGCGCGGATATCTCTGGAAACACATTTGTGAATGCACTTGTGGGACTTGTGAATCTGAGAGAAAACGGGAAAACGATCTCACCAGTATTGACCTCCAATGAGATGGGCGTAAACAGTTTTTATGTTGAGGCGGTGGAGCCGGGAACCATTGAATTTTATGCGACATATCATGCGCCGGAGAACAGCGAAGGCTGCTGGAGAGTGACAGGAATTGAAGATTTTGGCATTGATGCCGGATTAAATCCGGATGGATCCAAAGCAAAGATCGAGGAGTTGGTGGATGCAGCGAATGAAAGTGGATCCAGAACGTTGAGCATTACGGGAATTGATGAAAACAATCTGATCAAAACGTTCACTTATTTTAAAGATGGAATTTACTGGGACAGCGATAAGGAAAGTAAACCGTCGGTGGACAAAAAAGCGGATGGTCAGGACCGTATCGAGGCAGCAAGGCCAGGAGATGTTATTTCTTTTACACTGGAATCCAATCTGCCGCAGTCACTGTCAGCGCAGGTAAAAAGACGTACTCCAAATGACGACAGACCAGATGATGACAGACCATATATTATAGAAAAGAAGTCTTATCAGCTGATATTCCATGATAAGATGAGCAGTAATCTTTCTCTTAATCAGGCTACATTGAAAGTCGAAATCATGAATAATGGAAAGCTTGTGGAACTGCCGGAGAAATATTACATGGTGCGTACAGATCTTGAAGGTGAGACTTTCCGGGTAACAGTAGGACTTGTGGCAGCGTTTAATGATGGTCAGATCTCGTATGATCAGCTGAAGAATGCGGCACAGATCGTCGTATCTTATGACGCAACGGTAAAAGACAGTGTTATCAATGGAGACAAGGTGGAGAACCGTGCATGGGTCAACGACAGCGAAGAGGATATCGTTGACGGCCCGGTCATCGATCCAGATGTTCCGTCCACCGGTGGAGTTGGAACAAAAGCCTTCACAGCAGCAGGAATCGCCCTGATGGGAGTTGCAGCAGGTGCTGTGATCGTGACAGGTAAGAAAAAGAAAGAAGAACAGTAATTCAGACTTTTCGGATTGTTGCTAGTTATGAGAACGAGGTAGAGACATGAAAAAATCATGGAAAAGTTTCATGACCGTCACCGCAGCCGCTGCTGCGATGACGGCTGCCATGGCATTTTCTTCGTTGGCGGCTGTGGCGAAGGTAGATGATGACCTTCCGGAAAACCGTCATATCGTATCGGTAGCTTCCGGCGGATATGAGACGGGATTCCAGATCAAGGCGGCTCATGGCGCGGACATCTACGAGACGACAAGTTATCCGATCGATAAAAAGGCAGACGGCGAGGATGAGATCGGAACCGTAAGTCAGGGAAAGAAGATCGAGTTTACACTGAACTCCAGTCTTCCAAAGCTGCTTGCACGCTATGTTGTAACGGCATCCAACGCCTCACCGGCAAACTCCGCAAGGGAGATTCGCAAAGTCCGCGTACATAGTGCGTCCGGCGCGGGAATAGTCCGCGTACACAGTGCGTCCGGTGCGGAGACAGTCCGCGTGTACAGCGCATCCGGTGCCGGAAGAGCGGGAAGCGTAATCAGGGACAACTACGACAATGAGATTGCCAGACAGTTCCTTTTAGCAGATGAAAAATATGCGATCCCGGATTCTGTTGTGGAGACCATGGTCTTCCACGATGAGATGAACCGGTATCTGAAGTTTATCGACGGTACGCTCCGTGTGACTGCGGGCAGGGATGGAAAAGAAGTTCCTTCCGGGTATTACACGGTAACAGCCAGTGGTTCCAACGCATTCCGGGTTGAGGTTGATCTTGTAAACCTCTTTAATACCGGAATCATCGATTATGAAGATCTGACGGGTGAAAATCCGATTACAGTGACCTATGAAGCGGTCGTGACAGACGACGCGATCCAGGGGGACGAGCTGTTTAACGAAGCCTGGGTCAACGATGGAGAACATGACTCCGTGGAAGGTGCGGTCCTCGATAAGAAGGTTCCGTCCACAGGCGGAATGGGACGGGGAATGTTCACGGGTCTTGGACTCCTGTTTATGGGCACAGCGGCAGCAGCAGGGAAGAGAAAAAGAAGCATGTAGATCAGATACAGAAATCGATGTAGAAGGAAGGAATCCAAGATGACAGGAATTCGGAAAAAGAATAAGATCCTGGGCTTTATTTTTGCCGTGCTTGCGGTATGGATGGTGATATTTCAAAATCCGTCCTACGCGGCACAGCGGTGCAGCCTGAATGTAAAAACAGAACAGGCCGGAATGACGGTATATCTCTATCGGGTTGCAGAAAAACAGGCGGGTGTCTATGTACTGAATGAGAATTTTCAGGCTTCCGGCGCGGATGTTTCCGGAGGAGGCTCCAGAGAGGCTGCGATCACTCTGACAAATTTTGTGAAGGCGCAGGGGACCCAGCCTTACCGGACCGGAACGGGAAGCGGAAAACATGTGTTTTTTCGGAATCTTCCGGATGGAGAGGCTCTCTACCTTGTGACGGGGGATCCGCTGACCGTTGGCGGCAAGACCTACATTCCGGCACCGGTTCTCGTGGAAGCGGGCGGTGCCGCGGCGGAAGCAGATATCAAGTGTGATATTGAAGAACCGGAAAACCCGACAAACCCAACGGAACCCACAAACCCGACGGATCCATCGAATCCGACCTCTCCGACCCGTTATTATGATGACAGCGATGATGACGACTGGGATCCGACTCCGAATAAGAAGCCGACGATCACAACAGCGGCTGACGAGACGGTGACGATCACAGATGCGGAGACACAGTCGGAAACCAGAGTGGAGGAGAGTACGGCAGAGAGTGAAACAGAGACATCTACGGAGACAACCGTGGAGAACGAAAAGAAGCTTCCCCAGACAGGACAGCTGTGGTGGCCGGTAGGGATCCTGCTCTCCGCAGGCGCGGTCCTTCTGGCGGCAGGTCTTGTGATGAAAAAGAGAAGTAAAGAAAAATAAAAAATTAAAGAGAAACATGAGGATACAGATATGAAAAAGAAAACGCTTCATCCCTCCGGATTTACAAGCAAATGGAGAGCATACTCCAGCACCACAACTCCGCCGACAGAACCGGGACGTTATACCATGACAGTCGTTGTCCTTGGCGGTAACTATCTGGCCTCCCCGATCAACCGGTCCTTCCAGATCACGAAGTAGAACGGCTGAATGGTAAAATCGCGGGTCCTGTAACCCGCGATCAGGAGACATTCATATGAAAAAAGTACGCATCACATTCCCGTTATCAGATCAATGGCGATGTGATGCGTATTTTAATGTAAAAAGAATGTGCCCAGGCGGCTCCGTAAGGAACCACCCGGGCACAGTAGATTGTTTCGTTATTAGTACAACTTTGCACCGGCCGGGATTCTGTCATCGACCATCAGGAGGTTCAGTCCCTCATGGCCATCTTTCTCATGGACTGCTGAGATCAGCATACCTTCGGAATCGATTCCCATCATCTTTCTCGGCGGAAGGTTCACAATCGCGATTGCTGTCTTTCCAACTAGCTCTTCCGGCTCGTAATACTCGTGAATACCGCTTAAGATCACGCGGTCCTTGCGCTCTCCGTCGTCCAATGTGAACTTCAGGAGTTTCTTGGACTTCGGTACCGCTTCACAGGCTAAAATCTTAACTGCGCGGAAATCGGATTTTGCGAATGTTTCGAAATCAACCATTTCTTTGAAGATCGGCTCGATCTTAACGTTGGAGAAATCGATCTTCTCAACAGTCTTTGCTGCCGGAGCGGCTACGGAAGACTTGGAAGATTTTTTGTCGGAATCTAAGGACTTCATTGTCGGGAAGAGCAGTACGTCACGGATCGCCGGGGAGTTTGTAAATAACATAACAAGACGGTCGATACCGTATCCGATACCACCGGTCGGCGGCATACCGATCTCAAGGGCATTTAAGAAGTCCTCGTCAGTGGTATTTGCCTCGTCATCACCGGCAGCAAGTGCTGCTTCCTGTGCTTTGAAACGCTCTCTCTGGTCGATCGGGTCGTTTAACTCGGAGTATGCGTTGCACATCTCACGGGCATAGATATAGAGCTCGAAACGCTCAACCTGCTCCGGGTGACCCGGTTTCTTCTTGGTAAGCGGGGAGATCTCGATCGGATGGTCTGTGATGAAGGTCGGCTGGATCAGGTGCTCCTCAACGAATTCCTCGAAGAAGAGGTTGATGATGTCGCCGCGGACATGACGATCCTCGTAGTGAACGCCCTTCTCATCTGCTAATTTCTTTGCTTTCTCAGTCGTAGTGATCTCATTGAAATCAATACCGGTATATTTTTTGATCGCGTCGATCATGGTAAGGCGCTCGAACGGCTTTCCAAGGTTGATCTCGACATCTGCGTACGGAATCGTTGTGGATCCGCAGATCTGCTTTGCGATATGACGGAACATATCCTCTGTGAGATCCATCATTCCCTGGTAATCCGTGTATGCCTGATATAACTCCATAAGAGTAAATTCCGGGTTGTGTCTTGTATCAAGACCTTCATTACGGAATACACGGCCGATCTCGTAAACGCGCTCCATACCGCCGACGATGAGTCTCTTTAAGTAGAGCTCAAGGGAGATACGAAGCTTTACATCCTCGTCGAGAGCGTTATAGTGTGTCTCGAACGGTCTCGCGGCAGCACCGCCTGCGTTTGCGACGAGCATCGGAGTCTCGACCTCAAGGAATCCGAGGTCATCTAAGTATCTGCGGATGCAGCTGATGATCTTGGAACGCATAACGAATGTCTTCTTAACGTCCTCGTTCATGATCAGGTCAACGTATCTCTGACGGTAACGGGTATCTGTGTTTGTAAGTCCGTGGTACTTCTCCGGAAGGATCTGTAAGCTCTTGGAGAGAAGTGTTACGGAATGGGCATGAACAGAGATCTCGCCCATCTTTGTTGTGAATACAAAGCCCTTGATGCCGACGATATCGCCGATATCCATTCTCTTGAAGTCTTTGTAGGAATCCTCACCGAGGTCATCGCGGCATACATAGCACTGGATGTTGCCCTTGAGATCCTGGACGTTGCAGAAGGAAGCTTTACCCATGACACGCTTGGACATAATACGTCCTGCGATGGAAACTTCCTTTCCGTCATATTCTGCGTAATGATCCTTGATATCTGCGCTGTGAGCTGTCTGATCATATTTTGTGATCTGGAACGGGTCTCTGCCCTCTGTCTGTAACTCAGAAAGCTTCTCGCGGCGCACCTTTAAGAGCTGGTGGATATCCTGCTCTTTTGCATTTGCATTCTTGTTCTGATTCTGCTGTTCAGCCACTTTTCTATTTCTCCTTCACTGTAGTCTTTGTGTATGATCGATACGGTCGTGTACAGAATTTTCAGTCCGGAAGCTTCCCGTCTGTACACGGCGGCGATCAATCGACTCTTTTAATATCGAGTACCTTATACTGGATAACTCCGGACTGTGTCTCAACGTCAACAACGTCACCAACGCGTTTTCCGATCAGCGCGTGTCCGACCGGGGACTCGTTGGAGATCTTATTCTCAAGGCTGTTTGCCTCTGTGGAACCAACGAGCTTGAATTCCATCTCCTCGTCGAAATCGACATCGTAAACCTTTACGATACATCCGACGTTGATCTTGTCAAGGTTTACCTCGTCCTCAACAACGACCTCCGCGTTCTTTAACAGCTTCTCGAGCTCTTCGATTCTTAACTCAATATCTCTCTGCTCGTCTTTCGCAGCATCGTACTCGGCGTTCTCGGATAAGTCTCCCTGTTCTCTTGCCTCTTTGATCTTCTGGGCAATCTCACGACGGCGGTTTACTTTCAGATCCTGAAGCTCATCCTCGTATTTTTTCAGTCCTGCATAAGTTAAAATATGTTTCTTATCAGCCATGACGTCTTACCTTTCTTATTGTTTCGGGGCAGAATGACCCTTTATAATTTTTAGCTTTACATTCTCTGTATTATAGCGTGAACACTGGGGATTGTCAAGAAGACGAAAGGCTTTGTTTTTGAGGATTTTCACGGTATCTTTTGATAAAAAATGACTCGTATGGACAGAGGCTGCATCTTATTAGGAAGAAACAGAAAACAGGGAAAGGACAGGAAATAACAGACAAGGTAAAAACAGGAATAATTACTGATATTTACTTGATATCCTATCCGCGCTATGCTATAATCAGGTTGATCAAAAATATTTATGAGAAAGGAAGTTACCAATATGCAGTACGCGATTGCACATTTAGATCAGGACGGCAACGGAGATTCCGACAAGAATCCATATATTTCCGTAGATTTTGAAAATAACCTTGAGTCATGTCTTGAGGCGGCAAATATGATGGAGGATGAGGGATATAAGGAGATCACACCGTTTATCCTTGAGGATGAGGGAAAAAGCGGCACTTATACCTGGGAGTATGTGAGACAGCATTCCATTTAAATTTGGAAAAGAGAAATTGGGGAGATCCTGCGGGGCGTGTGAATGCTCTGCGGGGTCTTTTTTGTTGCGATGAAGTTGGAAGAGGCTGTCGGCAGCAGGTCCTGTAAGTCTTGTAAGAAGGAAAAGATAGAAAAACTTGACGAACATATGTTCTGATTGTATAATGGAGACATAAGATTTCAGGGAGAATTACAGGGAGGATTGAGTCTGGAATCGAGATAAACCATATTAGGAAAGCCGCAGAGACATTTAGTGGCCATGTATTAGTAAGGGATGTTGGTGACAGCTTCTGTAGGTTTTTTGGAGTGCTGGAAGATGACGGATAAGACTGAATAAAAGCTAAGACTAAATAACAGAGAAAACGGAGAAAATATATGAATCAGATCAACCGTGAGGATATGCTGGAGCTTACGAGAAGAATGACATTGAAGAGAAACTGCTTTGACCGGATTGCAGGGGCTTATCTGGATAGGGACGGGTTTGTAGACGGGACATTTAATAAGAATTTCCGTCAGCTCTCCCTGCCAGATCAGCAGAAGAATCTTGATATCGCGAAGACGATCCCGTTTTCGGAGACGAATGTGGCGTTGAAGGAATATGTCTTTTCGGGGGAGGAGAAAAAGCCCGGGAGTGTGTGGCAGCTGCTCTGCGCACTGCGGGAGTGTGAGCTGAAAAACGATGCACTGCTTGATATTTTTTATGAAGTGTTTGGGGAAAAATATCCGGCGTCGGGGGATTATGCGGTCTATTTCTTTCACGGGAATTATGATGTTCCGAGAAAGGCAAAGGATAAGGAAAGCCTCTGGGAATCGGAGGAAGTTTACCGGTTCCTGATCTGTGCGGTGTGCCCGGTGAGCGGAGATTATGAGCCGGGGATGCCGGTCTGCGGATTTATGTTTCCGGCGTTTAAGGACCGGGGACCGGATAATGGGCGGATCCAGGTGTTTGAAGCGGATCCGGCGCGGCCGCATAGGGATTTTTTAAATTTGATCTTGCCAGTGAGTGCATATATTTTGTGAAGGTATGTGGGGGAAATGGAAATTGATGTCGGAAGGGAGACGGGCTATGGCGGATAGAATGAGCAAGATGGATAGATCAAACAGAATTTACGCAGCGATCGATCTGAAGTCATTTTACGCCTCTGTTGAGGTGGTGGATCGAAAACTGGATCCGATGACGACGCACCTTGTCGTCACGGACCGGAGCCGGACATCGAAAACGATCTGCCTTGCGGTATCGCCTTCTTTAAAGGCGTATGGGATTCCCGGACGCGCGCGCCTCTTTGAGGTGGAGCAGAAGGTGGAAGAGGTGAACCGGGAGAGAAGGCGGCGGGCCCCCGGTGGAAAATTCACGGGAAGTTCCTGTGATGCGGTTGAACTGACGAAAAGACCGGATCTTGCGCTGGATTTTATCGCTGCGCCGCCGCAGATGGCCCACTATATGGAGAAAAGTTCACAAATTTACCAGATCTATTTAAAATATGTGGCACCGGAAGATATCCATTCCTATTCGATCGATGAGGTCTTTATCGACCTGACTTCCTATCTTGAGACATACCATATGTCGGCGCATGAGCTGACGACACGGATGATCCGGAATGTGCAGAAAGAAACCGGAATTACGGCGACTGCGGGGATCGGAACGAATCTGTACCTTGCAAAGATCGCGATGGATATTATGGCAAAGCACATCGAACCGGACGCGGACGGAGTGCGTATCGCAAAACTGGATGAGATGAGTTACCGGAGATATCTGTGGGGACACCGTCCGCTGACGGATTTCTGGCGTGTGGGCCGGGGATACGCGAAAAAACTGGAAGAACGGGGAATCTACACGATGGGGGATATCGCCAGATGCTCCCTCGGAAAGGAAAACGATTATTATAACGAAGATCTTCTGTACCGGATGTTCGGTGTCAACGCGGAACTTCTGATCGACCATGCCTGGGGGTATGAGCCGTGTACGATCACGGATGTCAAGGCGTACCAGCCGGAAAACCACAGCGTCGGATCCGGGCAGGTTCTTGCCTGTCCATATACCGTCCAGAAGGCAAGGCTCGTCGTGCGGGAGATGGCGGACCTTTTGGCTCTGGATCTTGTGGACAAAAAGCTGACAGCGGACCAGGTGGTCTTGACGGTGGGATACGATATCGAAAACCTGACGGATTCAAAACTCAGAAAGAACTACAGCGGGGAGATATCCACGGACCGTTATGGAAGACGGATCCCGAAACACGCCCACGGCTCCAGAAATCTTGGCGGGCAAACTTCCTCCACGAAACGGATCACGGAGGCGGTTATGGAGCTCTACGATGAGATCATGAATCCAAAGCTTCTTGTGCGCCGGATCGCGATTTCCGCAAACCATGTGGTCTGTGAGGGAACGGAACAGAAAGTGCAGGAGTACGAACAGTTGAATCTCTTTACCCATTACGGCACACAGGTGGAGCAGAAAAAGAAGGAAGAGGAAGAATTGGCGCGGGAAAAACGAATGCAGCAGGCGGTTCTGGAGATCAAGAAAAAGTTCGGAAAGAACGCGGTCTTAAAGGGAATGAATCTGGAAGAGGGCGCGACCGCGGTAAAGCGGAACAACCAGATCGGAGGTCACAGGGCATGAGTACATGGGAGAAATATCGGGATATGATCGATCTTCCATATCCGGGAGAATCAAAGCATACCCGGATGCCGGTGAGGGACAGGGCAGCCCAGTTTGCTCCATTTGCTGCGCTCACCGGATTTGGCGCAGTGTTAAAAGAGACGGAACGTATTACGGAAAAGCGGATCGAGCTGGATGAGTACGAGAAGGAAAAGCTGAATGAGAATCTGCGGCTTCTATTGGAAAAACAGGAATCCCGTCCGGAAATCACAGTAACCTTTTTTGTACCCGATGAAAAGAAGGACGGAGGAGCATATCGGACGATCTCCGGTCATATAAAGAGAGTGGACGAGGAGAGTCATTGTTTGATTTTAGAGGAAGGGGAAAGAATTCTGCTGGAAGATATTTTTGATCTCGCATTCACTGCTCATGAAAAGTAAAGAGAGACGATATAAAAATGTTATAAAATTAATAACAAAATACTTGCGTTAATTATTTAACAATAGTATAATGTTTATAGAACTTAGAAAAGCGAAGCGTGATTGGTTCCTGATAAAACCTGTGAAACACAGGTCGGAAACTTGAGATCCCTGTCTGTAATGACAGAATTGTGAAAGGAGAAGAGAGCGTATGGCAAGATTTACATTACCGAGAGACATTTATCATGGAAAAGGATGTCTGGAAGAACTGAAGAATCTGAAGGGAAAGAAGGCATTTCTCGTAGTAGGCGGCGGTTCTATGAAACGCCAGGGATTCCTTGACAAGGCTGTTCATTACTTAAAAGACGGTGGAATGGAAGTTGAAGTCTTTGAGGGCGTAGAACCGGATCCGTCGGTGGAGACCGTTATGAGAGGCGCGGAAGCGATGCGCAAGTTTGAGCCGGACTGGATCGTATCCATGGGCGGCGGTTCCCCGATCGATGCGGCGAAGGCGATGTGGGCGTTCTATGAGTACCCGGAGACTACATTTGAAGACCTGATCACTCCGTTCAGCTTCCCGGAACTGAGACAGAAAGCAAGATTCGCGGCGATTCCGTCCACATCCGGTACAGCTACAGAGGTAACGGCATTCTCTGTTATCACAAACTATCAGACCGGAGTGAAATATCCGCTGGCTGACTTTAATATTACTCCGGACGTTGCGATCGTAGATCCGGATCTCGTGATGGGACTTCCGGTGAAACAGGTTGCCTATACCGGTATGGATGCCCTGACCCATGCGATCGAGGCGTACGTCTCCACATTAAACGGACCGTTTACGGATCCGCTGGCACTTCAGGCGATCGAGATGGTTCTGGAATACCTTCCGGCATCTTACAATGGAAATACCCATGCGAGAGAGGAGATGCATTACGCGCAGTGTCTCGCGGGAATGGCATTCTCCAATGCGCTTCTTGGAATCGTTCACTCTATGGCCCACAAGACGGGAGCTGCGTTCTCCACCGGACATATTCCGCACGGATGCGCGAACGCGATCTATCTTCCGTATGTCATCCAGTATAACGCGAAGGATACCGTCGCAGCTGACCGTTACGCGGAGATCGCAAGAAGAATGGGATTAGAGGGAAGATCCAGACAGGCCCTGATCAACAGTCTCTGCGCGAAGATCAATGAATTCAATGAGAAGCTGAATATTCCGAAGACACTGAAAGAATTCGGTATCAATGAGGACGAATTTAAGGAGAAGGTGGACCGTATCGCGGAACTCGCGGTTGGCGATGCATGTACCGGATCGAACCCGAGAGAGATCGATCCTGCGAATATGGCGAAGCTGCTTACCTGCACATATTACGGAACTGAAGTTGACTTTTGACGATAATTTGAGATGCGGCTGTGAGGGTGCTAAGCAGCTGTTGGAAAGATTATCCGCATAATATAAATATTGTGGTGTAATCAGATCTTGTATGGAGATCGAATTGGGAAAATCTCTGCCGGGAATATCCGGCAGAGATTTTCTGTTTGCAGGTTACTGTTCACGCCTTGCGCAAACAGTAACTGATTTTGCCGATGCTTCGCATTCCGAATCGGCAAAATCCACTACCACCACTGTATTGTACGGAATTTTCAGTTCAGAAAATTCCTACCCGTGTACAGTAACGTTTCCAGGATATATCAAGCGAGGTTTTTCTATCATTCTATTGACTTTCTGTAGAAGCCACTCTATAATATATGGTATTGAATACTACATCACAGGGAAAAATAAATGAGAACTGTGATAGGGAATAGAGCTGGAGGAAGCAGTATGAATTATAGAATTATTGGGGATAGCTGCATGGATCTTACCGAGGAGCAGAGGAAGGACCCGCATTTTACCCTGATCCCGTTTACGCTTATGGTGGAAGACCACCAGTTTGTCGACGATAAGAATTTTAACCAGAAGGAATTCTTAAAGATCGTAAAGGAAAGCCCGGAGTGTCCGAAGACTGCATGCCCGTCTCCGGAGACATTTAAGGAAGCTTACTGCTGCGAGGAGGAGAATGTATTTGTTATTACGATCTCTTCCCACCTGAGCGGATGCTATAACAGTGCAGTTCTCGCAAAGAATCTTTATGAGGAAGAGTTTGGAACCGGAAAGAAGAATATCGTGGTGATCGATTCTGAGTCTGCTTCTACCGGAGAAGTAAATCTTGCGCTTTATGTTCAGGAACTCTGTGAGCAGGATATTCCGTTTGAAGAGATCGTAAAGAAAACTCTCGAGTACCGTGATAGACAGAAGACGTATTTCGTTCTGGAAACTCTGGATACATTGAGAAAGAACGGACGACTCACCGGACTTCAGGCGTTCTTCGCGACAAAATTAAACATTAAGCCTGTTATGGGTGCGGATCACGGCGTGATCATCAAACTGGATCAGGCCCGCGGAATCCAGAAGGCACTTCAGAGAATGGTGGAGATCGTTGTGAAAGATGCAGGAACAGTGGAAGATAAGTGTCTTACGATCGCTCACTGCAATGCGCCGGAACGTGCCCAGTATGTAAAAGAAAAATTTGAACAGGCCGCAAAGTTCAAAAAGATCATTGTGACCGAGACAGCCGGACTTGCTACCGTTTATGCAGGGGACGGCGGAATCATTGTGGCAGTGTAACTGTTCAGTAGGTCTGCGCACTTGCTGCGCTGACCGTAAGAAAACATAGGCTGGAAGGCAAAAATCCCATCAGCGAAGCTGATCGGGAATGGATTTTTGCACGTAACTATGAAGGTACTGAATAGTTACGTGGCAGTATAAATAACGGAAAAGAAATGAGAAAGGCGTTCGATCCACCCGGAGAAAAATCCGGATGATGGATTTAACGCCTTTTTATGTAGCAGGAAATTCCCTGTTACATAAAAAGGTACTGACGTGCCAAAGATGCGCACTCGCGCGAAGATGCAGACTGTCGCAAGCGACCGCGCGAGGCGCGGGAATGTACCAAGGCACATTCATTTTATCGAAATGAGAAAGCAGTTACAGGCCCATCCCTTGAAAAATATGATGTTCCTTTAAATATTTTGCAATGGAATTCAAAACCAGTCTTTTATTCCCGCTCCATTCCGGTGCGATCAGGATCGACTTTGGCCCGTCGCCGCTGATCCGGTGGATCACGGTTTCCTGTGGGAGGATTTTTAAACAGTCACCGATCAGTTCCAGATATTCCGGCAGTTCCAGTGTTTGAAACTTGCCAGATGCATAAAGATCGGCAAGATCCGTTCCCTTTAACACATGAAGGAGCTGCAGCTTGATCCCATCCACATGGAGCTTTCCAAGGTAATTTACAGTTTCCAGCATCTGTTCCCTCGACTCTCCGGGAAGTCCGAGGATCACATGGACGATCACCGTGAGTCCGGCAGCCTTTAACCTGCGGTAGGCATCCTCAAAAACGGGGAGCGCATATCCCCGGCGGATGAGTTTTGCCGTATCCTCATGGATCGTCTGCAGACCGAGTTCTATCCAGACTGGTTTTTCTTTATTTAACCGGGAAAGAAGCTCTACGGTTTCATCCGGGAGGCAGTCAGGCCGTGTACCGATGGAGAGTGCGCAGATCTCCGGGAGAGAGATTGCCTCAGAAAAGAGTTGTTTCAGATAGGAGAGTGGGGCATAAGTGTTTGTGTATGACTGGAAATACGCGATATAGGCAGCGTCATCTCCTGAGATCTTCCGGCTGACGCGGGCCTTCGCAAGGTCAGCCTGCTCTCTAAGGGATCCGGCCTGCTTTTCTGCAAAATCCCCGGATCCGCCGGCACTGCAAAAGATACAGCCGCCTCTTCCCAGTGTGCCATCCCGGTTTGGACATGTCATGCCGCCGTCCAGAGCGAGCTTATAGACTTTTTTCCCAAATATCTTTTTTAATTCATAGTCGAGAGAGTGGTACGGTTTGCCATTCCAGTCTGTCTGAAGCATAAAACAGATCCTTTCAAAAAATAAGTTTTCCTTGCAACACATATACGAGGTATTATATAATAATAAGAGGTTTCTTTTCAACCTGATTTCCGGAAAAGTTACTGCCCCTGCTTTGCGCGTAGTTACTGTTCACGCCTTGCGCAAACAGTAACTGATTTTGCCGATGCTTCGCATTCCGAATCGGCAAAATCCACTACCACCACTGTATTGTACGGAATTTTCAGTTCAGAAAATTCCTACCCGTGTACAGTAACTGTGGGTACAGTAACCCGGAAATCACAGCAAAGCTTCCGGACAAGGTGCCGGCTGTGAAGAAAATTAAAATATCCGCCAAAGCGGATCGAAAAGGAGAACTGGGGTTATGGATAGAGAAGCTGCAAAGAAAGCATTACAGAGCGCGAAAGCGACCGGATTTTTTACAGAAATGTATGGGGACGGTGCCGCTGAGAATGAAAAGCGCTATGAGCATGTTCTTGAGGGATTTGAAAAGTCATTCGGGGGGGATCAGGTGAGTCTTTTCACTTCCGCAGGACGTACCGAGATCAGCGGAAACCACACAGACCACAATAATGGAAAAGTTCTGGCTGGAAGCATCAACCTTGACTGTGTTGCCTGCGCGGCGGCAAACGGAACCGATGAGATTCACATTATCAGTGAGACATACAGCCAGAAATTCACGATCAATATCAAAAATTTAAAGCCGAGCGACAAGATGGCCGGAACCATCGACCTGACAAAGGGAATGCTGGCCGGATTTCAGGAGATGGGATATCAGATCGGCGGTTTCGACGCTTACATTACAAGCAACGTGATCAGCGCCGCCGGAGTCAGCTCCTCCGCTTCCTACGAAATGCTGATCTGTTCCATGATCAACGAGTTCTTCAATGACGGAAAAGTGGACGTCGTTACATATGCCCATGTCGGCAAATACGCGGAGAACAAATACTGGAATAAAGGTTCAGGTCTTCTCGACCAGATGGCATGCGCGGTGGGCGGCATGATCACCATCGACTTCAAGAATCCTTTAGAACCGGTTGTTGAGAAAATCGACTATGACTTCGGTGCTCAGGATCACAGCCTGATCATTGTCCAAACCGGAAAAGGTCATGCGGACTTAAGCGCTGAGTATTCCTCCATCCCGAATGAGATGAAGAGGGTGGCAGCCGTGTTTGGAAAGGAAGTCTGCGCGGAGATCACGGAACAGGAAGTGATCGAAAATGCGGCGAAAGTGAGAAAAGAGGCGGGTGACCGCGCGTTCTTACGTGCCCTTCACTTCTTTGAGGAGAACAAGCGTGTTGAAAAACAGGTTCAGGCATTAAAGGAGAACCGTTTTGACGAATTCTTAAGCCTGATCACTGAATCTGGAAATTCTTCCTGGAAATGGCTCCAGAACTGTTATGTTCCGGGATCTGAGGAGCAGGGGATCACTTCCGCGTTAGCACTCACAGAGTTATTTATTAAGGAAAAAGGCTGCGGCGCATGCCGTGTTCACGGCGGCGGATTTGCGGGCGTTATTATGGCGATGCTGCCGAATTCCGTGACAGACGAGTACATCGCTTATATTGAAAAGGCAATGGGAGAGGGAAGCGCATACCGTATGAGCATCCGCCCGTACGGAGCGGTATGCGTGGATGGATATATCGCATGAATCGGAGACACGCACGGAGCCTGATTCTTATAGCTGCCGCTTCCGGTGTATTGACTGCATGCTCAAAGCCGGATCCCGGTATGGGGGAGACGAGAAAACTCATTATGGGGACCTTCACTGAGGACAGCGTGACTGACCGGGCTGGAAAAGCCGTGGCGGCGACCATCAGCAACACAGTTCCCGGAGTCTATGTGGAGACCTGGCCGTCAAAAGGCGCCTATATGAATATAGAGCATCTGTTTGACGGGACATATGATCTCGTGATCGTTCCGGCTGGGGCAGCTTACGAGGCGTATACGGGAACCGGTGCCTGTGAGGGAGAAAAAAAGGAAAAACTTCGTGCAGTAGCGGCATGTTATCCGATCGTCTCCACGTGGATATCCCCGAAGAAACTGGGACTTTCGAAGGTACAGGAACTGAAGGGGCATCCGCTTGCCGTGGGAAATGAAGGTTCTGAGACGGCAAAGGTATCCGGAGAAGTGTTCGATGTCCTTGGAATCGACAAGGAGAACACGGAGATCTGGTATTATGGGATCCAGGGTGGAGCCGACGGGGTCCGGGACCAGTGGGCTGACGGGATCCATGCGTTCACGGAGTCCCCTGTCCCGGCTTACCAGGAGCTGGCGGCGGAGGATGGGATCCGGTTCTTATCCTACACGGACGAAGAACTGGATGAGATCTTAGACGGCCATCCGGAGTACAGTAAGATCAAAGTTCCGGCAGGAACTTATGAAAATCAGGACGATGAGGTCGGGACCTTCTGCGAAAAAGTCCTTGTCTGCGTGTCTGCGGATATGGATGAAGACCTTGTTCATGAGATCGCCTGGGCATTGGAGGTCAACGGACCGGTGTATACAGCCGGAGAACCGTTTATGCGGGCGATGGATGACAGGGAGTTCCGGGCTTCTAAGATCCCGATTCCGCTTCATGACGGGGCAAAACGGTATTATGAGGAGCAGGGATATTTCAAATAGTAATATATTCCGTAACTGTTCAGTAGGTCTGCGCATTTACTGCGCTGACCGTAAGAAAACTTAGAATAGAAGGCAAAAATCCTATCGGCACAGCCGATTTGGAATGGATTTTTGCGCGTAACTGTGAGGGTACTGAACAGTTACAATATCCCTCAAAATAACAAGCGGTCTTATAAGAGACCGGGAAAAGGAGATGTCCTATGTTGTACAAAGAATTGATCGAATTATTTGACATGTTAGACAGCGCATCAGCGTCCGGCAGCGAGGTGGTGGAGTATTTTAGATCCATCGATCCCATGTGTCAGGTGGAAACGTATCCGCTTGAAGGACCAAAAGGTCATACAGATATGGT
This sequence comes from Desulfotomaculum sp. OF05-3, assembly GCF_003435535.1. Classification (NCBI taxonomy): domain Bacteria; kingdom Bacillati; phylum Bacillota; class Clostridia; order Eubacteriales; family Desulfotomaculaceae; genus Desulfotomaculum; species Desulfotomaculum sp. OF05-3. Next base: position 214,716 of record NZ_QWGO01000001.1, on the reverse strand, counting down.
GAGAATCCTGATTCCGGGAAAAAACGGAAAATCAAAGGGCGGAAACGCTGGAACGATCGGCATTCTCGGACGCCTCGGCGGTCTGGGGGCAAGACCGGAACAGATCGGGTTTGTCTCCGACGGTGACGGCGCATTGACAGCGTTAGCGGTTGCCGCAAAGCTTCTCAGAATGCAGGCAAAGGGTGATTTCCTTGAGGGCGACGTATTCATATCTACCCATGTCTGCCCGGACGCTCCGACAGCTCCCCATGAACCGGTGCCGTTTATGAACTCCCCGGTGGAGACCTGGCAGGTGAATAAGGAGGAAGTGACGGACGATCTGGACGCAGTTCTGGTTGTGGATACCACAAAGGGAAACAGGATCATCAACCACCGTGGATTCGCAATCTCACCGACGGTATGTCAGGGATATATTTTGAGAGTCAGCGAGGATCTTCTCGATGTGATGCAGATGACAACAGGAAAACTTCCTTATGTATTTGCTCTGACACAGCAGGATATCACGCCTTATGGAAATGGAATCTTCCATTTAAACAGCATCCTGCAGCCTGCGACGGCGACAAAAGCCCCGGTGGTAGGCGTTGCGATCACGACAGAGACGACCGTTGCCGGATGTGCAACGGGAGCTACCCATATGGAAGATCTGGATGAGGCAGCCCGGTTTATGATCGAGTCGGCGAAGGCATTCGGAAGAGGAAAACTGAGTTTTCTGGACAAGGAGGAGTTTGCACGGATCAAGGAGCTTTACGGCAACATGGAACACTTCCAGACGCTTGGAAAGAAGAGTGAAGAGGCGTAAGCTTCGGGAAAAGATCCGGGTCTCAGCCGGATTCCGGCAGCAGATGTAATTTTTTAAGAAATTTGACAGAAATTTATCATAAATCCCGGCGGAAAAAATTTGACAGGTTCTGCCGGGATTGTTACAATTACGGGTAGAGCAAAAATTGTAACAATATGCGATAACCGTCTATGGGACGGGGTGATGGAGAACATACATGTCAGACAGAGAAATGATAGAAGAAACTAAGAAAGACGTTCCGGATCAGATGGAGCCGGTGATCCCGGAGATCCCGGCGGAGAAATCCGAGAAAGAACCGGAGGTCGAAGCCGCAGAGTCCGCCAGCACAGAACCGGAGGTCGAAGCCGCAGAGTCCGCCAGCACAGAACCGGAGGTCGAAGCCGTAGAGTCCGCCAGCACAGAGCCGGAGGTCGAAGCCGCAGAAGCCGCCAGCACAGAGCCGGAGGTCGAAGCCGCAGAAGCCGACATCACAGAGCCGGAGGCAAAGGCCGCAGAAGCCGACAGCTCTGAATCGGAGACGGAGGGACAGAGATCCCGTTCTGCGGGAAGACGTTCCGGAAACCGAAGGGAAAAACAGCAACCCGTGCGCCCGAAAAAAGAGCATCAGGCAAGTCAGCGTGAAAATATCTTAAGACTGCGTGAGATCAAAAAGAAAAAGGCGGCGATGCCGTATATGAAGATCCTCGCGGCAGGAGGAGCGGCTGTTGCAGTGGTCGCGGTGGTTGCGGTTGCAGGAACTGTGATCGGAAATCACAGGGACGCTTTTTCCAGAGGGATGAAGGTTGAGACCGCAGCGGCTTCCTTAGAGACAACAGAGGCTGCATCTGAGAGCACCGGGGAGAGAAATATTGTTCTGGAGACCACGCTTTCTGCCGAGGAGATTGCGTCTAAGGAATATGAAAAGACGGTCCAGAGTATTGTGGACAGCTATGCAAATCTTGGGATTGCGGAGGTCTCAGGCTATCTGAACGTCAGAAAGACCCCGGAGAGCTTCGGTGAGGTCATAGGAAAGCTGCCGAAGGGCGGTGCCTGCGAGATTCTGGATACCTCCACAGATGGCTGGTATAAGATCTCATCCGGCGGTGTGACCGGTTATGTAAGCTCCCAGTATGTCTATACCGGGGATGAGGCGAAAAAACTGGCTGCGGAAAATGTGGCTGAGCGTGCCGTGATCGATGCGGATAAGTTAAATGTCCGGTCAGAGCCGAAGGCGGATGCGAATGTTGTGGAGCAGGTATTTAAAAACGAAAGATATGACATCAGGGGGCAGCAGGACGGCTGGATCCAGATTTCTTCCGGATATATTTCTGCGGATTATGTCACCGTAAAATACGCTCTGGATGAGGCGATCAAGCAGGATATGAGACAGACGGTCTTAAGCCTTTATGATAATCTCGGTGTATCCAATGTGTCCAATTACCTGAATGTCCGCGACAATCCGGATGAGAAGAAGGGCAAGATCATCGCGAAGCTGCCGAGCAACGCAGGCTGTGATATCCTGGACACCTCCATGTCGGGCTGGTACAAGATCCGTTCCGGAAACATTACCGGTTATGTAAAATCTGAGTATATCCTGACAGGACAGCAGGCGAAGGACAAAGCGCTTCAGGTTGCAAAGCTGATGGCGATCTCCAACACGGACGGCGTCAATGTCCGCACAGAGCCGAACACGAATTCTTCGATCTACACACAGATCTCCAACAGCGAGCGATTCCTTGTAGCGGATCAGCAGGATGGCTGGGTAAAGATCGAGATCGATGATCAGGACGCATACCTGTCCAGCGATTATGTTGACGTTAAGTACGGTCTGGAAGAGGCGATCAAGTATACGCCGGTGGTTGAGGTTGCAGATACCTCTTCGAAGAATGATTCTAAGAACAGTTCAAAGAATAATTCCGGTAAGAAGAACAGCGCAAACGACGGGGCTGCCGGATCGAAGTCCGGAAGTGTTTCCTCCAAACGTGCCCAGATCGCAAACTACGCAGTTCAGTTCGTCGGAAACAGATATGTCTACGGCGGAACGAGCCTGACAAACGGAACGGACTGCTCCGGATTTACGATGTCTGTCATGGCGAAATTCGGTGTATCCCTGCCGCACAACTCCGGCGCGCAGTCGGGAAGCGGAAAGTCGATCACCTCGAGCCAGATGCGTCCGGGTGACCTTGTATTCTACTCCGGCAGCGGCGGAATCAACCATGTTGCGCTCTATATCGGTAATGGTCAGGTGTGCCATGCGTCCAACGCGAGATCCGGTATCAAGATCTCCACATGGAACTATCGTACTCCGGCGAAGATCGTGAATGTACTTGGTGATTAATTGAAAATTGGAAGATTTCGGACAGCCCGGTAGAGATGCCGGGCTGTCTTGATAAGGAAAGTAAATTTGGAAGAAATGAATTCCTCAGACTGGGAAGCCGGGACATATTAAAATTTTTCCGGGTGGATCAGATCCGGAATGCATGGGAAGGAAAGAATATGGAGAAAAAGAAGGGTATTAAGAGACATGCGGCAGGTCTCTGCGCAGGACTTGGCATCCTGTTCGCCGCAGCGGTACCGATGACGGCGTTTGCGGATACGGTTTATGTGAACGCGTCGAAATTAAATTACAGGAATCAGCCGTCCACTGTATCCGGGGCGGTTCTCGGAACACTGCCCCGCGGGACAGTACTTTCCAGAGTGAAAAACAATGGGGAGTGGAGCGAGGTGCAGATCGGCGGGGCGAAGACGACCGTCTATGTGGCAAGCCGCTATCTGACGACCAGCAAGCCGCAGAGCAGCACTGCGAAAACGGGGGCGGCAACTACGGGCGGAACATCCACAGTTGCTGCCGATGGAACCGTGACAGTACCCGACTCCTTAAAGGCGTATGTGGATAAGGCTTATCAGGTCGGAATGGATCCCAACTGGAAATACGCGGGGATGTCCGCAATCAACAGCGGATGTGCGGTATTCTATCACAATGGGACTGCAAACCGCAAAAACAAGGTGGTTGCCGTAAATGCTGGACATGGTACATCCGGCGGATCGAAGGTAAAGACATTCTGTCACCCGGATCAGACGGCGAAGGTGACAGGCGGAACGACGGGCGCAGGCGCGACAAAGGCGGTGGCGGTATCCGGCGGAATGACGTTCGCGGATGGAACGGCGGAGAGTACCGTGACGCTCCGTATGGCGCAGATCTTCCGGAATAAGCTTCTGGCGGCGGGATATGATGTGCTGATGATCCGCGATGGAAGTGATGTGCAGCTCGACAATGTGGCGAGAACTGTCATGGCAAACAATAAGGCTGACTGCCATATCGCCCTGCACTGGGATTCCACGAAGACGGACAAGGGAGCGTTTTACATGAGTGTGCCGAATAATGCCGCCTATCGTGCCATGGAGCCGGTGGCGTCCCACTGGGAGTCCCACAATAAGCTTGGAAGCGCACTGGTTGGCGGATTGAAGCAGAACGGTGTGAAGATCTTCTCGTCGGGATCCATGGAGATGGATCTGACCCAGACGTCGTATTCTACGGTTCCGAGTATTGATATCGAACTGGGGGATGGGAAATCTGCTCATGATGATGCGACGTTAGGAAAACTGGCGGATGGACTTGTTGTCGGTGTGAACAGTTATTTTGGACAGTGATCCGGGCTCGTAAGTTCAAGACAGAATGAATGGAATGCCGCTGCTGGGGAAAATACCTGGCGGCGGTTTTTGGAATTAATGGGAGGTTATACCGGAACTTCCTGGTAATCAAAAAAATTACATGACGAAGATGTGCATTTGCGCGAAGATGTAGATTAACGCAGATGAATGCGAGGATGTTGAAAACTACGGGGGGGGGGGGACTCTTTCTATATAAAAAACACCATCTCTCAATGGAAATGGTGTTTTTTCAGTGGACCTGATCGGATTCGAACCGACGACCCCCACAATGCGAATGTGGTGCGCTCCCAACTGCGCTACAAGCCCATAACGATATTTTTTTGACCTCATTATTATCGCACCGCAGGGGACAGATGTCAAGATTTTCCATGGGAAAAATGAAAAAAAAGTTACCGCACAGCCACAACATTATCCAGACCAGCGAAGGGCTTTCAGGGATTTTTAACGCAGATTGTAACTATTCAGTACCTTCATAGTTACACGCAAAAATCCATTCCAGATCAGCTTCGCTGATGGGATTTTTGCCCTCCAGCCTATGTTTTCTTACGGTCAGCGCAGCAAGTGCGCAGACCTACTGAACAGTTACCGCAGATTTAACTTTTAACTAACTAGAGCTGAACGGTAAGATTTTCAGGAAAGAGATGCCGAACATATGTTTACATAAACGGAAACATAGTGTATAATACCCATATGGAAAAGAAACGGAAAGAGGGGATCAAATGATACTGATCGTATGCGTGGATGACCATAATGGAATGATGTTCAACCATCGCCGCCAGAGCCAGGATCGAGTCCTGCGGGCAGATATTCTGGAACTTACGGATGGAAAAAAACTTTGGATGAATGCCTACAGCAGAAAACAGTTTGCGGAGAGTGATGCGGAGAAAATACGGGTGGATGAGACGTTTCTCGATGCTGCGGGGGACGGGGAGTTCTGCTTTGTGGAGAATGCGGATGTCTCCGGCTGTGTGGAACGGATCGAGGAGATCTATCTCTACCGTTGGAACAGGGATTATCCCGCGGAGGTGTATTTTCCAGTGGATCTCAGCGTGTGGAAGTGCGTGGAGACGAAAGAATTTGCGGGATCTTCCCATGAGAAAATTACCAGAGAGCGGTATACCTGTTAAAATATGAATGTATGATAGGCAGAATGGCGCTGGAGACAGTTCCAATTCCGATATTTCAGAAAATATAGCGGGATATTGGAGATTGGGACGGGGGGAGCATGTACAGAGCATTTGGCGGAACGGCGGACTGCGATAGAAAATATGGCAACAGAGGGGAATGACAGAATATGAAGAATTTAAGAAAATGGCTGCTTTGCGTGATCGCAGCGGTCTCTTTGACGGTAACGGCCTGTGAGGGCGATGCGGCCGCTAATGCCAGTGTGGCGGCAGATGTTGCCCATGCGGCGGGAAATATCCTTGGAAGTCTTGCTGAGGCGGCAGAGAACTCCGGAGCTGGGAATAGCGGCGGACAGGGAAATAAAACGTCATCGGGGATGGCAGGAAACCCGTCGGCAACCGGGGAATTCCGTCTCTCCGATATTCCGGAGTATACGGACTCCCCCTATGTGGCGGTCAATGGAAATGTTCCGTATTTTACGGAGGACGACCTGACGGATGTCTCCTTTGAAAGCTACAGTGATTTGGATTCATTAGGCCGCTGCGGTGTGGCTTATGCCTCCGTCAGTACCGATACGATGCCGACGGAAAAGCGGGGTTCCATCGGAGAGGTAAAGCCAACAGGGTGGATCAATGCGAAATATGATTTTGTGGATGGAAAATATCTGTATAACCGATGCCATCTGATCGGATACCAGCTGACTGCGGAGAACGCGAACGAAAAGAATCTGATCACGGGTACGAGATACCTTAATGTTCAGGGAATGCTGCCGTTTGAGAACCTGACAGCCGACTATGTAAAAGAAACCGGAAACCATGTGATGTACCGCGTGACACCGGTTTTTGAGGGAGACAATCTCGTAGCATCCGGCGTTCTGATGGAAGCGGAATCGGTGGAGGACGAAGGCGACGGAGTCCTGTTCTGTGTTTACGTCTACAATGTTCAGCCGGGAGTCACGATCGACTACGCGACGGGAAAGAGTGAACTGGCGAAGAGCGGAAGTACAGGAGGCAGTCAAAGTGGAAGTACGTCAGGTACCGGAAAAACGTCAGGTACATCGTCTACTGGAAACAATTCATCAGGGGCATCTGGAGGTACCGGAAAAAACGATGCAGGAACCTCTGGAAAAGAGAGCGGAACCTATATCCTCAACACGAAGACCATGAAATTCCACCGCACGGACTGCGATTCTGTGAAGAATATCAAGTCTGAGAACCGAAAAAAGTATACGGGGGAGCGGGAGAAGCTGATTGATGAGGGATATGAAGCTTGTAAAAGTTGTAAACCGTAGAGAATATTTCAAAAACATATAAAATTAAGACAATATCAAACGCCCGGCTTTATGCAATCAGTGTATGGAGCCGGGCGTTTATTCAGTCCATATTTGACATAAGATTAAACTGAAATATCAGAGATTAATCATGATGTGAGAAATCATGAAACATTTTTTCTGCAGTGCCTGTATCTAAGCGAAAAGATTTACATAGCTGCTGAATGATTTCGGAATCGGTAAGATTGTGTTCTTTTAGAACATTTATGATCGCATGGATTCCCTCAAGGCGCCCTTCTTTGCGCCCTTCTTCAAGGCCCTCTTCATGGCCTACCTTACGTCCGATGTCAATACCAGTAGATAAAATACTCATATGTGCATCCTCCCATTCTTCACTCTGCTTTACTTCAGTAACAATTGCGTCCAGCCTGCGGATCCTGTCATCAAGGATAATAATCTCGGGATTGGAGAGCGTAGAGTTTTTCATATATTGAAGAAGACTCACGAGTTCATCCCGTTCGTTCTTACTGCTCATATTCAAAAATATCTTCATTGTCTCATCCCCCAGTTCCATCCCCGGAATCTGGTGACAGCGCTCTGTGAATGTGTACATTGCGCGATCCATTCCGAAGAGATCAGTTTGGGTGATGAATATCACGATCGTTGATGGCAAGTGGCGGTATTTTGTGTGTTTTCCTGCCTTTAGCGCCGGTGTATCAAGAAGTCCCTGATAATACCGGGAGCGCTTCCTGAGATCGTCCTCAGACGCATCATTCTGCATCTCTGTAGCAAATTGCCTGGAATCTTCCGCCAATGCCCAGGCGTCGAGCCGGATTCCGCGTCTTCCGTTTTTGTTGAGAATAACGTCCTCAACCCTTACCTGTGTAAGCCTGAGATCTGGCTCATCCAGGATAATACTGAGTACGCATTCCTGCGCCTCCTTGTGCTTCATTACCGCGAGAAACAGGGCGAAATCGCTGAGATTGACATTCATAAAATCGGGCGATTCCCTATACTCTTCAGTGGAGATGAGAGCATGGATCACTTGATTTTCCATTCAGTTACCTTCCTTTCCTGGAAAATTGGGCAGGAGAGGAATTGATACGAAACATCCCCGACTCCCTGCCAGTTGTTTGGGTGATTTCAGCAAAGAGTCTTCAGATGCCGTAATGGCCAGAATAGAAAATAGATCATAGAATTCGTTAGAAACCTTGCTTGGGATTATATTAGCATGTAGGAGTGGGGATGGCAATGTAGTTGGGTATTAAAAAATATTAAAAATTGATAAACTCATTGAGGACACAGAAGCAGAAGATTCCACCGAAATCGAGGAAGCTGAAGACACCGTAGAAATCAAGAAAGATGCCAGCGTAGAGTTCGTACTCGATGAGGCACCGGAACTGTAAATTTCACGAAACAGAAAATGGAAAAGTCCCCGGAAGTAAAATTCCAGGGGCTTCTGTTTTTGTGGGAAGGAGGTTTCTTTTTGCATTGCAATATGCTATACTGATGGGAAGAAATTCATAAAGCAGATTTTATCTGCTAATAAAGAATCATATATCAAGGGAAAAGGTGAGGTATTATGAAGATCACAAAAGTATGGGCGGTATATTTCAGCCCCACAGGAAACACGAAAAAAGTAATCACAACGATGGCGAAAAAGGCGGCGGAAGTTCTTTCTGTGCCGATGGAGACATTTGATTTTACACTTCCGGAGAACCGGGAAGGTGTTACGAGCTTTGAAAGTGAGGATCTTGTATTTTTCAGCACACCGGTCTACGCGGGAAGAATTCCGAATAAGATGCTACCGTATGTGCAGAGCGCTTTTGAGGGAAATGGCGCATTTGCAGTACCAGTATCGGTATTCGGAAACAGAAACTTTGACAACGGTCTGATCGAGCTTCGCAACGAGCTGGAGCTTCACGGCTTCCATACGATCGCAGCTGCTGGAATCCCGACAGAGCATGTGTTCAGCAATAAGCTTGCGACAGGACGTCCGGATGCGGATGATCTCGCGAAGATCGCGGAATTTGGTGAGAAGGTCGCGAAGAAAGTTGCTGATATGACGGAGATCCCGGCAAAGATCGAGGTCCGCGGCGATGATCCGGTGACTGCCTACTATACACCGCTTGGAACGGATGGAAAACCTGCAGTGTTCTTAAAGGCGAAACCGAAGACAGACCCGGAAAAATGCACGAAGTGCGGAATCTGTGCGACAGTCTGTCCGATGGGATCCATCCCGAAGGACGCGCCGGATACCTGCACCGGAATCTGCATCAAGTGCCATGCCTGCATCAAGGCATGTCCGGCAGGCGCAAAGTATTTTGATGACGAGGCATTTTTATCTCATGTGGAAATGCTAAAACAGAATTACCAGAGACGGGCTGAGGCAGAGTGGTTTATCTGATGATTCTATGATTGTATAAAAAATGCATAAAAAATCAATGCAAAAGATTGATACAGAGGGCGAACATAGGCTCCCTGTATCAATTTTTTTCTCATTCGAGAAGATTCCCACTTTTTTAGAGTGGCCAACTGCCGGGGACTGTTAAAATAGAACTCTTTTCTAATGCTGTCAGAAAAAATGTGACTGGAGTTAAGAAGAATTTCTAAAAATTAACTCTTGACAAAAGTCACTTCATAACAGGTGGTGAGTAATCACAAATCTGTCTCAATGGGAGTCAGGTCTCCGACTGAGATAGACAGGTTTGAAGCCTGCCTGCCGGAGCCTGTTCCCGGGATGATCCGTGGGAGACCTGGCACAGGACTTTGACTCCTGCATTCAGTCATTCAGTGCCGCCAATTTTTCAAAATACGGCGCAAACAGCTCCTTTTCATATGCATATCCCGCCATGAACACGCAGTCCATAAAGAGTCGTGTGATCTCCGGATCTTCCTGCTCCGCGAGAATGCGCTTCCATTCCTCTTTCGCGTGCTGGCTGAGTTCTGCGAGCAGCCGGTTCCGGTCCTCGAAGAGGCCGTTGTCGGTGCAGTTTAAGTCCTTCGGAAGAAAGTCCGCAGTCCTTCCGCAGGGGGATGGGCAAGCGGCGCAGTCTGGGGAGACAATGGATTTCTGCTTGTGGATCTGTTCCACAAGGTCATTGGCGGCAGAAGAGGAGAGCGAGCCGCCCGGGGCCACGGATGCCAGGGCTGCAAAAAGGACCGGAGCAGTTCCAGCCGGGATTTCCTTTGCCTCCGCGGCGCGGGCGAGTCCGATGAGGGCGCAGATGACAGCGTCCTGCTCCGGGGTGCGGCCGGAGGTGTTTGTAGTAGTTGAGAGAGACATATAGGTTCCCTTCTTAAATATAAAAATGTCGATGCAGTACCTTCGTAGTTACAAGGAAAAATCTATTCCAGATCGGCTATGCCGATGGGATTTTCCAGAAGAACTGGCAGGGACGAGATCTTATTTCAAGATCCGTCCATCGGTACCGATTGTATATACCTGCCACGGAATAAACTTCCCGCTTGCCATCAGCGCGTTCTTCACAGCCGCCTCGATTCCTCCGCAGCACGGAACCTCCATGCGAACAACTGTCACGCTCTGGATATCATTATTGCGGATGATCTCCGTGAGCTTCTCGGAATAGTCTACGGAATCCAGCTTCGGACATCCGATCAGTGTCACATGTCCGTCAATGAAATCGTTGTGGAAGTTTCCGTATGCGTAAGCAGTACAATCCGCGGAAACGAGAAGCTTTGCACCGTCAAAGTACGGGGCGCGGACCGGGACGAGCTTGATCTGAACCGGCCATTGGGAGAGTCGGCTCTCCATGGAGACAGGTGCAGTGTGTCCCGGAATCGCTGCGTTGTTAGATGCAGGCGCGGAGGCATGTGTGATCGTGCGGCTCATGCTTCCCGGGCATCCTGTAAATTCCGGCTTCGGGGACGGTGCCTCTGTCGGCATGAGGGAAGCAGCTTTTCTTGCCGCCATGTGTGCCAGAACCGCCTCATGGTCATAAGCGGCAGCCTCGCGCTCCTCAAAGCTGATGGCGTCCGCCGGACAGGCCGGAAGACAGTTTCCAAGGCCGTCACAGTAATCGTCGCGGATCAGCTTCGCCTTTCCGTCGATCATCGCGATTGCGCCTTCCTGACAGGCTGCTGCGCATGCTCCGCAGCCGTTGCATTTTTCTTCATCAATTTTTACGATCGTTCTTTTCAATTTAAGTTCCCCTTTCAAAATGTGTAAATATTGTCTCAGCAATTTCTATTGCGGTGTATTTGCTGCCATGTATCCGGAAAAAGCGGATCGTGGCAGATTTTGTAAGTGTCATGTATTGACTTTTGTATCGTCAATATACTACAATGATGACAAAAAGTATGTTGTATTTCCAACGAAAAATCCGCAATGTGGTACATTCAGAACTGAAAAAAGGTAGACCGCACGTGATGGAAGAAGGAAACAGGAAAGTGCAAATGGCCGCCCGTGTTAGGTGAAAGAAAGGAAAACTATGATCCACAAAGAAGAAATTCCGGATTCCCCGCTTTTCGCCGGAATCCACCCGGAAGAAAAGGAGAGCATCTTGAAATGTCTCTCCGCAGTCGAAAAGAAATACGAAAAAGGCGACGCGGTCTTTCTTGCAGGAACTGCGATCCGCTCCATGGGATTCATCCTCTCCGGAAGTGTCGATATCTCCCGGGACGATTTCTGGGGAAACAGGCAGGTCCTTGGACATGCTGGGAGCGGCGAGCTCTTCGGAGAGGCCTATGCCTGTATGCCTGGCGAGTCTCTGATGGTAAATGTGGAGGCGGCGGAGAAGTGCCGGATCCTGTTTCTGGACATCGGAAAGATCCTAAACGTCTGCACCCCGGCATGCTCCCACCACAACCGCCTGATCCACAACCTTCTTTATATTATGGCAAAGAAAAATCTCATGCTGACGCGGAAGATCGACCACATGGGACAGAGGTCCATCCGGGAAAAGGTGATGGCGTACCTATCCTTTGAGTCTGAAAAACAGAAGAAAAAGACCTTCGGAATCCCCTTTAACCGCCAGCAGCTCGCGGATTATCTCGCGGTGGACAGGAGCGCATTGTCTGCGGAGCTCTCCAGGATGAAAAAAGACGGGCTGATTGAATTTGAGAAGAATATTTTTACGCTTTTATAATGTAACTGTTCAGTGTCCTCGCGGTTACGCGCAAAAATCCATTCCAAATCGGCTGTGCCGATGGGATTTTTGACTTCCGGCATAGGTTTTCTTACGGTCAGCCCAGTAAGTGCATAGACCTGCGGAATAGACATCACAATTCTATATATAGAAGAAAGGAAAGAACAATGCCATACAGAGATGAGATCGAAGAGCGAAGGATCCGGCGGGAGGAAAACCGGAGAAGACGAAGAAAGCAGGAGCGGACCCGCCGCATGATCGTAGGCGGACTGGCCGCCGTGATCGGGATCGCCGTGATCGTCACGGCTGTGCTCGTGACAAAGAAGCTTACGGGGAGGAAACAGGTAAATCCGGCGGATGTGGCGGTTCCGGAGTATGTGAATGTGAATTTACTGACCCCGAATGAGTACTCACGGCCGCAGATCCCACTTGAGAAAGTAAACGGCATTGTGGTACACTATGTCGCAAATCCCTGCAGCACCGCTCTGGAAAACCGGAATTATTTTGAGGGATTAAAGGACCAGACGGGTTCGAAGACCACCTCTGTCAGCAGCCATTTTGTGATCGGTCTGGAAGGTGAGGTCGTCCAGTGCGTTCCATTAAATGAGGTGGCCTACGCATCCAACAACCGCAACAGCGACACGATCTCCATCGAGTGCTGCCACCCGGATGAGACCGGAAAATTTTATGACAGTACATATCAGACGCTTGTAAACTTATGCGCGTACCTCTGTGTGGAATTTGATCTGAAGCCGGATGATGTGATCCGCCACTACGACGTGACGGGAAAGATCTGCCCGAAATATTTTGTGGATTATCCGGAGAAATGGGAGGACTTCCATAAGGATGTAAAGAAAGCGATAAAGATTCTGAAGAAGTAACGGGACATTCACTAAAAATTCGAAATTCATTTTGTATTCTTTACCTAAAATTTACAAATATTATATTTATAATTGAAAAAAGCGTGTGCTCTATGATATGATGGAACACGAAGGCAAATTTTGCAGAATCGGATCGAAACTGCGCTTTTGCCACGCCGCCGTGTTAAGACAACAGGCAGCGACAAAAGAGAATGGAGAAGGCATTATGAATATCGGATATCTGGAAAGTATCTTCAGTTTCCTCGGTGGTCTGGGCATGTTCCTTTACGGTATGAGCATCATGGGTGACGGCATGCAGAAGTCAGCGGGAAGTAAGCTGAACAAGTTCCTGAGAATGGTGACGGACAACAGACTTCTGGCAGTCGGTCTCGGCGCTCTGATCACCGCGATCCTGCACAGCAGCGGAGCCACAACCGTCATGGTCGTTGGTTTCGTAAACGCCGGAATTTTGAATCTGACCCAGGCGGTCGGAGTCATCATGGGCGCAAACATCGGTACAACGATCACCGCATGGATGGTTTCCTTAAACTCTCTGGGGGATGCGATGAAGATCCTGCAGCCGTCGTTTTTCGCGCCGCTCGTAGTTGCCATCGGCGCCGCCTTTTTGATGTTTTCCAAGAAGAAAAAGGAGAGTCTGGCAGGTGAGATCTGTATCGGTGTCGGCCTCCTGTTTGTGGGCCTGACCTTCATGTCAGGTTCTGTAGCACCGTACACGGATGCCCCGATCTTTGCGAAGGCGTTTGCGGTACTTGGAAGGAACCCGATCCTCGGTATTCTTGTCGGTGCCCTTGTAACTGCGATCATCCAGAGCTCCACCGCCTCTGTTGGTATCTTACAGACTCTGGCGATGAGCGGAGTGGTATCCACAAATGCCGCGATTTATATTACTCTTGGACAGAATATCGGATCCTGCCTGACTGCCCTTTTATCCAGTGCAGGCACAAGCCGAAACGCAAAGCGCGCGTCCGTGATCCATCTGACCTTCAACAGCTTCGGTGCGGTCGTATTTGGAATCGGTATGTATATCATTTCCATGATGCGCCCGGATATTGCCCAGAGCAGTATCAATTCTTTCCAGATCTCGGTGTTCCATACATTCTTTAACGTGACGAACACCCTGCTCTTATTCCCGTTCGCGAAACAGCTCGTTGCGTTTTCCGGTCTGATCGTCCGCGAGACAGGTCAGGAAGAGGAGCAGAAGGAGACAAAGGAGGACGAGCTTCCGGTTCTCGATGAACGTATCTTCAAATCCCCGACCTTTGCCCTTGAAGTCGGTGTGATGGAAGTCGTTCATATGGGTAAGATGGCTCTCGCAAACTTAAAGCTTGCAACAAACGTCCTTCTGGAAAACAAATATGAATGTCTGGATGAGGTTTTTAAGAACGAGACAGAGATCGATATTTTAAATAAGAAGCTTACCGAATATCTCATTAAGGTCAACAACCTGTCCTTAAATGAGAAACAGAAAGTTCAGGTCAGCAACCTCTTCTACAGCATCAGCGATTTAGAACGTGTGGGCGACCATGCGGAAAACCTCGCAGAGGCGGCACAGTACCTGAAGGAACATGGACTCACTTTCTCAGAGACCGGGCTCGAGGATCTCAAAGAGATTTCGAGCGCGGCCATCGGAGCTGTGGACCATGCAGTCGCTGCCCGCCAGGATGGCGGAATGGAGGATATCCGTCAGGTCAGCAAGCTGGAAGACCGTGTGGATACTCTCGAGGAGGAGATGCGCGACAAGCACATCGAGCGTCTTTCCAAGAACGAGTGCAACCCGTCTGCCGGCGTTGTGTTCTTAGATATCCTGAGCAATCTGGAACGTATCTCCGACCATGCCTATAATGTGGCCGGATATGTGAAGGATGAGCTGTAAAGCGCATTTCATCTGATGATTTTGATCCCGCATACAGATTCCGGATAATATCCGGACTGTGTGCGGGATTTTTTAGTATTTGCGGTCATTTGGAAAAATCAGCTTGCCAGCATATGCGATCTTCCGTATAATGAAGACATCAGACAACTTGTAACAGAACATGGGGGAAACTATGGAGACGAAGAAAAAAGATGACCGGAAACTTCTGGGCAGCCAGATCGAGGACCGGATCTTAGAGTATATAAAAGAGAAACCGTTGGAGGTGGGAGACCGGCTTCCGAACGAGTTTGAACTTGCGGAGATGTTTGAGGTGGGACGAAGCACGATCCGCGAGGCGGTGAAAGGTCTGGTGACGAAAGGAGTTCTGCAGGTGCGGAGAGGCGCGGGAACGTATGTCAGCAGTCTGACGCCTGCGGAGGACGATCCGTTAAGGCTTAATGCAAAGCTCCATGACAGGTTTAAGCTGGCGCTGGATCTCTTTGACGTCCGTCTGATCTTAGAGCCGGAGATTGCCGCTAAGGCGGCAGTTTACGCGACGGACGAGGATATCGCGACCTTAAAGAGGCTGTGTAAGGAGACGGAGGAACTATATCTGGCGGACAAGGATCATATGCCGAAGGACATCGAGTTCCACACCTGGATCGCCCGGTGCAGCAAGAATCAGGTCATGGAGTCCTTGATCCCGATCATCAATTCGGGAATCAATACCTTTGTAAACTTGACGAGGCGCTCACTGCGGACAGAGACGATCACGACCCACCGGGCCATCACGGAAGCCATCGCAAATCATGATTCCACCGGGGCGCGGTGTGCAATGGTGATGCATCTGACGTATAACAGGCAGGAGCTATTGAGACGCCGGACGGCTTATAAGGCGCAGGGCGAGACAAAAGAGGAGAAAGAGCAGTAGGAGAGTAAAATGTCAGAAGCCATTCAAATGGAATAAGAATGCAGCGAGCAGGGAAAAATAATGCACAATTTTCCCCTGCTTTTTTTGTGCGAAAAAGAGAAAAGACAAAATACATCAGACAAGTATTGCAAATACCACAGAAAAATGTTAGATTATGCTCATAGACATAAGACATCAGACAAATATATCAAAAAGCTTGCTAAACGGCTTGACATGTCTGATGAAAAACGAAAAACAGGAAAGCCAAAACATGAACTGTTTTTCCGGAATGAAACCATGAAGCGCAGAGCAGTCCGGTTCAGGGGTATGATACGGATCTTTGCGCGGAACAACCAAAACAAATACACTGGGAGGTAAATCCACTATGTCTGAAGGAGTTGTACTCAACCCGACCCGCCTTGTCCTGGCAGCAATGATCGGTCTTGTGATCCTGCTCGTCCTGATCATCAAATTCAATGTGCAGGCAATGATCGCGATCCTGATCGGAGCGATCAGCATTGGACTTCTTGCGGGAATGCCGACGAAGGATATTATCGCGGCAGTCAATGATGGAATTGGAAACACGTTAAAAGGAATTGCCCTGCTTGTAGGCTTAGGATCCATGTTCGGCGCGATCCTGGAGGTCTCGGGCGGCGCACAGACGATCGCCGTCACGATGGTAAAGAAATTCGGTGACGAGAAGGCCGCGTGGGCGCTTGGAATCACAGGTCTCGTGATCGCGATGCCGGTATTCTTCGATGCAGGACTGATCATTCTGATCCCGTTAGCATTCTCCCTTGCAAAGAAGACAAAGCGTTCCTCTCTTCACTATGTGATCCCGCTTCTTGCGGGACTTGCGGTTGGACATGCGTTCATTCCGCCGACACCGGGTCCGGTTCTCGTAGCAACGATGTTAAATGTAGATCTTGGCTGGGTCATCTTAGTCGGAATCTTCTGCGGAATCTTCGCGATGATCGTAGCCGGTCCGGTATGGGGATCCATCTGTGGTAAGAAGTTTTATGTTCCGGTACCGGAGAGTGTGGCAAATCAGGAAGAGATCGATGAGTCCAAGCTTCCGAGCTTCTGGCTGATCGTTGGGATCATCCTGATCCCGTTGGTGCTCATCATTCTGGACTCCATCTGCGGCGTCGTTCCGGCATTAGCCGGTGTTGCTCCGGTCTTCGAGTTCTTAGGTGAGCCGTTCGTAGCACTGTTACTCGCGACTCTGGCGGCCATGTTTGGTCTTGGCTTAAAGCATGGCTACACGATGAAAGAGCTTGAGAAGGTTATGACAAAGTCCTTAGAGCCGACCGGCCTCATCCTTCTCGTTACCGCCTGCGGCGGCGTGCTCCGCTATGTGCTTCAATACTCCGGTCTCGGAAATGTGATCGGAAACGCGGTTGCATCCATGAATCTTCCGATCGTTGTCCTTGCATTTATCATCGCAGTCCTTGTCCGTATCAGTGTCGGTTCCGCGACGGTTGCCATGACCATGGCGGCAGGTATCGTTGCGGCGCTTCCGGGAATCAGCGAGCTGTCCCCGTTATATCTGGCATGTACCGTAGCGGCAGTAGCGGGCGGCTCCACCGTATGCTCCCACTTCAATGATTCCGGTTTCTGGCTGGTAAGATCCCTCGTGGGAATCGACGAGAAGACGACTCTGAAAACCTGGACCATCATGGAGACCTTAGTCGGCGTGACCGGATTCCTTGTAGCACTTGTAATTTCATTCTTTGCGTAGTAGAAAGATGCAGATACGCAGCTTAAAGCCGCGGTGCATTCGAAACACAGAGAAAGAACAAAATTATTGGAAAGCGGTTCCAATAAAAGATATCATTCGCTCAATAACGAGTAACACCCCACAAAGAAAGAAGGAAATATCATGAAATGTCTGAAGAGTCAGGAAATGAGAAAACTTGCACCGGAGCTTGATCCGTTAAGGATCGGAACAGGCTGGAAACCGGAAGAACTTGCGATGCCGCAGGTCATCATCGAAAGCACGGCAGGTGACAGCCATCCGGGAAGCGGACATCTCCATATCCTTGTAGATGAAGTAAAAAAAGGAATCGCTGAGGCAGGCGGCCATGGCGCGAAATATTTTTGCACCGATATCTGTGACGGCGAGAGCCAGGGAACCGATGGAATCAACTACAGCCTTGCAAGCCGTGAGATGATCGCGAACATGATCGAGATCCACGCAAATGCGACTCCCTTCGATGCAGGGGTATATCTCGCAAGCTGTGATAAGGGAATGCCGGCAAACCTCATGGGCTTATTCCGCGTGAATATTCCGGCTGTTGTTGTTCCGGGCGGAACCATGAATGCGGGTCCGGAGATGTTGACCCTGGAACAGCTTGGCATGTACAGCGCCCAGTATGAGCGCGGTGAGATCGACGAGAACCGCTTAAACTGGGCAAAACATAACGCATGTCCGAGCTGCGGCGCCTGTTCCTTTATCGGAACTGCATCCACCATGCAGATCATGGCCGAGGCTCTTGGTCTTGCCCTCCCGGGAAGTGCGTTGATGCCTGCGACAAGCCCGGATCTCTTAAACTACGCGAGAGAGGCCGGAAAACAGGCAGTTAAGCTTGCGAAGATGGACAACATGCGTCCGAGTGATATCGTGACGATGGACAGCTTCGAAAACGCGATCCTTGTACATGCGGCCATCTCCGGAAGTACAAACTGCTTACTCCACCTTCCGGCGATCGCTCATGAGCTTGGATTCGAGATCACAGGTGACACCTTCGACAGACTCCACCGCGGCGCGAAGTATCTTCTTGATATCCGCCCGGCAGGAAAGTGGCCGGCAGAGTGCTTCTACTATGCAGGCGGCGTTCCGGCGATCATGGAGGAGATCAAAGACCACCTTCACCTTGATGTCATGACCGTGACCGGAAAGACTCTCGGCGAGAACTTAAAGGAATTAAAAGAGAACGGATTCTATGAGCGCTGTGAAAAATGGCTTCAGAAGTTCAACGAGCGCTACGGAATCTCCATCACAAGACAGGACATCATCCGTCCGGCTGACAAGGCCATTGGAACCGACGGCAGCATCGCAGTTCTGCGCGGAAACCTTGCTCCGGAAGGTGCGGTCATCAAGCACACCGCATGCCCGAAGGAGATGTTCAAGGCAGTTCTCAAGGCGAGACCGTTTGATAGCGAGGAAGAGTGTCTGGATGCTGTCCTGAAACATAGAGTTCAGAAAGGTGACGCAGTCTTCATCCGTTACGAGGGACCGAAGGGAAGCGGTATGCCGGAGATGTTCTACACCTCCGAGGCCATCAGCAGCGACAAGGAGCTTGGCCGTTCCATCGCCCTGATCACAGACGGAAGATTCTCCGGTGCATCCACAGGTCCGGTTATCGGACACTGCAGCCCGGAGGCGGCAGACGGCGGCCCGATCGCTCTCGTTGAGGAAGGCGATCTCATCGAGATCGATGTAATGGAGAGAAAGTTAAACATCATCGGTATCAAGGGCGAGCGAAAGACTCCGGAGGAGATCGACGCAGTCCTTGCTGAGAGAAAGAAAAACTGGAAGCCGAGAGAGCTCCGCTACAAGAGCGGTGTGCTCCGCATGTTCAGTGAGCATGCGGCAAGCCCGATGAAAGGTGCATATCTGGAATTCTAAAAAAATAAAATGAGACTGGCAGTAAATGCTGGCTGCCGGCCTGCAAAAGAAACGTCCCGGATCCTGAGATGACAGTTCTCTCTGATCCGGGGCGTTTTTATATCATTACCATTTCGCGTTCCAAATCGGCAAAATCTACTGCTGCCACTGTACTGTTACGGAATTATCAGTTCAGAAAATTCCTATCCGCATACAGGAACAGCCACATACTTTTCATATAATAAAGATTGCACGAACGAGTGTTCCTGTGGTAGAATGGTAGTATCTGTTGCCGGAATACCGGTGGTTTCAGTATGTGGGAAATACGAGCAGAACTGGCGGTATCCGGAAACGTGAAAGGGGAACAGAATGAACAATTACGATACATTAAATCCGATGCAGCGGGAAGCTGTCTTCACTACGGAAGGTCCGCTCTTAGTGCTGGCGGGTGCAGGATCCGGAAAGACACGGGCGCTGACACACCGGGTTGCTTATTTAATAGAGGAAAAGGGTGTGAAACCCTGGAATATTCTGGCGATCACCTTTACAAACAAGGCGGCGGGAGAGATGCGGGACCGCGTCAACAGCCTTGTGGAATACGGCGCGGATAGTGTCTGGGTCAGCACCTTCCACTCCCTCTGTGTGCGGATCTTAAGGAGATTTATTGAGAATATCGGCTACACGACGGATTTTTCCATCTATGATTCCGATGATACAAAAACCCTGATGAAACAGATCTTCAAGGATCTTGAGGTGAATACGAAGGTATTAAAAGAACGGGGTGTCCTCGGCGTGATCTCCTCCGCAAAGAACGAGATGATCAGTCCGGAAGAATTTATGCTCAGCGCGAAGGCTGAGGGGGATTCGAGACTGAAACGGATTGCGGAGCTCTATATGGAGTACCAGAAACGCTTAAAAAAGAACAATGCCCTGGATTTCGATGACCTTCTCGTAAAGACCGTGGAGTTGTTCCAGTCAAAGCAGGAGGTCTTGGAGTATTATCAGGACCGTTTCCGCTATATTATGGTGGATGAGTATCAGGATACGAATACGGTACAGTTTAAGCTTGTGAGCCTCTTAGCGGCAAAATACCGGAATATCTGCGTGGTGGGCGACGATGACCAGTCGATCTACCGGTTCCGCGGAGCGAATATCAGAAATATCTTAAGCTTTGAGGAGACGTTCCCGGGGGCGAAGGTGATCAAGCTGGAGCAGAATTACCGTTCCACAAAGATGATCCTGGATTCGGCGAATGAGGTGATCAGGAACAACACCGGAAGAAAGGATAAGACACTTTGGACCGAGAATGAGGTGGGCGAGCGTCCGGTGTTCCGGGAGTTCAGCTCTTCCTTTGAGGAAGCGGAGTGGATTGTGCGGGATATCGTGAAGAGAGGCGGACCATGGAAGGATTACGCGATCCTCTACCGCACGAATGCCCAGTCCCGTATATTCGAGGAGAAATGTGTTGCGTACAATCTCCCGTATCGTCTCGTGGGCGGCGTAAACTTCTACCAGAGAAAAGAGATCAAGGATGTTCTCTGCTATTTAAAGACGATCGCCAATGGGCGGGATGACCTGGCTGTGCAGAGGATCATCAATGTTCCGAAGCGCGGAATCGGAGCTATGAGTGTCGCCCGGGTGAACATGTTCGCGATGGAAAACGATATGAGTTTCTATGAGGCGCTGGAGAGGGCGCAGGCTGTTCCGGGAATCGGAAAAGCGGCGTTAAAGATCGGAGTATTTACAGACCAGATCAGCGAGTTCCGGAAGATGTTAAAGGAAGAGACTCCGATCAAGGATGTGATCGAGGCGATCCTTGATAAGACAGGATATCGTGACGAGCTGAAGGAAGAGGGCGAGGTGGAAGCCGAGTCCAGAATGGAAAATATTGAGGAATTGATCAACAAGGCAGTCTCCTACTGGGAGAGCGCCGAGGAACCGAGTCTGTCTGCATTTTTAGAGGAGGTTGCCCTGGTTGCGGACATTGACAGTATGGACGAATCCGAGGACCGGATCATCCTCATGACGCTTCATTCCGCAAAGGGTCTGGAGTTCCCGTATGTGTATCTTGCAGGAATGGAAGATGGTCTTTTCCCGAGTATGATGTCTCTGATGGAAGGACCGGAGGCATTGGAGGAGGAGCGCCGTCTCTGCTATGTGGGGATCACGAGGGCGGAGAAGCGCCTGACTCTGACTGCGGCGAAGAGCCGTATGATAAAAGGGCAGGTACAGCCTGAAAGAACGAGCCGGTTTATTGACGAGATCCCGGATGTGTGCCTGGAACGTCCGGATCGGGATGATTCAAAGACCGGATGGAAGAAAATGGCGGACGCATACAGGAATCTTCCGGAGGAAGCGGGACTTCCGTGGGCGAAGGCTTCCGGCGCGGACGGAAAAGCGGCTGACGGTCACACCGGAAGATTCCAGAACCGTCCGGCGGGTGTGAGTCTTTTTGGACAGAAATCCGATGCCTATAAGAATCCATATGCCTCCGGGACTTCTGCGGCGCCGAAGAACACGCTGACCTTCGGAAAGGCGTTCACCGTAGAAAAACCGAAGTCTTTGGATTACTCCGAAGGTGACCGCGTCCATCACATGCGTTTTGGTGACGGAACCGTGAAATCCATCGCGGACGGCGGAAAAGATTTCGAGGTCACAGTCGATTTTGATCATGCGGCGATCGGGACAAGGAAGATGTTTGCTTCCTTTGCGAAGCTGAAGAAGCTGTAAATAAATTAGCCAAAAGAAATTTAGTATTGATTTTTTGGGGGCAATCGCATATAATTAAAAACAGCTAAGGAAAGTGCTTATATGTCTATGAGTACGCGAAAACCCCCGGAGTGGCACCTCTGGGGGTTTCTTGCTCTTTGCGGTGAGCCGAACCGTTTAGGCTGTTACTGTCGGTTGTCCCTATCCAGCCATTTGCAAACATAGTAGCCAACTATGCTTGCCGCGACAGAGACAAGGAAAGTGTTTATGTAATCTATAAATACCGCCTCCTTTCTGCTGGAGGTGCGACAGCAGTTTTATTTTATCATGTTTATTTGTAGAACTCCATATACTGCGGTATAAAAAAATGGTGTCTAAAACTATGAAAATTTAGGGATAGTAAAAACCATAAAATCATGATATACTATTACAAAGTATCTGTCCGTGCGGATCATTCTTGTCCGGGGCGGCTGTGAAACAGAAAGGATGTGTGAGGATGAACAAATTCGATACGATGAGTAAAGACGCACTCAGCAAAATGGAAGAGCTTATAAACGCGTCCAAGCTGAATGAACTGCTTCATAAAAAAGAAGAAGAGGATAAGAAAAAGAATTGTATCCTCTGGGTGCTTGCTATCATCGGCGCTGTTGCTGCTGTAGCCGGAATCGCATACGCAGTATATCGCTTCTTTACACCGGATTATCTGGAAGATTTTGAAGACGATTTCGACGATGATTTCGACGATGACTTTTTCGAGGAAGAGGAGGAAACTCCGAAAAAAGCTGTCGAGAAGGATGACGAGAAAGAAGCTTAAGCCGAAATGCTTACAAACACAATGAGAACGAGGCTGTGGCAGGGATCGCTTGCACAGCCTTTTTCTGTGCATAAAAACATATCAGGGAACGAGGCATCGTTTACGCGCTGTGCGATCAGAAACGGAAAAATCCGATTCCCGGCAGAAAAAGGAGTACAAAAATTATATGAAAAAAGGTGAGATCTACACCGGTACAGTGGAAAAGATGGATTTTCCAAATAAAGGAATCCTCCATATCGGAGAGGAAAAGGTAGTTGTAAAGAACGCGCTCCCGGGGCAGACCGTCGAGATCGCGATCTCCAAGCAGCGCAAAGGAAGATGCGAGGGAAGACTCCTTAAGGTCGTGACTCCCGCAGCATACGAAAACACAGAGGGTGCATGTCCTCATCGTGCGGACTGCGGCGGATGTACGTACCAGACGGTTCCTTATGAGGAACAGTTAAAGATCAAGGAGCAGCAGGTCCGGGCTCTTTTAGATCCGGTTCTTCCGGCCGGCTACAATTTTGAGGGGATCAAAGGTAGTCCGTTGACAAAGGCGTACCGCAACAAAATGGAATTTTCCTTCGGAGATGAGTTTAAGGACGGTCCCATGACTCTGGGAATGCATAAACGCGGCAGCTTTTATGATATCGTGACCGTGGACCAGTGTGTGCTGGTGCATCCGGATTGCTGTAAGATCTTAAGAGCGACATTGGATTATTTTACGGAGCACGGAGCAGTCTTCTATAAAAAAATGGCGCATGTCGGTTATCTGAGACATCTTCTTGTCCGCCGCGGTGTGAAGACCGGGGAGATCCTTGTGGATCTTGTGACCTCCACCCAGACGGAGGGAACCTGGAAGAGTGAACAGAATGAGGAAGCGCTGCTTGAGGGCTGGAAAGAAAAACTTCTGGGACTGGATCTGGAAGGCTCTTTTGCCGGAATCCTCCACACAGAAAACGACAGCCTTGCGGATGTGGTACAGAATGACCGCACGGTGATCCTTTATGGACAGGACTTCTTTATGGAAGAGCTTCTCGGATTAAAATTTAAGATCACTCCATTCTCCTTTTTCCAGACCAACTCTCTCGGTGCGGAGGTGCTCTATGAGACGGCCCGCGAATACATCGGTGAGACAGACGGAAGAAAGGTCTTCGATCTTTACAGCGGAACCGGTACCATTGCCCAGATCCTGGCTCCGGCGGCAGAACATGTGACCGGCGTGGAGATCATTGAGGAAGCTGTTGAGGCGGCGAAGGTGAACGCGGCGCAGAATGGACTGACAAACTGCGACTTCATCGCGGGGGATGTCTTAAAAGTATTGGATACCTTAGAGGAACGCCCGGATCTCATCGTTTTGGACCCGCCGAGAGACGGAATCCATCCGAAGGCGCTTCCAAAGATCATCGACCATTATGGATGCGAAAAAATGATCTATATTTCCTGCAAACCAACGAGCCTTGCGAGAGATCTCGTTGTGCTGCAGGCAAAAGGTTATGAGGTCACAAGAGTATGCTGTGTCGACATGTTCCCTGGGACGACGCAGGTAGAGACTGTAATTGCGCTACACAGAAAAAATATGTAGAAATCCTTGAATTTACTTACTTTGTGAGGTTTTTTACTTTTAATACTGTGGGCGAAAATCATAAAGAAAAAGTGCTTATGGACCGGATTCGTGTGGTTGTAGCGTTGAATCTCGACACGTGAGACACAATAATTTTGAATAAATAAAAGTGAACAGTGTTATCAGATTAACTGGTAAATGGTAGGGATACTTAGAAATGAGTGTCCCTATTTTTTATAGGGCATTCCATAAGGGATGCCTTTTTCAATACACGAAGGAGGTTATTGATGATGAAAGGTACAGCGTTAGGAGCAGAAAACAGAGAGATGAACTTTATGAACAATGCACATGAAAAATTCTACTACGAAAAATTAAAAGAGGTACGGTATCAGGATGTGTATCACAAGGCATTGGTATATTGCCTTGGAGTGAACCGGGATACGAGAGAACATATTGATCAGATTTATGATTTTAAAACCGGATGTGTGAAAACAGAATGTCTGCTGGCAGGCTGGCAGACCAGTGGCAGTGTTAAGGTGATCCGAATGGCTTTTAATCTATACTGCGATGGTGCGCCCAGCGTAGACGATTATCAGGACACAGAAGACCAGCTGCAGGAATGTAGCCAGTATAACGTGGAAGAGTTGTTTTGTTGTTCTTACGCACCATATTTCTGGCAGGCAATCCAGATCCGCTATTCGGAGTACACAGCAGAAAATAGGGGACTTTGAGACCCTGCGGAGGAATGGATAAATGTTAAAGATAAGGGTAATGGGAACAAAGAATGACATCGCATGGTTCCAGAAAATTATCATGCGCCATCCGAAAATTGAAGTAATGGAGTTATCGGAGCTTTATAGCAACAAAGGAACTAAGCAGTATTACCGGGCCTATGCTGAAATTAAAAAGAGCAACGTAAAAGAAAAATAGTAGAAGAACAGGAGAATTTGATCATGTGTAAAGTAATCGTAATTGCAAATCAGAAGGGTGGTGTTGGAAAGACCACCACAAGCATCAATCTGGGAGTTGGACTGGCAAGACTGGGACAGAGAGTTTTATTGGTGGATGGTGATCCCCAGGGGCATTTAACTTTGGGATTAGGATTTCCGAAAAATCTTAGAGTAACTTTAAAAAATATGATGGAAAATATTGTCATGGGAATTGAGTTTGATCCACGGGAAGCAATTTTACATCACAAAGAAGGCGTAGATGTCATTCCATCCAATAAATTGCTGACGGGAATGGATTTGTCCCTGATTGCGGTGGAGGACCGGGAACAGGTCCTTAAAGAATATCTGGATTTGCTGAAAGCAGATTATGATTATATTATCATTGATGGTATGCCATCTCTCGGAATGCTGACGATTAACGAAATGACGGCGGCAGATAGTGTACTGATACCAACACAACCCCAATATTATGCCTCTGACGGCCTTACAGAGCTTTTAAAGGTCTATAAGGCAACGAAGACACGATTTAACCCTAAAATGGAAATAGAGGGCATTCTGTACACGATGGATGTGAGCCGATATAATAATTCTAAGCGAAATAAAAAAGCAATCGAAGCAGCTTATGGAAATGAACTGCGGATATTTAATGATTCCATTCCCCGGTTAGAACCAATTTCAGAGGCAGCTTCAGAAGGTGTCAGTATCTTTACCTATGAGAAGAATGGAAAAGGGGCAGAAAGCTATCAGAAACTTGCACAGGAGGTACTGAACCATGCGAAAGAGAAATAAAGAGATTCAGCTGACTTCCTATGAAGATCTTTTGGCCAATTCTGGGGGATTTGTATGAGGCATTGCTGCGGTATGATCCCAAGAATATTGAAAAAGAACTGGCAAGAGAAGCGAAAGCCAAGGCCGTGCGGATCGCCAACAGTCTGGTGCTGTATGTGAATGGTTCCCAGAACTATTTTAATAATCGCACCAATGTGGACAGTCATAACCGGGTATTGTGCTTTGATATCCGTGATCTTGGGAAACAGCTGAAAGAACTGGGAATGCTGATCGTCCAGGATGCTGTATGGAACCGGGTATCCAGAAACCGGGAGCGGAAGGTAGCAACCAGGTATTACTGTGACGAATTTCATCTGCTCCTGAAAGAAAAACAGACAGCAGTGTACTCTGTGGAGATCTGGAAGCGTTTCCGGAAATGGGGAGGAATCCCCACAGGCCTGACCCAGAATGTAGGGGACTTCCTGCGTTCCGAAGAAATTGAAGGAATCCTTGGAAACTCTGATTTTGTGTATTTGCTGAACCAGAACGCAAAAGACCAGGCAATTCTTGCAGATAAACTGGGACTTTCCGAGAAGCAGCTGGCCCATGTGACCAATTCCGAACAGGGAAGTGGTCTGATCCTTTTTGATAATGTGGTGATCCCGTTTGTAGACCAGTATCCGAAAGACACAAAGACCTATGCAATTATGACCACCAAACCGGAAGAAACGCAGAAGGGGGATTATTAAATGAAGTGCAAATTGATGGAATAGAAGCTTGATAAATAAGCAGAAAAGAGGTATATTGTATATGGAAAACTATTAAATGGCAGATATTGATTTGGCAAGGAGGTAAATACAATGAAAGATTTTGACTTTTATGTAAGAGATTCAAGTGGACGTCCAATTTATTTTGTGCAGCATCATGAAAGCCATTCACATAATGGTATGTGTCCGCATGAACATTGGATTGATTGTAGAGAGGCAGATATTGAAAGTGTATCTAAAAATGGAAATTTTAATCAGTACAGGCAAGACGTACGACCGGCGGATTGGGCATAGCTAACTGTTGAATGATGCTTGATAGTATATTTTATAAAATGGGACCTGTACATAATTTTATATGATTGAGATTAGCAATCATTGGTTTTTATGACCATTGAAGTAAAAAAGATGTGATTACTGTAAAGGGTAATGGCATCTTTTTTATGTTTGAGATGTGGTTCTGTTGAGAGTTAAAAAGTTAGTATAAAACTTATTAAAAAAGAAGGGTTTCAAATATAAAATTTATTTTTAAGGAAACATGAAGATGGATAAAAAGAAAAAGCGCCACATATTTCTGGCATTCCAGAAACGAAAGCGGAAAGAAAAAATGGCGGCTTATCAGGCTAGAGATGGAGACTTACAAAGGAAAGAAGAAGCAAAGCCACAGCAGGAAAGCAGCGGAAATAGTAAAGAGACAACAGATCCTGTTGCAGAAAAACGGGAAAAAAAGCGTGAACAGGCCAGACGAAGGATTTACAGACAGAAACAGAAGCTGCAGGATACCCCAGAGCATAAAGTTCCGCAGGCGGCGATCCGCCGGATCCGGCAGGAAGGAATTCTGTTTCTGCACCGCAAAGTTTCAGAGGCGGAACAGGAGAATGCTGCTGTTGAGGGGGCACACAAAACAGAGCAGAGAGTGGAAGAAGCCTATTCTTTTGTAAAACGCCGCTATGGAGGAAGAAAAGCCCGGAAGCAGAAGAAACTGGCAAAGCAGGAAAAGAAACTGGAGCAGAAAGAGGTTCAGTTTCAGTATGAAAAGTTCTTAAAAGAGCATCCGGAAATGAATCAGCATCATTTGCAGAAGCAGTTTCAGAAATGGAAGATCAAGCGGGAATACCAGAAAGCCAGAAAACATGCAGCGGCTTCTAAGGAAGCGCAAGAAGCGGTGGGGAAAGCTGGAAGCACATTAATGGATCTGGTGAAGAAAAGCCAGGAAATGCTTCAAAAGCATATGTCTCTTGTGGCAGGCATGGGCATGGCAGGTTTGTTGGTCATGGTCATTATGGTGGCAGTTTCTTCCTGCGGTGCGCTGTTTGCAGATACCCAGTCCATGGTCCTGGCAGCAAGCTATCTTAGTAATCCGAAAGAAATTGATGAGGCAGAACTGCACTTTACCCAGTTGGAGAGCGAACTGCAGGACCGGATCGACCACATCGAAAATGCGTATCCAGGTTATGACGAGTATACATACAATCTGGATGAAATCGGTCACAATCCCTTTACGCTGATTAACTATTTATCAGCCGTCCATACAGAGTTTACGGCTGCCGGTGTAGAACAGGAAATACAGGAACTATTTCAGCAGATGTATACGCTGACGTTGACCGAAGAGGTGGAAACCCGGGGCGGTGGAGGAGACGATGAGGAAGAATATGAAGTGGTCATATTAAGAGTTACCCTTACCACAAAACCACTGGTGCAGCTTGTAGAAAACCGGATGAACACAGAACAACTGGAACTGTATGAGATGTACCGGACTACAGGCGGACTTTTACAGGAGTTTTCTTCTCCGTTAAATCTGGACTGGTATGGTTATGTATCCAGTTACTATGGATATCGCAAGAATCCATCATCAGGGCATCAGGAGTACCACAGAGGAATTGATATTGCCGTTCCGGTAGGCACAGAAGTATACGCAGCACATGACGGCATTGTTCAGGCTGCGGCTTATGACAGCCACTATGGAAATTATGTGGCTCTTGAACACAATGGATATTTGACAAAATACGCCCATATGAACAGGCTGGACGTATCTGCAGGCCAGACCGTGAAGAAAGGGGATCAGATTGGTGTTACCGGCAACAGCGGAAGCAGTCTGGGAAGCCGGCTCCACCTGGAATGTCTGTATCAGGGAGAATATTATAACCCGATTTTCTATTTTGAAGTGGGAGAAGGAACCCTTTACGGAGAAGGAGCAACAGGGTCAGGAGGCGGTGCTGCAGGAAATGTTACTCCGCCGGAATCTTACGACGATGCTTCTGTGGAAGCGCTGATCCGGGAAGCAGAAAAATATCTGGGATATCCTTATGTGTGGGGCGGTTCTACGCCATCTACCAGTTTTGACTGCTCTGGTTTTGTGTGCTGGACCTTTACGGCCAGCGGTGTACATAATCTTCCCCGTACAACAGCACAGGGAATTTATAACCAGTGTACTCCAGTATCTCCATCCCAGGCAAAAGCCGGAGACATTATTTTCTTCACAGGCACTTACAATTCCGCAGGACCGGTCAGTCATGTGGGAATTTACTGCGGTGAGGGGGTTATGATCCATTGCGGGGACCCGATCCGCTATGCCAATATCAATACGCCCTACTGGCAGAAACACTTTTATAGTTTTGGAAGATTACGTTAAGTATTTGTCGAGTTTTAAATAAAGAATGACAGAGAAAAGAAAAAATTATACAATAAGAGAAAGAGGTGAAATAGATAAGTTTTAGAAATACAACGTGATCTGAAATATAGAAGGGAGTACAAGCGATTATGTCAGAAAAAGGGAAAACCATATTGATTTTGGGAAATGGATTTGATTTAGCTCACGGATTACCTACAAGGTATTCTGATTTTTTAGAGTTTTGTCAAAGAGTGACAACCATATGGGCATATGATACAACCAGTACTGATAAAATGGTTGCAGCAAGGTATGGAACAATGTGGATTGAGGGGTGGAATGCAGATGATACAATTAAGAAAAGTATTATAGAGGCATTTGCTAGTAGAAAAAAGGAATTTGATGGTTATGGGGCATTGAAGATTGTTTTGGATAATGCTGAGTTATCAGAGATTCATGATTGCCTTAAGGATAATGTTTGGTATGATTATCTGCTAGAATTATATAAAAAACATTGTATGAAAGGTGAAAACTGGATTGATTTTGAATCTGAAATCCGCTTTATTATCAAAACGGTAGATGAAAATACGTCATTATTAACCGATGTTTGGCAGAATGTTATCGGTGCGGTCGTTAATACAACAGGAGATGAAAAATTAAAACTATTTAAGGGGAAGCTTAAATTTGATAAATATAGCGAAAAGAAAAAATGGAATTCAGATCATAAGCCTACAATTAGAGATTTTCGTGAAAAGGCTTTTGAGGATCTTGAGCGCTTAACGAGAGCTTTTGAATTGTATTTGATTGCATTTGTTGAAAAAATACCGATTGATAAAAAGATACCGGAAATGGTAGATCTTACCCCGGATTATGTAATCACGTTCAATTATACGAATACATATGAAACGTTGTATAAGAAGGGAGAAGTATATCATATTCACGGGAAAACTGATGTGACACGCTCCGCAGAAGAAAACGATATGGTATTGGGTATTGATGAATATTGGACTGGGGATGAGAAAAACGAGAGGACAAACTTTACCATATTCAAAAAATTTTCACAGCGTATTCAAAAACATACGGGAAATGATGCTTACAAATATTTAAAAGAAATGAAAAGGATATTCAAGACCAGTGGAGAGGTATGGACAGGAGGTGTTAACACCTCGAAAGTTCATCCAGATGGCGTATCCCATGTTTATGTTTTTGGACACTCGCTTGATGTCACAGATAGAGATATATTGTCAAGCTTTATCGGTGATGATTCAACGGCAGTGACTGTGTATTGCAGAGACAGGGGAACAGAAGGCGAGTTGATTGCGAACACGATCAAACTGATCGGTGAAGAGCAGCTCTTAGACAAATCCAATCATATTCCATCCAAATTAAGTTACGTAATTCAAAAAGGTAATTAAAACTAAATAGTTGCTTGTATTTATACAAGGAGAGAGGATGCAAAAGCCATGAAAGCGGATGCATCCTTTTTTATACCCCAAATAAGGATTTATTATTAAAGGAATACGTGAACACATGAAAGAAAACCGAATTGACAGGGACTTAGAGAGGGTCCGGGCACAGATTAAGACGCTCCAGGAAAAAGAGAAATCCCTTCAGGAACAGAAAGAGGCAGCCCAGATGGCAAGAACCATGAAAACCATTGAGCGCAGCCGGATCCCGCTTCCGGACATTATTGCCATGATCGAGGTCAGGGAAGCGGAAAACCGTAAAATTTTAAAAGGGAGGGAGACGCAGCATGAAGAAGAACCGGTACTTCGTTAGAATGATCAGAGTTATGGCGATGATGTTAGCATTATTTACGGGAGCAGGAGGGGCCTGGTGTACTCTGGCTGGAATGTTGACAGCATACGCAAAGGGAATGGAAAAGCCAACCTTAAATGCAGCGGTCAGCGATGGTGTGATTTCCATTCAGGCCCAGTCTGGTGATTCCGCGATTCAGAAGATTATGGTAAATGGTTATGAATTTGATGATGTCTGGAATGGAACCTTAAATATCCGTCTCCAGCAGTTTGATGCCAGCTACCCGGAATTTACGATCCAGGCCGCAGATCAGGATGGAAACCGGTCGGAAACCTATAAGGTGGCCAACCCGTATTATAAAGATCCGGAGCAGAAGGAGGATGGAAACGGTGACTCTGGAACACAGCTTCCGGTCAGTGCGGTGCCTACGGATCCGGGTTCTGCAACGGCTAAAGTGACCGAATACGAAAACAATGGCCAGGGAAAAGAGTTTTATACCATTCAGACGGCCTCCGAAAAGACCTTTTATTTGATCGTATACCATCAAGCAGATGGAAAAATCGAAAAAAATGCTGTTGGTTCGCCTACAGAAACTAAATGACAGTTCCAGAAAAGACAATGTGGTTACCTTTGAAGAACTCGGTGTAGACCGCCTGTTTGTCGATGAGAGCCACGCATATAAAAATTTGTTCCTGTATACAAAAATGCGGAATGTAGCCGGAATTGCCCAGACAGAAGCACAGAAATCTTCGGATATGTTTGCAAAGTGCCAGTATATGGATGAACTGACGGGAGGAAAAGGTGTTACATTTGCTACAGGAACCCCCATATCCAACAGCATGACCGAGCTTTACACCAATATGCGGTATCTCCAGTACAGTACCCTTCAAAAACTGGGACTGGGGCAGTTTGACAGCTGGGCTTCTACTTTTGGGGAAACACAGACAGCAGTGGAACTGGCACCGGAAGGAACCGGCTACCGTGCCAAGACCCGTTTTGCAAAGTTTTTTAATCTGCCGGAGTTGATTGCTCTCTTTAAAGAGAGTGCCGACATTCAGACACCGGATATGTTAAAACTTCCGGTTCCGGAAGCAGACTATGAAAATATCGTATTAAAACCCAGTGACTATCAGAAAGATATGGTAGCTTCTCTGGCAGAGCGGGCAGAAGATGTCAGAAACCGCCTGGTATCACCGGAACAGGATAATATGCTTCGGATCACCAATGACGGAAGAAAGCTGGCTCTGGATCAACGTCTGATTGATGAAATGCTCCCGGATGAAGCCATATCCAAGACCAATAGCTGCGTGGAAAAAGCATTTGAAATCTGGGAACAGACAAAAGCAGAAAAGTCTACCCAACTGATTTTTTGTGATCTTTCCACACCTAAGGGAGATAAAAGCTTTAATGTTTATGATGATATTCGCAGGAAGCTGGAAGAAAAGGGTGTTCCAAAGAATGAAATAGCTTTTATTCATGAAGCGAATACGGAACTGAGAAAGGCAGAACTGTTCAGTAAGGTAAGAAATGGAGACGTACGGTTTCTTTTGGGATCTACCCCGAAGATGGGAGCCGGAACCAATGTCCAGGATAAGCTGATAGCCCTGCACCATCTGGATGTATTCTGGAGACCATCGGATATTGAACAGCAGGAAGGAAGAATTTTGCGTCAGGGAAACCAGAATCCGAGGGTGAAGATCTTCCGGTATGTGACAGAAGGAACCTTTGACAGTTACTCCTGGCAGGTCATTGAAAACAAGCAGAAGTTCATCGGCCAGATCATGACTAGTAAATCTCCCGTCCGCTCCTGTGAGGATATTGATGAATCGGCCTTGTCCTATGCGGAGGTAAAAGCACTTGCCACCGGAAACCCATATATTAAGGAAAAGATGGATCTGGATATTCAGGTTTCCAAGCTGAAATTGTTGAAAGCCAACCATGCCAGTCAGATTTACCGATTGGAAGATAACATCACAAAACACTATCCTCAGCGAATCGCAGTTTTAACGGAACGTGTTCAGGGAACGCAGCAGGATATGATACGGCTGCAGCAGAATTTACCAGCAGATAAAGAAATATTTCGGGTTGAGGTGGGAGGAAGTGTTTACACGGATAAGAAAGAAGCCGGAACAGCAATCATAAATATGTGTAGACAGATAAAAAGCTTTCAGGATCCGGTGGTTGTTGGAACATATCTGGGATTTGATATGGCCATTTCCTTTGATGGATTTGGCCAGCGATTTATTATGAATTTAAGAGGAGCTTCTTCCCATAAACTGGAACTTGGCCCGGATCCTCTGGGAAATATCATACGAATGAATCACGCCCTGGAACTTATGCCAAAACAGTTAGAAGAAATCCGGACAAGTCTGGACACGACAAAGCGCCAGATGGAAAGTGCAAAGCAGGAGGTAACAAAGCCATTTGCACAGGAACAGGAACTGAAAGAAAAGCTGGATCGTCTGACCGCTCTTAATGCACTTCTGAATATGGATGAGAACGGTGAGCAGGTTGAACAAAAGCAGGAGTCACAGGATAGATCCAAAGCAGTTCATTCCTCGATCCGTGAAAAGTTAAACAGTTTGAAAGAAAAGACCGCCGTTTCCAGCGGCATGGAACGGCAGCTGGTTAGACCGCTAAGTGTGAAAAAGGATGAGTGTTTACAGATGTGAATTACTTTTTTGAGAAAAGAACATGTAAAAACTGTAACAATGTAGTATACTGGATAACAGAGGAGGTGTACCATGAAAACAGCTATTTATGTACGGACAAAGCAGGATAATGCTGAAGAGAGCCTTTCTGGTCAGAAAGAGAAAGTTTGTGAATTTTGTGCAGGGCAGGAAATACCGGCATATACGGAACGGGAAGGAATAACTGCATTAGACATTCTAAAGAAGGATATGAAAGACGGTAGGATTGAAACGGTAATCACAACCAAGGAGAACCGTAAATACGTGGAAGAACGATAATAAATGAGCAGGCAGCTTTTGGACATTATGTCCAGAGGCTGTCTTTTTTTATATCTATACCTGCTTTTATCTTGCAAATTCATATAGAAGAACTGGAAAACTATAAGACGTATCTGATGGAACTGGAGAAGGGAAAGGAAACCATAGAAATGGATATGCGGGATATCCGGGCGTTTCACGCCTGGCTGGGGGCGAACCAGAAGTTTTGCGATACGAATCAAAAAATTTTTTAATAATTATGGTATTATATATATTAAAATAGCTAAAATAGTAGTATAATATTTCTATCTACTTGATATTTTTTGGTATTTATAGTATCATAAAACCTGTTATGTGTTTAGAAGGAGAGATTAGGATGAAACGTTTGTCTCAGGAAAAAATGATTGAAATGGTAAAGGAACTGAGAAAAGCAAAGGATTTAACGCAGGAACAGTTAAGCAGTGTAACAGGAATGAATCGGCAGATGATCGGCAGGCTGGAGAATCGTGAGTATATGCCATCAATTCCGCAATTAGAAAAGTTGGCAGAGGTACTGGGCTTTAACATTCCGGATTTATATGTGGAGAATGAGCCAATGATTTACACTGCATTCCGGAGTTCAAGTATGTCAGAAGAAGAAAGGGAAGGTGTTGACCATATGTTTGAAATGATGATGGCATCAAAGCAACAGCTTCTTTTAAGAAAGGCGATGCTGAATGAGCAGAGATAATTCTTTGGTATTAAATGATCAACAGATATTTGAAGTGAAGCGCCTGGCATCTGATGCAAGGCGTTTATTTGGTGTTTATCCCAATGTTCCCATAGGTAGTGATATTCGTTTGTTACTTGAAAAGAATGATGTGCTCTTGTGTGAATATCCGTACCCGGATTCTCAGGGAACCCATACGTATGGCAATATTACATGGATAAAAAATGGGGATGATATTATTACCTTTATTGGCTTGAATACTTCAAGCTATTACGATGAACAGATATTTGCCATAGCACATGAAATCTATCATTACACAACCAAAACAGGAAAAGCTTACACACCAGATCTTGAGTATGAGGAACCAATTACGGAGAAGATGGCAGACAGATTTGCGGCAGAGTTGTTGCTTCCGGCAGAAGCCTTATTTGCGTTAGTATCGTATATATTTGGCGCAACGAATCTGTATAATATACAGGAAAATAAGATACTGAGATTTGTCGCAAGAATACAATGTGACTGGTGGCTTCCCTATCAGGCGATTATTAACAGGCTATACGAAGAAAGACTGATTGGTGCGGAACAGTATAAGGATTTGTATGACCTTGATTGTCGCTCTGAGAATGGAGTATATAGGAGGATATTAAAAAGTACCGATGGTGAAATATCCGAATTGTTGAATAAGAAAACAAAAAATATCGGCATTTCAAATAAAGTAATTGAGACAATCATAAGCAACTACGAAGATGGGGTGATTGATGAGAATGAATTTATTGAAAACTTGGCCCTTTTTGGCAAGAGACCAGATGATTTTGGTTTTGATATGCATGTGGAATATGACGATGATCTCAAAGAACTTTTTGAAAGCGGGGATGATGAATGAAGGTAGATACAAGAGAAATCAATCCTGCGTTCAAAAGCATAATACAGAATCCAGATCAAACCGTTTTTCTGGATGCTAATTTTTTTATTCCGCCAGATCGCAGTGAGTATCTGAAGGTGAAACCATATGCTTTCGGAGACTTTAAAGACTGTTGGTTGATTCCACTTCTAAGTGAATTTTCTGGAGTAGCTGTTCATGAATCTGTGTATGATGAATTAGTTGCAGAAAACGTCAAGACATATGCGGAAGAACAGTTAAATGCGGATCCTGCGAAATTAAAAATATATCGTGATAAAGAACTCAGTGATACGGAAGTTGCTTTGATGAATTGCTACATATCGAAGCTTGCCATTCATTCGCAATATGATCCTACCCGAGATAATGCGAAAGATAGGGGAGAAGTAAAATCATTGTCGTTTATGGCGGTAAAGCAGTTTCTGTTTTTTGCTGCAAATGATGCTTTGCCAGTTCGATTAATAAAGGAAGCAGATAAGTTGGATACAGGACTGGATAATCTTGGAATTGTGCAAATGTATGAACTAATATATTATCTGTGTAAAACCGGGAAATACGATAATAAACGGCTGAGAATTCTATACAAATACCAGTACTATTTATCTCAGGCTGATAAAAAAACCAACCCGGACTGGGGAACATTTATGGAGCAGATGGATAAGCTATATGAGGATAATCACGAAAAAGAATCTGGTTCTTGAGATCCTGTTCCATTAAGATAACGCACGCTGCAACGGCCTTTGGACATCATGTCCAGAGGTTGCATTGTTTATACAAGGCATTTACTTGTAAGAGAGATTTCATTAGAATTTTATGATTGCAAATCAGACATTTTTATAATAGAATAAAAGTAGAAAAGAAAAAATTACATTGGTAATCGGCAGGAGAATAGCCATACTAGCAAAGGAGGTGTTTATATGGCAACTTCAAGTATCACGAAAAATTTTGTTATATCTGGTAAGAAACAGGTGGAGGTGTTTGTCGATGCGATAGAAAGATCTGCCAATAACCGCCCGGTACGTGTTCCTGTAGCAGCAAAAGAATTAACAGATACAAATGATATCATAAAATTAATGGAGAAAAGGAAAAAAGCGAATGTTGCAATCAGATAAATATTTAGTAATAAACATTCGCAAGTATCTTGAAAGTCATGATCCGAGACTCGGGGAGGAAGATTTAGTTCAAGTTCTCTCCGAGTTTTCATGTGAGAAGAACCCGGATGTTGAGTGATAATAAATTTGTAAAGTTTGATACCAGACAAACCATTTCAAAAAATCAGGAGCCACATGAACTTGTGCAGCTGTTAAGGCTGCTTTAATGAAAGGTTTTACCTGGTTTAGATTCATAAAGAAAGCGGATGAGTTTACTACGGCAGCCTTTGGACATCATGTCCAGAGGCTGTCTTTTTTTACGCCCATTCCAGCCTTTCTCTTACAAATATTACCAGTTTTTCCAGCAATCTCATATTTTTCCCAGAAAGTAGAAAGCGTACAATAGGTGGAATATGGAAATTCTGTGAGATGAGAAAGGGAGGGGCCATACGATGAGGCTTTTTTATATAGAAGAACTGGAACATTATAAGACATATCTGGTGGAACTGGAAAAGGGAAAGGCAACCATAGAAAAGTATCTCCGTGACATCCGGACGTTTCACGCCTGGCTGGGGGAGAACCTGGAGGTAACCAAGGAACGGGTGATTGCGTACAAAAACTATCTGAAGGAGAATTACAAGGTCACCAGCACCAACAGTATGCTGGTGGCACTGAACCGGTATTTCCAGTATCTGGGCTGGACGGAGTGCAGCGTCAAAGGTTTAAGATCCCAACAGCAGATGTTCTCTCCGGAGTCCCGGGAATTAAAGCAGCAGGAATACGAAAAGCTGGTGTCAACCGCCCGGCAGAAAAAGAAAGAGCAGCTGGCCCTGATCATGGAGACCATTGCCGGAACAGGAATCCGGATCAGTGAGCTTGTGTATATCACCGTAGAGGCAGTCACCCAGGGAAAGGCAGAGGCAGCCTGCAAGGGAAAATGGAGACAGATCTACCTGACAAGGGAACTGCGGAAGCGCCTGATGAAATACTGTAAACAGAAATCCATCAAAACCGGACCGGTGTTCTGTTCCGGAAAAGGAAATCCGCTGGACCGCAGCAATATCTGAAGCATGATGAAGCGTCTCAGCAGAGAGGCAGGGGTCAGCCCGGAGCAACACCGCTCGCACGCAAAGAGTCCGCAGGCGAACTCTTTATTGCCGGAAAAATGATAGGAATCCGCCATCCGGTATACCATAATGTGGACAGGAAGACCCGGGTAGAACCGGACGGAAGGAGACTGGTGAAAATGACAGAAATCGGAGAAGAGACACTGAAGCAGTACAGGGGATATCTGGCGGATCGGGAAAAAAGCATCGCCACCATTGACAAATATCTGCGGGATATCCGTACCTTCCTGCAGTGGATGGGAGAAAACCGGAGCATTACCAAGGAAAAAGTGATCGCCTACAAGGCATGGCTGCAGGAGCATTACAAAACGAGCAGTGCAAACAGCATGCTGGTAGCCCTGAATGGATTTCTGGACTTTATGGGAGAAACGCAGAGCCGGGTGAAGACGGTAAAGGTACAGAAGCAGATGTTCCGTTCCACAGAAAAGGAAATAAGCAGGGCAGAATACAAAAAGCTGATCGAAAAGGCTTACCGGATGGGACGGGAGCAGACCGCACTCATCATGGAGACCATCGGAGCGACCGGGATCCGGATCAGTGAATTGAAATATATCACCGTAGCCGCTGTGAAAAGCGGGAAAACAGAGGTTTCCTGCAAGGGAAAGAAAAGACAGGTGTATCTGGTGAAAGAGCTGAGGGAGAAGCTGCTCAAATACTGCAGAAAAAAAGGGATCTGTAAGGGAAGTGTGTTCGTCAGCCGCTTCGGGAATCCACTGGACCGCAGTAATATCTGGTCGCAGATGAAAGCCATCGGTGCCGCAGCCGGAATCTGTCCGGATAAGGTATTCCCCCATAACCTCCGCCACCTTTTTGCCAGGGTGTTCTGGGAAAAATGGAAGGATCTTTTTTACCTGGCGGATATACTGGGACACAGCAATGTCAACACGACCAGGATCTATACCATGACCACTGTTAAGAACCATGGAAGACGGATGCAGGTGCTGGGATTAGTAACATAAGCTTACCGATCAGGTCTGAATCAGAGCGGAATAAGAGAAGAATCAGAGCAGATGTGAGAAAAATCGGGGCAGAAAAACAAAAATACCACATAATCTGCATTATGTGGTAGAAATGGTATCCAAAAGCGGTGTCTATACATAATGGTATGTTTCCTTACCTGGAAATACTGTCCAAAAGTACCATAATTTTTCTCCGCAATTCATATATACCAAAAATAAATTTGTATGTCAATGATACAATTCGACTTTTTTCGCAAAAAATTGTGCAGAATCTGATACAGAATCCGTAAAGGGTCTATTTTCACAATACAATCAGCGTATAAAACATATTTTTAATACGTTTTGCATAAGGCAATCCCTGTCTGCTTCTACCACATAATGCAGATTATGTGGTATTGCCCGGAAATATTGCCCACATACAATTTTGTCCCCAATATTCGGCAGCTTGTCTTTGCATGGAGCAGATCGTTCGCTCAGTGGTAGTCCACAGTAACAGCTCTCCGTTATGAATAATGTGTGTAAAAGAATTGTGTAACAGAATTCTCCTTTAAAATGTTCCCCTTCCCGATTTTTTCGGGGGGGGGGGCAAACATTTTGTAACGAAATTCAGTACAAAACGAAAGACGTGATGATGCGTATGGAAGGAAAGGAACATCTGAACAGGATCAGCAGAGAAACGGCAATGCAGATTGCCGGCAGAGAGTTACCCCGGGTAGAAAAGATCCATTTATGGGTTTTTCCTGCTCTTTCCTATGAAGAAGGAATTCCGGTGTACCTTCTGAAAGCGTATGCCGACCTGACTTCTTACGATATCATCCTGGATGCAAGGAATGGAAACATTATCAAAAGGACAGAACGCTGTCTGTAAGGAATGAAAATAGATACTTAAGGATAAACCGGAAAGGAAACCAGAATGAGTGAGGAAACCAAAAAGACTGCCAGAGTACAGGCAGGGGAAGAAGCAGTGGAGACCGTGAATGAAAAGACCCTGATGGATCAGCTGGATTCGATGAAAACAGCATTCCGTGGTTATGACAAGGAAGCTACCTGCGAACTGCTGCAGACGCTCATCCGGTCGATGGAGACAGAGAAGAGGGAAGAACACCGTGTCCTGCTCCAGAAGAACCAGAGACTGGTGAAAGAAAAGGAAGCACTGACCACGCAGATGGCAGAGCTTCTGATGAAGGTGGACTCCCTGGAATCGGAAAACCAGCGGATGATGGAACAGCAGAATACCATGCAGAAGAAATATGAGGAGCTGGCAGAAAAGCTGAGCAGGATTTCGGAAAATGCCATTGAACGGGAAACCGAGCTTTCCGCTTACCATCTGCGGGAACAGCAGATGAAGGAACGGGAAGCTGTCCTGTTAAAAATGGAGTCGCAGAAAGAAGCGGAGCTGGAGCAGATAAAGAAAGAGTTCCAGGAGGGGCTGGAGGCAGAGAAAGCAGAAATCCTTGCGCAGGCAGAAGAGGAAGCGGAAGGGGTAAACAATCGGGCAAAGCAGCTGCGGAGGGAGTTACAGGACTTCCGGCAGATCATCAATGTGATACTGGACTTTGACCCGGAAAACGGGGTGCAGACAGACTCTATGGAAAGTGCAGGAGTACCGCATGACCGAGCTGGAATTTGAACTGGAGTTTAAGAAACGGAAACTGCAGAAACGAAAACAGCGCAGGATGGAGCTTCTGATCATCGGTGCACACCTGGGCGTGGTACTTGTACTGCTCTACTGGATGTTTGGCATCGGCATGGTACACGGCAGATCCATGCGCCCCGCTTACCGGGATGGAGATCTGTTTCTGTACCAGAGACGGCTCTTTCGGGAGCCGGATTATGGAGATGTGGTGGTCATCCACAGGCAGGATCTGGAACGGGACATTGTAAAGCGCATTGCAGGCAAGCCGGGAGATGTGATCGATCTGGATGACCTGGGACACCTGACCAGAAATGGGGAACGGGCAGCGGAAACGGAAATCCTGTTCGGGGAACAGGACAGGGATGACTGGATCACCTTGCCCTATACCGTACCGGAAGGATGCTACTTCTGTCTGGGGGATAACCGCCCGAGGTCAGAAGACAGCAGAGAGCTTGGAGCATTCCGCAGGCGGGAGATTACCGGGAAGGTTCTCGCACAGTTCCGGCTGTCATCGGTAAAGTGACCATTCGGGAATCTGCCCGGAGCTTTCGTACAAAAGAAAAATACCAACATGAGAAATAAGGAGAACGGCATGGAACTGTTGAAGGAGGATGGCTGTATCGGCGAAAAGGCATTCCATGGGGAAAAGGAGTGCTTTTTCCAGCCATTTTACAACGTGGAGAAAAAGAGGATCTGGGGAGCGGAAGCCCTGTTCCGTCTGAAGGATGAAAACGGCAATTACTACAACATGGATCAGCTTGCAGCAAAAGCGGAAGAAGAAGGATGGATCGCTGAGATCGACAGATGGGTGTTCCGGGAAGCCTGCAGAAGGATCCCGGAGCTGAGAGCCTACGGACTTAAGAGGATCAACATCAACTTATCCCCGGAGGTCTGTGAGGTTCCGGAGACCGTACCTAACATCATGCAGATACTCAGAAAGTATGAAGTATCAAGAAGTGAGGTCTGCATGGAGATCACCGAGATGTGCAAGGTCAGGAATGCAGAGAATTTCAGCTGCATGGTGGAACAGCTGAGCAGCCAGGGGATCCGGCTGGCGTTAGATGACTTCGGCAAAGGGGAGAGCAACCTGCTTCGGCTGTCCCAGATCCCGTTCCAGACCCTGAAGCTCGATAAGGAACTGGTCTGGGGAACGGAGGGAAGCAGGATGGCAGAGGATCTGGTCGAAGAGATAATCCGTATTGCACACCGTCATAACATCCAGGTCACGGCAGAAGGAATTGAGACACTGGACCAGGCGAGAACCCTGGCAGCCTGGGGATGTGATTACCTGCAGGGGTATCTCATCGCACCGCCTCTCAGCTATGGGAAGCTTCTCACCTTCCTTGAGGAAAACGGAAAAAGGAACTTCCTGGAAGAATAAATA
Organism: Desulfotomaculum sp. OF05-3; assembly: GCF_003435535.1. Classification (NCBI taxonomy): domain Bacteria; kingdom Bacillati; phylum Bacillota; class Clostridia; order Eubacteriales; family Desulfotomaculaceae; genus Desulfotomaculum; species Desulfotomaculum sp. OF05-3. Next base: position 172,844 of record NZ_QWGO01000001.1, on the reverse strand, counting down.
AGGATAAGAAGGAGAAACCGATGAAAAAGGAAAACAATGGATCAAGACCCCTCAGGGAGGAACTGAACAGTTCTGCCGTATCCGAGCAGAATGCAGCCGCATCCTCGGAACTGGCAAACCAGGCACAGATCTTAAAAGAACTGACGGAACATTTTCAGGTACGCAAAGGTACCTGTTGATTTTACATAGATTTTCAATGAATACGATACAAAAGGAGAGAACGTATGAAAAAGCATAAAGGAAAGACGAAACGATGGCTTGCCGGAATCCTGTCGGCAGTGCTGGTAATCGGATCCATCAATCTTGTGGATGCTTTAGAAGGAAGTAATGGGGAAAGTGCACTGTATGATGCACCGGAGCTTACCATCACGCAGGGAGCCACAGACTATGATCTGATGAAAGACATTACCTATGACCACAGCCTGTATGAACTGGCTGTAACTGATGAGGGTGGATTTGATGTCAATACCGTGGGAGACTATGAGGTAACCTATTCCCTGACTTCCAAGGATGATGGAACGTTGGAGCCGGGAGATTCGGGGGATGCTTCCAATTCGGATAATGAAAACAAAGACCAGAACAGTGGAGACAATCAGGGAGGGGATAACACCCAGACCGGCGATAACTCTGATAATGCGGGTTCTGATAACGGATCCGACAGTTCCGACAGCAGCAATGGAGGAGACAGTGCGGATGCCGGACAGGGAGATACGGGTTCTGACAGCAGCAATGCAGAAGACAGCATGGATGCCGGACAGGGAGATACGAACTCTGACAGCAGCAATGCAGGAGACAGCACGGATGCCGGACAGGGAGATACGAACTCTGACAGCAGCAATGCAGAAGATACTGCAGATGCGGTCAGCGGAGAGGATGCAGCACAGAGTGAGGAGAATACCGGAGACACCGGTGTACTGGGTGTATCCAGGCCGAGAACGGGTGTAGATATGAGCTATCAGTCAGAGCCCGTGGGTGCGGAAGCCGTTGATGTAACAAAAGGGGATGACACCAATACCGTTGATACGCAGGAAAAGCAGGTCATCACCTTTACAAGAACGGTTCATGTAGTAGCGGCTTCTGAGGACAAAGAACCCGTGTATGTAGCACGGGAACTGGTGCTGACACAGGGAGAAGAAGACTACGACCTGACAGATGACATTCTCTATGATGATGTAAAATATACACTGGAAGTAGTAGAACTTGGTGGTTTCGATATTAACAAGATCGGCTCCTACGAAGTGACCTATTCCCTTACGCCTGTGACAACAGAAGGAACACAGGAAAATGGACAGGATGACACACAGGAAAATCAGGTCATCACATTTCAGAGAACGGTTACTGTGAAAGCAGCCGTGGAAGAAACCGGGGAGTTTGAAGTTCCGGAACTCTACCTGGAGCAGGGGCAGGAAGACTATGACCTTGCGGCAGGACTTGTTTATGATGAAAATAAGTACAAACTGAATATAAAGGATGATGGAAATTTTGACATTATGCTTTCGGGAGAGTACAAGGTGACATTTGTTCTTAATCCGCTGGAAGAGAATCCGGATTCTGAGAACAATACAGGCGATGCGGATACTTCTGATCCGGATCAGACGGATGGAGATCAGAGTGAAAAAGTACTTGGCGCTACCTGGAGTATGGACAGCTCTGCTGAAAATGCAGATGATAAAACAGAAAACAAAAATACAGAAGATAACAATACAGAAGATAATAATACAGAAGATAATAATACAGAAGATAACAATACAGAAAATGATAATGTAGAAGATAAGAAAGAAGAAAATGACAATACAGCCAACACGGACCAGGCGGAGGATACTTTTGTAATCCCGGATGGAATTACTACCTTCACCAGACGTGTTGTGGTCACACCGGGAATCGCATTGTTATCAGCCGGCAATACCATCAACAATAATTATCCTTGGTCTCCTAATATGACCGATAGCAGTGTCACACTGAGTGCACCGAAAGATGATACCTATGCGGGAACTCCGGTATTACAGTGGACGAATACAAACACCCTTGGAAAAGCTGATATAACGGACAATTCATGGGAGAATGTTCCTGGCGTAACGGTAGTAAACAAAAATGTTACCCTGTCAGGGGCTAGTCTTGTAGATGGTAAGTGGTATCGTTTTAAATTTAGTGATGACGATTATAGCGAAGCTGTGAGGCTAGTATCTTCGAATGGTGGGGGATATAGAGGTGGTCAAAAATGGCCTCTTTCTAAACAATTTTGGAACTTTAAATGGTCATCCTGGTATATTTCTAATGATAACGTTATGTATACACCGTCAAAGACGGGTTTTGTAAGCAAATGTGGTTTTGATATTTGCTTTTATTATAATGGGTATTGGAATGCTACTTCTTTCAAAGGGGAGTGGTCTACAATTACTACATCCACGGCGGCTAATGAAATTTCCATCTATGACGCACAAACGCATTTTAAAAGTTCTCCTATCCGTTTTTACTTTGAAGACTATACGATATTTTTAAACATAAAACCAGCGGATAAAGCTTATAGCATCGCTACAGATATTTGCCTGGGGAATAAATCGAGTATTGGAACATATTATGACTCGCTTAACATGAGAGCTACTGATAATAGAAAAATACATCAGTTTGATTTTGTGGGTAAGCAGCCAGATGACCCCTATCAGCCAAATCAGATGACAATGGTAGTAAAAAGTTACACAGAATTATGCAAATGGGCAGCAGAGAGACATAACGATGCAGTTTTTTTTAAGAATAATCCTGTTGTGGAAAGTTCACAAGATGCAGGCATCTCTCTGAGCTGGGAAAATCAGAATGATATTTTAGTATCTATTTCGCTGACAACATTAGAAAATAGCTCCATTGTTATTCAAAATGTCAAGTTTGAATCCGGAAATGGAACTTTCACAGAGCCAGGCAAAAAGCAGGAGTATCTGTTTTTTGATAATGAAGTGTTGGGAACGCAGCAGGTATACCCTCCTGTGAAAAACACCAACAAGGTAATTGAGAAGATCCCTGCTGTTAGACCAAATAATAATGCTGAAAAATTCCAAGGATGGAAATTAGCTGTTTCCGGTACTCCGGATGGTGATATTGATCTCAATAAGCTATATACTGACGATGAAGTGACAGCGCTGAAGTATAAGGATGTTTATAAGACCATGACCTTTACGGCACAGTATGGTGAGGAACAGGCACAGATCTTTACAGGAGGGACAACAGCAGCCAAGAAATATGCTTCTGTTGAACAGGCTTTAAAAGATGCTGCATCCGGTGACACGGTCAGGATCATTAAAGATGGAAAAATAACCCCAACCACGGCAGACGGCGTAGAGGCAGCAAAGGATGTTACGTTAGAGCATTATAACGATGCCACCAGATTCTATAAGACGACAGTTTCCTCGAAGATTGCCGTGGATGAGGACAGCGTGGTAACCCTGATGGATGGAAAACTAGAGCTTTCTGCAAATGCATCCGTTAAGGTACTCAATCCGACCGATGGGCAGACTTATCAGGTAACAGCTCCAGACTGCACTTCATGGGTAACTGTAGACGATAAGGATAAGGGAGACTCCCCTTATTTTATGGGAGAGGCGGATGGAGATGTACAAATAGGTGCAGTGACCTATTCGTATGAGAATCCAGGTCAAGGTCAGTTCACACATGTCAACATTCCACAGGGAATGAAGAATAATGATCAGGTAACAAAAGCTGAAGTCGCAGCAGATCAGCAGGTAACCATTGAGGTGGACAACGCGAATTCAGTAGTATTGAAAGGAACTGGATCTCAAGGCAATACCGTAACTGTTAAGAGGCGTACAGCTGATTCGAAGGTGGACGTAAAACTGCCTTCAGGCGCACAAGGTACAATCTTTGGACATGCCGTAGGTGCAGCTCCGGCAGGCGGCGTAACAGTCAGCCAGAGCAGTGCAGAAAATACAGGATATCCGGACAGGAATTATATCGTAATAGCTGTTGCGGGAGAGAAAGTCACAGTAGATGGTATTGAATATGTTGCAACGGAAAACAATCAGAAGTTTTATCTTGGAACATTTAAAGCAACCGTAACCATAGGAAGCAATGCTGAGATTACAAGTGGTAAGGAGCAGACTGATGTTGGTTATTTAAAAACTTATACTGTAAAAATCAGTCCAAAAGCAGATTATGATCTGGATCAGGACAACTTTATCGTTACTATGAAGGAAAGCGATACAGGGATTGTTAAGAATTTGACATTTAGAGATGTGTGCAGGGTAGATCCGGCAGATGGAAGCATTACAGTTACGATTTCAAATGTCAGTGGAGACATTACAGTGAATGCTGCGGCAAAACGGCAGATGACAACCTTAAAAGTAACAGGTCTTGCAGCAGGAAATGCAAAGGGAAGCTTCAAGGCGGTAGATGCATCTGGTAATGAATACAAACTGGAGCGGGATGGCAGCATCAATGTAAACCGCAATGAGGAACTCACCCTTATATTTACGCCAAATGATTTTTCAAATCCTTATTATTCAGATCTTACCGGGGAGAAGGGAGAAAGTTTCTCTATCCTGACAGCATTGAAGGAGACAACAAACAATACAGATTTATTTGCAGGAGCAAAAACGTTTAACTGGAAAGAAAAGAGTTATGAATTAAAGTACACACCGACAACTTCAGATGTGACACTGCAAGCTGTATTCACACCGTCCCATATCGTACATGTTCATGTGACAGGTGGTACGGCAAAAGTGAAAGATACAGGGCTTGTAACAAAAGAATCAGGTGCGGACCAGTTCCAGCATGTCATTGTGAAAGACAATGAAACAGTAGAGCTGGAGTTAGAAGATACAACAGGAACAGCCACTACTTATAAAAAGGCATATTGGAGCAACGTGGATGGCAGTGATGATACTGATGTATCCAATCAGGCTTTCATAGGAAATGGAACAAGCTATACTTACACAACACAGGCGGTAGGCAAACCACAGGCATTAAATATTACATTTGAAGAGGGACAGAGCGTAGATGTAAAAGTGACACATGGAGAACTTGTGACTGGAAATGATGGTGTGGCGTGGAATGATAAAGGAAACAGTACATACCAGACGATTGTGAAGAATAATGGAGCATTGAAGGTCAATATTAAGCCAGAGGATGGTTACGGATTAAAGAGCATTACGGTTAATAATGTGGCAATTGATATTGATGCGGCAATCAAGAGTGGGGAAATTACATGGGATGGTATAACGAAGACCTATTCCCATACATTCGCAAAAGTTTATCAGGCATGGAATGTTACGGTGGACTTTGAAAAACTGCATGAGATCGTTTTTGAAGATCAAAAGGGCAATATCTTAAATAAGACAGAGCATATTACAGTGATTGATGGAGATACGATTCCGGCAGCAATCTTTACCAAAATGCAGGAAGAAGCAGATAAGTCAAAGGCTGAAAATGAGAGCCTCTTTGTATGGGTTGATAAAACAGACAGAACAAAGATCTATAATGAAACAACTGTGATGACTGCACAGACTGCGGATGTCGTGAACTTAATCTCGGTATACCGGATGAACGTGATCAAGGGGGCAGATGGAAGCGTTATTGCAGCAGATGATTTTGTCATTCATGTGAACGATGTCAGAAAGCTTACGGACACAGAGGCAGTGACACTCGCAAATGTGACTGCTTATGATCATTCCGGTTCAGACATCAGTAATATGGTGACTGTGGAACAAACAAAATTAGAGGAATTAAAGAAAAAGACTAAGGGAACATACGTGGATGCTTTGACCTTTATGATTGAAGCATCAGGATTGACGACAGGCGTAGAAGTGGAAGTGACGGATGATAATCCGACCATTACGGGAAAGACAGCATATACGCTGACTTTCAAGGGAAGAGCAAATGAGACTTATAAGTATCAGGAGCTGGATGCCCAGGGAATCTGCTTATGTGTGATAAAGAAGTAATAGAAGTGTAAAAAATTTTGCCGTTCCTATCCGGCACATGAGGTATGTCGGATAGGTCGGGCGGTTAGGTGTCGGGCAGTTCTACCTTGCCGACAAAAGAATAATAGATTTCGATTTCCTGTCTGCGTAACTTGCCCCGGCGTTTCCCGTCAAGGGCAACGCTTTCATGGACAACGATTTTCTCCACAAACTCCCGCAGCAGAGTAGGGGTAAGTTCTTCAATGGTAGTGTGCCTGCGTACCACATTCATAAACTTTTCAGCGTTTGCGGTGGCTTCCTGCGCTTTGGAAAGTTCTTCCCGCAGTCTGGCGGCACGTTCTTTCAGTTCTTTCTGCTCGGCTTCATAGTCTGCCGACAGCTCTGTGAAACGCTCGTCCGATATGCGCCCGGTTACGCTGTCCTCATACAGCCGCTTGAAGATAGCAGATAACTCGGCTATGCGTTTCTCGGCGGCTTCCAGCTCCTTTTTCTTGGCGGCGTTCCTGCGTCTGTCCCCGTCCTCATTCTGCTCGATTAAAAGCTTCATAAACCGGGCTTCATGCTTTGCCGCATAGCTGGTAACTTTCCGCAGATTGGAGAGTACGCCAGCGGTCAAGAGGTCAGTGCGGATAAAGTGCGCTGTGCAGTCGGCGGTGCGTTTCTTGTAGCTTCCGCAGATATAACAGTCCTGCTTGCGCTTGTCCGTCTGGTATCGCTGCTGGTACATGACGCTGCCGCAGTCGGCACAAAAGAGTATGCCGGAGAACAAGCCCACTTCGTCATAACGGTTGGGGCGTTTGCGCTGCTTGCGTAACTCCTGCACCCGTTCCCACGTTTCCCGGTCAATGATAGGCTCATGGTGGTTCTCAAAAACCGCCTGCTTTTCCGGGGGATTTTCTATGCTGTGTTTCAGCTTGTAGGACGGCTTCTCGGTCTTAAAGTTTACCAGACAGCCCGTATATTCCCGGTTTTCCAGCAGATGAACCACGGTATTGGTCGCCCACTTGCACTCATAGCCGGGGTGGTAGCGGCGGGTGCTGCCCGTCCTGCGGTATTCCAGCGTCCCCGGCGTGGGGATTTGCTGCTCGGTCAGCATACGGGCTATCTTGGTCGGACCGTTCCCGGCAAGGCAAAGGCTGTAAATCTGCCGTACCACCGGGGCGGCTTCCTCGTCAATGATAAAGTTTTCGTCCTCGTCCATGAGGTAGCCATAGACGGGCTTGCTTGTGATGGGCTTTCCGCTCATGCCCTTAGAGCGTTTTACTGCCTTGATTTTCTTGCTCGTATCTCTCACCAGCCATTCGTTAAAAATGTTCCGCAGCGGGGCAAAATCATTTTCCCCCTGTGCGCTGTCCACTCCGTCATTGATAGCGATGAAGCGGACACCTTTCTGTGGGAAAATCATTTCTGTGTACATTCCCACCTGTAAGTAGTTTCGCCCTAACCTCGACATATCCTTGACGATAACTGTCCCGACTTTCCCTGCTTCAATGTCTGCAAGCATGGCTTGAAATCCGGGTCTTTGAAAGTTCGCACCGGAATAACCGTCGTCGGTGTACCAGCGCAGATTAGAAAATCCATTCTGTTTGGCATAGGTTTCCAAAATCCTCTTTTGGTTGGAAATGGAATTGCTCTCGCCTTGCAGCTCGTCCTCATGGGACAGTCTTGGGTAAAGGGCGGTAATGAGTTGCTGGGTGGTCTGTCTTAACATAAATTCCTCCGTTTCCGACAGCCAGCCCCACTATTCCGTACCTTGATTGTACCACATGGGGCGGCTGTCTGTATAGCGGCAAAAGCGTCAAATCTGCTTCTTTACGGTCGGTAAAAATGACGGTTTTTCAATCAGGCTTATCACAGGTCAAATATCCGGCGGCGGCTTCTGCTTCCAGCACTTTCATCATCTTGTCAGCGGCGGTGTCGGTCGCCCCCTCCTTGAAAAAGCCAGACACCACAAGGATTGTGTTGCCTATCCTCGTTTCGGTCACGCAGTCCGGGCGGCGGGCAGGGCGTTTGTTTCTCTGGGTGTCGGTCATAGGCAAATCTCCTTTCCGGCAAGCAGCCGTTTCAGCTGTTCCATTTTTCCCTGTGCGGCGGCTTTCCTCAAATTCTCCCCGGTAAAGCAGAGAGGGGAACACATTTCAAGCAGGCGGTCATAAATCCGGGCGTGGGCGGTGTCCTCCGGGTGCTGCAATTCCTCCAGCGTGAGGTTGGTCGTCACAATCAGCGGCTTCCTGCTCCGGTAGCGGCTGTCAATCACATTGTAGACCTGTTCCAGACCGTATTCTGTGCCACGCTCCATTCCAAAATCGTCAATGATGAGCAGGGGGAAGCTGCAAAGGCGGGAAATATATTCGTTCCTGCCCGCAAAGCTGGCGGCAAGGTCGTTTAATATTGCTGCAAAGTTTGTCATGCACACCGGGACTTCCTGCTCCATGAGGGCGTTTGCAATACACCCGGCAAAATAGCTTTTCCCAGTGCCTACCCTGCCCCACAAGAGCAGCCCGTAGTTCCCGTCCTTTATCTGTTCCCAGCGTGCCACATATCCGGCGGCGTTCTTCATCTGCGGGCAGCTGCCGTTATCGTTGGCAAATGTCCAGTCCTGCATGGTCTTGTCTGTAAAGCCCTGCCGTTTCAGCCGTTCCACCGTTTCAAGGTGGCTGCGCCGCTTCTCGGCGGCTTCCCGTTCCTTACGGGCTGCCCGCTGGCAGTCGCACTCTGACGGGTGGCGGTCACGCCCGAAAAAGGTCTTGCCCTCCGGGAAATAGGCTTCTTTGGGTTTCCGGCATTTGCCGCAGTATAAAAGCCCGTCCTCCCCGGTGTAATCCTCCGGCTCGGCTGTGGTGTCGGTCATAGGCAGTATGGTGTTGTGGATTGTATCGGTCATAGGCTTTCTCCCTCCTTGAATGAATAGTCCGGTATGCCTTTCTTTGGCTTCTCTTTGGCAGCGTCCTCCTGCGCCCACTTGTAAATGGTGGCTGCATGGCTCTGGTACTGCTTCCCGGTGGAAGCGATGTGGCAGGAAAGGCGGTCAAGGTAATACTCCCACTTGCCGGGGAAGTCCTGTTCCAGCTCCAAAAGTTCTGTGTCAGAAAGAAATACATTTTTATATCTGCCATAAGCGGCGGGGGGCTGCCCCTCACTCGCTCCTTTTGTTTGGCTCTCTATTAGGTTGTTTATATTAGTTTGGTTAGGGGACGGTTTTCCGACCGTCATAAGGTCAGTTTTCCGGCTGTCAGTTGGTCGGTTTCCCGCCCTTATGAGGGGCGGTTTTCCGTCCGTCAGTTGGTCGGAAAACTGTACCACTGGGATAGGCGGCACTTTCACATACAGACGGTTGGCGGCAGAAAAGCCCGTCCGTCTGCGTTCCAGCAGCCCGGCAGCGTCCAGTTCGTTCAGTGCGCCCTTTATGGTGGTGCAGCCTTTATCCAGCATTTCCGCTATCTCTGCTATGGGGTAGACAATGTATGTCCGTCCCTCGCTGTCCTGCCAGCCGTTCTTCTGCGAAAGGGTGGAACGGTCTAACAGCAGCGCATATAACTCTCTTGCGGTGTGGGATAGGTCTGTTTCCAGCAGGAAACGGGGGTAAGGCAGGTAAGCGGGCAGCTCCGTTCCTGCGGTCATATAATCAGCGATAGGGTTCACCTCCTTGTGGTGTCTGTCTGTGGGTTCTGTTACGCTTTTAGGGGGCGTTTTTAAGGGAAAAGGATAAATGTATCACGCACCCTTTGACACCCTCCAAAAAAGCCTTGATTTATGCGGGTTTGAAATGCCCTAAAGCGTGACATTTCTCCCTTTGTTTCCGCTTCCGTTTGGCGGCGTTTATCCGCTTCATGCGTCCGGCGCAGTCCGGGCAGTATTTCCCCCGGTTGGATTTTGGGAAGAAGAACGCCCCGCAGACAGCGCAGCGTTTCCGGCTTCCCCGGCGCAAGAGGGCGGCTTCCAGTGCTTCATCAAGGGGCAGGACAGCGGCGGTAAACCAGCGGCAGAGCAGCGAATAGCTGATACTCTGTACACACACGCAAGGCTCGCCGTCCTCCAACAGCAGGCAGTTCCCGCTGTCATAGTTGCAGCACTCATGCACAAGGCGGCGGGCTGCCCGGTACTGGCGGTAGTCCATGCGGGGGATATTACCGTTCATGGCTCTGCTCCTTTCTGCGCTGCGGCTCGCTCCGGCGTAAAATCTGGTCGATATTGCCCTTGACAGTCTGCAAGCGGCGGTACTCCTCCCGTTTTGCCCGGTAATCGTTGTAGCCGCTGTTTTTCTCTTTGATAAGGCTTTCAATCTCTGCTTGCAGGGATTTATAGCTCGGCAGCTTGGAAATGCCGTTCTCCCTGAAATAGCGGGCGGCTGCGTCTGCTATGATAAAGTCACTTTCATGCTTCTGACGGTAGGCTGCTTTTGCTTTGGCGTTTTTCTGCTGTTTCAGCCCGTCCCGGACAGGGCGGGTCTTGGAATAGGCAAGCACCTGCCGTTGCAGCTCCTTTTTCCCGTTCAGCGTCTTTTCCACCTGCTTCAACCACGCAAGGCTTTCCTGCATGGCGGCATAGGCGGCAGAACAGGCTTCGTCCAGTTCCTCCGGGGAGGAAAAGCCGTACTGCTGATAGGCGGTAACGGTAGCTGCCATTTGCTTTAGGTTGTGCTTTGCCGCCCAGCGGTCATAGCCCACGCCCTTGCCCTCGGCTCGCTTGGCTTCCCGGTCAACCATGCGCTGCAAGGTGTTGTCTGCCGGGGTGGTTTTTGCAGCTTTTTCCCCTTGTAACGGCTTTTTAACTGCGGCAGGGTATTCGGGTATGGCTTTGGTCTGTTCGGCAGCTCTGTGGGCGTTCTGCGTGAGCAGGGCAAGGACAGCAGCCTTGTCAAAATCGTCCCCCAGCTTTCGGGCTGTGATAGGCTTTGTCCTGTCCGGCGTGAGGTAGGAAAGCCGCCCCCGGCTCTCCTTGACGGTCACACCCTCCCGCAGCAAAAGGGAAGAAAACTCGTCAAAGCTGCCAGCTTGGGAAAGTGCCTGCCGTATCGTCCGGCGCAGCTTCGCCTTGTCCGTTTCAAACTTGGTGGGCTTGGTCGGCTGTCCGGCGGCTTCTCTGGCGGCGTTCTCTTTGTCAAGGGCAAGCTGCCCTTTCTTTGCCGCCCAGTATTCCCGTTCGGTTATCCGTTCCTTGCTGCCGTTCAAGAGGTCGATTTGGTAAAGCCCCTCCCGGTGGCACATTTCCATGACTTCGCTCTTGAAATATTCCATAGCGGCGTTGGTGCAGCGGTGCTTGCAGCCCTCCAGCGTGTCGGCTGGTCTGTCCATGTAGGGCAGAAGCGGGACTTCGTAAATCCGCAGGGAGTTGATGACGATATGCACATGGATATTCCCGCTGTGGTTATGCCCGTCCGGGTGGGTGCAGATTAGGGCTTGGTGTCCGGGGAAATGCTCCTTGCAGAACTGCTCGCCCAGCTCCTGCGCCCGGTCTACGGTCAAGCCGTTGTCTGTCCCGTCCCGTGGGTCAAAGCTGATGATATAGTGGTGGCTTTTCACATCTTCCCGTTTTTGGTTTTTCTCATAGCGGAGATTGGCTCGCATACAGGCAACAGCGAAATCCTCGCCCCCGCAGTTGAGGGAAGAAATGCGGTAATCCTCCCTCGGTATCAGCCGCCCGTTTTCATCAAGGGTGGCTTTCATGGTAAACTCGTCATGCTCAAATGTGAGATAGGCTTCCGCTGCGCCATAGTCGGCGTTTTTAGAGCTGATATGTTTGAATGTTGCCAACAGCGTCACCCACTTTCTGCAAGACTTCAAACTTTAGGGCAGCAAGGTCGGAAACCGCCGCCCGTACCTCCCCGGCAAGCTGCGGATAGGGACTGTGCCACTCGTTCAGCGTCCGGGCTATCTGGTTTAAGTTGCCGCCGATCCTCCCGTATTCGGCGGTCAGCTTCCCGACAGCGGCAAGCAGCTCGTCATTGATGGGGGAAACGGTTATGATGGGGCGTATGGCTGCCCCGGTTATGGCTTGCCGGATAAACTCGGCTTGGCTCATGTGGTAAGCAGAAAGCCGCTGGGCAAACTCGGCGTATTCTTCCTCGGTCATGCGTGTTTTGACTACCCGGCTGCGGTGCGGCGTGTTGTATCGTTTCATAGGTGGTTGACCTCCTTTCTGTGCGTGGTGTCCTCTCACTAATAGGAGAAAAACAGGGTGTGAAGCGGAACTGTTTTTGAAAAATCCGAAAAATATTTTGAGGGGTTTTTCAGCGGCGCAAGCCGCATAAGCAGGGTTTGGGGAAGGCACTCCCCAACAAGATTCCCGCAGGGGCAAAATGAGCGATAAGCGAATTTTGGCACCTCGGTAGAATCTTGCTCTAAGAAACTGCCGGCCTGCCGTTCACTTGCTACTGCCACTTTTTCAGAAAATCTATAACCAGCTTTTTTTATAAAAGGCTGCGGGCTGGCGTTTTTCCCTTACTCCCTACAAACCACAAAAGAGCAGAATGGACGGACTTTCCGGCAAGAACTTTTCCGGCGGCTCGGTCTTTCCCGACAATAAGGCGTTTCGGAAGCTGCGTTTTGCCCGCTGTCTGAAAAAAATGGCAGCCTTTTTTGGTTTCACTGTCTAATACGGAACTTTTGGAAATTTGCCAAAAATGGACGCAAAAAAAGCAGCAAATCTTTTTCGGATTTACTGCTTCATGTGCCGCTGCGGTGCGGCGGGATGGATATTCAGTTGAAATAAAAGAGGATGGTGGTACTTTAGTCTATCGACTCTTTACTAACTATTAGGTAATCTTGAAAGATTTTCCTTGAATTTATCTAAAGAATGTTCATTGTTTCCCGCAAAAATAAGTGGAATTGTATATTCATATGATATGCCATTTTCATAGTCCGATAATTGTATTTTTATAGTATCATCCCTCTCATCTTTAGGTGCTATATATATGAATGAATTTTTATTTATATCAGATATTTTCCCTTTTTCAGAAGAAACAGTATAACCCCAGTCTGTTAAATTTGTCTTTATTGTAACTTCTGTTTCTGTTTCTTTTCTAGTCTGCAATGCTGTTTTATCGATTTGGATATCAAAAGGAGTCGAACCTAACAATTCACTGTTTATATTTACAAGTTCTTCTCCATTTGTTTTAGAAATATTAGATTCATCTTCATAATTTTGTTGAGATTCATCTTTTGGTGTTTCTCTGTTACATCCTAATAAAAAGCATAAAATAATTAGTACTAATACAGAAAGTTGTTTTTTTTGCATTTATTTCTCCTTTCATATTATCAAAGAAAGCACTGAGAGTACTTTCAAGAAATTTTGAAATATTCTCAATGCTTTCTATTTTTTGATCATAAACTTGCCGGTAATGATACTATGTTAATTTATCTCTTTCGCGTAACCTTTGTTGCAATATACACATGCACCATTCACCCATTTGTGAGACATTTCAATCGTCTCAACTTCATAAATGCTTACTTCTCCACAAATTAAACATTGTTTGTAATTATATACATGACGTGTCGCACATTTATCCCAGTCATCATATATACCAGGCATTTCATCTTCATATCCATAGTACTGGGGAGAACCCTAACTATGAGTATGAGCGGCAAATACAGTCATTGGAGCAGCTACAATTCCAGCTACTACTGAAAGTGCTAAAATAGATTTTCTTAAATTCATAAGTTCCTCCCTTTCCTTAAAAATACATAGCTCTTTGTTACATTGTCATTTTAACATAATAATTGGTAAAATGCAATAATTTATTTTCTATTTACGAGAAAATACTGTGCATATTATCTTATTTAGGAATAGTTAAGGCGGCTACCTAAATCTTTTTATTACTTTACCGCACATGAGCATTCCGACAGGTAATGAATCAACCATATTTACGGATGGGGATGGAAAAGCAACCATCACAGGCCTGAAGAAAGCAACACCATATCAGATCAGTCATAAGAAATATGGTTCTGTAAACGGCAAAACAGCCCTCGTGGATGCAAAAGATATCGCAAAGCAGTTTGCGGATGACGGTGACCAGACAACGACAAATGGAAAAACCGATAAGGATGAGAAAGCATCTAATAATAATGTAGATGTTGTAGTGGATGCTGACGGCAACTACAAGGTCATCGTGAAGAAAGACATCGACCACACAGTTGAGATCCCTGACACATGGGGTGAGGTCAAGATCGACTTAAATGATAAGACCATCACAGGTGACAAGGCAGATGATAATAATGAGGCAAAACCGGGACTGGAATTTGTCAAGGATGTTAACAGCAACGAACATCCGGGAACGAATCTTGAAATCGTAAACGGTACGATCAAAGGTGGAGACGGTTCTGCTAAACATCCAGATGGAGCAGCCGGTATCGGAGCCAGTGGTGATACAGCAGATGCCGGACTTATCATCGGAAGCAATGCAAATGTGATCGGGGGTAACGGTGCAGATGGCACCGAAGGCAAAGATGGAGGAAACGGCGGAGCCGGTATCGACGGTAACGGCAAGATCACTCCGACGGTCAATGGAACGGTAACCGGCGGCAACGGTGGTAAAGGCGGAGATTCCGCAGCCGGTACTCCGGGTAATGGAGGAAACGGTGGAACCGGAATCAGCGCAGGCGATAAGACCATCACCATCAATCCTAGTGGAACCGTCAAAGGCGGTGATGCAGGAAGCGGCGGAAACGCAACAGGAGATAACACGAATCCTGGTGGCAACGGCGGTAACGGCGGTACGGGAACCGAGACCACACAGCCCGGAAAGACCGATAATAACGGTGGTACAACATCGGGTGGAAATGGCGGTGACGGCGGAACTTCCAACAACGGCAACGGTGGAAACGGAGGAGACGGCGGCAGCGGCTCCACAGGGGAAAATAATAACAACGGCGGCACCAGCAGTGGCGGCAACGGCGGAAATGGCGGCGACTCTGACAAGGGTAACGGCGGATCCGGCGGTAATGGAGGAAGCTCAGGCGAAACCGGAGGAAACGGTGGTAACAACACCGGAGGCAACGGTGGAAATGGCGGAGATTCCAACAGCGGCAATGGAGGATCCGGCGGAAACGGTGGAGACTCCAACAGCGGCACCGGAGGCAACGGTGGCAATGGTGGAGATTCCAATAACGGCACCGGAGGAAACGGCGGAAATGGCGGTGGCTCCAACAACGGCACCGGAGGAAACGGCGGAAATGGCGGTAACTCCAACAACGGCAATGGAGGAAACGGCGGAAACGGCGGAGACTCTAACAGCGGAAATAATGGAAACGGCGGCAGCTCCGGCAGTAACGGTAACAGACCCGGCGGAAATGGCGGCGGCTCCAACAATGGCAATGGAGGAAACGGCGGTAACAACGGCGGAGGCAACTCTGGAAATAACTCCGGAAATAACTCCGGAAATAACTCCGGAAATAACTCCGGAAATAACTCCGGAGACAACGGCGGCAATAACGGTGGTGATAACTCCAATACCAATGGGAATAACAATTCCGGAAGTACAGGTAACACAGGTAATACACCAGATGCAGGTAATACAGCCGGCAATGATTCCGGAAATAATGCCCATAAAGGAAATAAAGGAAACAGTACCGGCAACAGTAATGCCGGGCAGAAGGATCCGGCAGAGGATGACAGCCTGAACGATGCTGCGGATGAAAGCAGCCTGACAGGTGATGCAGATGGCAGCGATGCAGACGGAAGTGATGCAGATGGCATACAGGAAGAGGAGAGCATCCATGCAGACAGCGACAGCGTTGAGAATGGTACGGACAGTGACAGCCATATACCGTTTGGTGAATGTGGTTTCCACTGGATCCCCATTGTATGGCTCCTTGTAATCCTGGGTTATACCGTAGTACGTGTGAAGAAGCTCCGTGATGAGTCAGAAGAAGCCTAAGGAGGAAAACAGACATGGAAAACACGAAACCGAATAAGAAATTATACATTGTAGTGGAAGTCATACTGTTTGCAGTATATATCCTGATAGGTGTCCTGCTGTTCGTCACGGAAAAGCACTGTGCTGCAGACGCATTCATCTTCTGGATCGGACTTGTGATCGCAGCAGTCTGTGCAGTAGTGCTGGGAATCCATGAGAACAGAAGGATCTAAGAAGTAAAAAAGAAGAAGTAATTTTAAGAAAACCAAATGGCTGTGATGGCTGTTTGGTTTTCTTGCGCTAAAAAGACCGGAAAGGATCATCGGATATCCCGGGAACCGGTTCGTCCTGAGACAGATCCTTTGTAAGCGCTGAATAACCCACCGTCTTTCCATTCCAGCTAATTCATGCGACAATCATTCTAATCCAAGTGAGTTAAGACATTGGACAAGTTTGGTTCAAAGTGAAGTGTTGCTTGTCCAGTATACTCACACCATTGATGGTATCGATCATCTGCCAGTTCTTCTTACCGACACAGAATCCGCGGATTGCACGTTCTGATGCATTGTTGTCCATCGGAACATCTCCATCGGTCAGGAAAACCCGAAGCAGCACGGTAAAGGTACTGCTTCGGGTTTTTTACTGTTTGGCCTTATATGCTTCGCCCCATGCCCGCATGGAATCCAGAATGGGTTTCAGACTTTTTCCGAGTTCCGTCAGAGAATACTCCACTCTCGGCGGTACTTCGGCGTAGACCTTGCGGTTTACAAGTCCGCTTTCCTCCATTGTCCGGAGCTGGGCGGTCAAGACCTTCTGAGACACATTGCCTACGGACTTTTTCAGTTCGCCGAACCGCTTTGTTCCCGGCATCAGGTCACGCAGGATCAGCACCTTCCACTTATCCCCGATGAGGGTCAGCGTAGTCTCCACGGGACATGCAGGGAGTTCTTTTTTTGCGCTTGTTTCGTTCATTAAAAAAATCTCCATAAAATTTTTCAAGTGCCAAATTGCCGGAAAACCCAGTAATGGTGCAATCGTTTCTTCTTGGTAACTACATATTAGTTTCTATTTGGTAACTACAGCACAATAATGTGCTTACTTCACGAATTGGAGCTACGGTATTATTATAATGCCAGAGGCAAACGAAAGCAAGCCCAATTACCAAGGAGGTTACTCAAAATGAAAAAATTTCTTTCTCTCACGCTGGCTCTTGCCATGCTCGGCACGGCCCTCACCGGCTGCAGCTCCAAGGACGCCGCATCCCTAACATCCGCTGAAAGCACCCAGCAGACGGCGCCTGTCCGGCAGGAACAGAGCCAGGCTGAAAAGGCGCTGGCGCTTATCAACACCTTTGCCACCGGCGATACAGACACCGCCCGCAGCCTGCTATCTGATGGCTACATCCAGCACAATCTGGCATACGGCACCGGTGCCGGTGAGCAGGTCGCCTTTGACATCTTCCGCTTTGACGAGAATGGCAAGATCGCCGAGCATTGGGACGTGATGGAGACCATCGCAGATCAGTCCACCTGGCAGAATCAGAACGGCAAGTTCTGATCGTTACCCGGAGGTAACCATACCACAATATTGTGCGTACTTCACAAGCCGTACAAATCGCATTACAATCAAAACATCAAGAGAAAACAACAAATTTTTGGAGGTATTTATCATGAATAAAGTCGTAGAATTTCTGAATGCCAACCCTGTACAGTATCTGGCTACCGTTGGTCGTGACGGTAAGGCAAAGTGCCGCCCGTTTATGTTCGCCGGCGAACTGGACGGCAAGCTGTGGTTCTGCACCAACAACACTAAGGACGTCTACAAGGATATGCAGGCAAACCCGGAGATCGAGATTTCCGTTTCAAGCCCGGAGTATGCATGGATCCGCCTGCACGGCAAGGCTGTGTTTGAGAACAACATGGCTGCCAAGGAAATGTGCATCCAGAACCCCATCGTGAAAGGTCAGTACGGCGAGGCTGCCAACCCCATCTTTGAGGTGTTCTATCTGGATAATGCCCACGGCGTTATCGCTGACTTCTCCGGAAACCCTCCCTACGAGTTCTAAGGAAATAAGACAGAATATTGCAATCTTTGAGGCGGGGGGGGCAACTCCCCACCGGCGGTAAAGTCCGCAAGCCGAAAGGCATGATACGGTGAGATTCCGTAACCGACGGTATAGTCCGGATGAAAGAAGATAGAAGAATGCCCGATAGTCTATCACAGCCATCGGGCATTACACGATCCCGGCAATACCCGCAGTGCATTAGAGGTGTTCTGCCTGTATGAAGCGGATGGCGAGTATTTTGACATCAGTGACCCGGCACACATCGTCCGGGACAGCTTCACCATTGGAAGAGAAGCACAGGAAGCACCGGGCTACTATGTGGGGGAAGGCTGCATCGGCTGCAAGCTGTGCTATTCCGTCTGTCCCCAGAAGTGTATCGACATCACAAAGAAGCCGGTAGTTATCGACCAACACCATTGCTTGCATTGCGGGCAATGTGCGGAAATTTGCCCCAAACAGGTTATCGAAAAGAGGGTTTGACTATGAACCATAGGGAAAAAAGACAGTTTCTCATTCAGGCACTTTTGAAAGAACGCCCAGAATATCGGGATATGAGGATTCCAACAGAGCCGGAGAGCCAGCGCCAGCTTTTGCGGGGACTGATGAATATTCGTGCGCCCCGGCGTATGGATGCGGAGGTTCTGAAAACTCAGGACGAATATCTGCAAGCTGAAACCGCCGCAAAGGGCATTACCGATCTTGACGACCTGACGCCTGTTCAGCCGGGGCTGTATTTCTGGCAGGGGGATATTACAACGCTTCGGTGTGACGCCATCGTCAATGCGGCAAACTCCGGCATGACCGGCTGTTATATCCCGAACCACCGCTGCATCGACAACGCCATTCATACCTATGCGGGTGTGGAGCTGCGGCTTGCCTGTGCGGAGCTGATGGGGCAGCAGGGCTATCCCGAGCCCACCGGACAGGCAAAGATCACCCCTGCATTCAATCTGCCCTGCAAATATGTCCTGCACACGGTTGGGCCGATCATTGAAGGGGGTGTGACACGGCGTGACCGGGAGATGTTGGCCTCCTGCTACCGCTCCTGCTTGGAGCTGGCGGCGGAAAGTAGTCTGGAAAGTGTGGCGTTCTGCTGTATTTCTACAGGAGAGTTTCATTTTCCCAACGAGCAGGCGGCGCAAATCGCCGTGGAAACCGTGAAACAGTTTATGAATAGAAATACCGGTGTAAAGAAGGTGATCTTCAATGTTTTCAAGGATTTGGACAAAGCCATATACGAAAAGCTGCTCAGAGCAGATTGAGCGATTGAAAGCTGCATTGCAGGACTGTGACGCCGTGGTGATCGGTGCCGGAGCCGGTCTTTCCACCTCAGCCGGATTTGTTTACACCGGCGAACGGTTTGAAAAATACTTTTCCGACTTTGCGGCAAAGTACGGCATCAAGGATATGTATTCCGGCGGCTTTTATCCCTTTGCCACGCCGGAGGAGCATTGGAGTTATTGGAGCCGATACATCTACATCAACCGCTATATGGATGCCCCCAAACCGGTCTACGATGACCTTTTGAAGCTGGTGTCTGACAAGGATTATTTCGTTATCACGACCAACGTGGATCACTGTTTTCAGAAAGCAGGCTTTGATAAAAAGCGGCTGTTTTACACGCAGGGCGATTACGGCCTGTTCCAGTGCAGTGAGCCGTGCTGTCAGGAAACCTTTGATAACGAAGCCGCGATTCGTGAAATGGTCAAGCGGCAGCAGAATATGAAAGTACCGACAGAACTTTTACCCGTCTGCCCTCACTGCGGCAAGCCCATGACCATGAATCTCCGCTGCGATGATACCTTTGTGGAGGACGAAGGCTGGCACAAGGCAGCGGAGCAGTACGAAAATTTTCTCCGAACTCGAAGCGAGCAGAAAATTCTCTTTCTGGAGCTGGGTGTCGGCTACAACACCCCAACCATAGTGAAGTACAGTTTCTGGCGCATGGCTCATGACTGGAAAGATGCCACTTATGCCTGTCTCAATTATGGAGAGGCGTATGCGCCTGACGAAATCAGAAAGAAGTCCATTTGTATCAATGGAGATATTGGAGAAATCCTGTCTCAGCTTTAAGAAAAGTCAATATTGTCTTGCCGTGGGCGTTTCACTTTAACCAGTGGATGCCCTTTTTTCATACCCATTTTCAAAGGAAAGGAGGTCTTGTAATGGCTGTATTCAGAGTTGAAAAAACGAAAGACTTTACCATCATGTGCAACCATCACCTGCGGAATATGCACCCTATGCTATATCACGCTCTCCGAATAAACCTCAAGATTTTGAAAATAATAAAGTGAAAATTCCGATGTTTGTATTGAAACAATGTCACGAATAGTATATAATATTCGTGACATCATGAAAGGAGAGCACGGTCGTGGACAATGGATATATGCAGAAAATACGAGCGCGAATTCTTGCTGCTGAGGATGGTGCAGTTTTTGTTGCTCCTGATTTTGCAGATATTGCGGACACCGCAACAATTCGCCAAGGATTGAAGCGGCTTTACCAATCTGGCATTATCCGCAGAATTATCAGAGGCATTTACGAAAAGCCAAAGTACAGCAAACTGCTTGATGAATATGTAGCGGCCGACCCGGATGCAGTTGCCAAAGCATTGGCACGGTGTTACCACTGGACCATTGCCCCGTGCGGAAATACGGCCCTGAACCTGCTGGGGCTCTCTACACAGGTAACGGCGGTCTGGTCCTACATCAGCGACGGTCCGTATAAGACCTATGAGTGGAATTCCACCAAGCTGGAATTTAAGCATAGAACCAACAAGGAAATCACGGGTCTGTCTTACATGACGAGTTTGGTGATCCAGGCGCTGAAAACTCTGGGAAGGACCAACGTGACGCCGGAGATCATACAGACGCTTTCTGAAAAGCTGTCCGAGGCTGAAAAGCAAGCCTGTCTGAAAGAGGCAACGGAATCCACGGATTGGGTTTATGATACGATACGAAAAATGTGTGGAGGTGACACACAATGAGGAATGTAGCACGATTGCCGGAAAGCGACCGGCGCGAACTGTTCCGAAATACAGCCGATAAGATGGGTTTGAATGATGCCATCGTAGAGAAAGATTTTTGGGTATGCTTTACGCTGGATTATCTGTTCCACCGCTGCCCGTGGAAAGAGACTATTACCTTCAAAGGCGGCACCAGTCTTTCCAAGGCATTCAATCTGATCAGCCGCTTTTCCGAAGATATTGATCTGATTCTGGATTGGCGGGTGCTGGGATACGGTAAGGACGAGCCATGGGAAAAACGTTCCAACACCAAACAGGATACGTTCAACAAAGAAGCCAATGCTCGGGCAGAGGTTTTTCTTGCGGAGCAGTTTTGTCCCACCATTCAGGCAGAACTTTCTCAGGAGCTTGGCTGTGAGGCGAATATTTACATAGACGAAAAGGACAAACAGACAGTTATCTTTGCCTATCCGCACCTGTTTACAAATCCCACTACCTTGCAGGTTATTCGTTTGGAGATCGGTGCGCTGGCCGCTTGGACGCCCGCAAAAATCGCTCAGATCGAGCCCTATGCCGCAACCTATTACCCAAAAGTATTTGTGCAAAAGGACACGGCCATTCTGACTGTTGCGCCGGAGCGGACTTTCTGGGAGAAGGCAACGATTCTGCACCATGAAGCCAACAGACCCGAGAGTTCGGAAATGCCGCAGCGTTATTCCCGGCACTACTATGATCTGTACCGTATGTCCATGACACCTGTGAAAGAAGCTGCCTTTGCCCGGGTGGAATTGCTGAAGACAGTGGTGGACTTCAAGATGAAGTTTTATCCGAGAGCCTGGGCAAAGTATCAGGAAGCTATTCCCGGCACCTTGAAGCTTGTTCCCCCGGAGTATCGCTTTGCAGCATTGGCCGCAGATTACGAAGCAATGAAGGATATGCTCTATGGTGATGTGCCGACCTTTGAGACTGTCATGAGCGCAGTCAGCGAATTAGAAAAAGAAATCAACGCACTGTAACAACCTAATATTATAAAGCCACCGGCTAAGCCGATGGTCTTGACTCGTGAGCCCGGCAGGTAGAAGAAACGTTGTCACTGATAAGGATTTGACCAGAGACGGTAAAAGGAAGTATAATTGGACTGAGAGAAAACAACAGGAGTGACAATATGGTAAAAAATCAAGTACATTCATCTCAGTCAGGAACCTTTGACATCAGTGCGGCAATGCTTCATATCATCGCCATGACATTTATGCTGATGGATCATCTCTGGGCTACGCTTCTTCCGGCGCAGGACTGGCTGACCTGCGTAGGAAGGCTCGCGTTTCCCATCTTTGCATTTATGGCAGTGGAAGGATATTTTCACACGCACAGCTTTAAAAAGTACATTCTCCGGCTGCTGCTGTTTGCGGTGCTGTCGGAGATACCCTTTGATCTGATGTATGGCGGAACCTGGTTTTATCCGTTTCATCAGAATGTGATCTGGACGTTGTTGATAGGACTCGCTGGAATCCATTTGATGGAAAAAACTCGAAAAAAACAGAAGCTGTGGATCTTTCTGCCGACGGCGGTTCTGGTCGTGTTGGTTGGAAGTGCACTTGGGACGGTAGGAATGGCAGATTACTATGGTGCCGGTGTATTGACACTGTTTATTTTTTACTTTTTCCGGGGAAGAAAATGGTGGTGTTTTGCCGGACAGCTTCTGGCGCTCTATTGGGTCAATGTAGAGCTGCTGGGAGGTCTGATGTACCCCATCCGGCTTTTTGGGATGGACTTTGAACTCTGCCAGCAGGGACTTGCATTGCTTTCACTGCTTCTGATCTGGTTGTATCGTGGACGGCAGGGCTGCCATACGAAAGTCTTCCAGTATAGCTGTTATGCGTTTTATCCGGTCCATATGCTGATTCTTGCATTGGTGCTGAATTATGTAAATCGATAATGATAAGAACTGCGGCTGCAGGGAATACGACCCTGCAGCCATTTGAAATCTTGTGGCACATATAAAAAAGAACGGTAGGATCGTTTCCTTTATTTTAAATATTCATCCATCCACTTAATGATCTCCGTCATCCGGTCGATCCTGTTCTCCGGCTTTCCGCCTCTGGACAGCTCATGGTTTTCTCCATGGAACAGGCAAAGCTTCGACGGGCAGCCGTTCCGCTTGATGGCGCTGAACATGGCGAGTCCTTCCGCCATATAGCAGCGGTAGTCCTCATCAGAGTGGATAAAGAGTGTCGGTGTCTTGCAGTTCGGCGCAAACTGGAGCGGAGACTGCTTCCAGAGAAGCTCCACATCGGTCCTCGTGTTGGTTCCCTGGTTGTTTAAGATGAAGGTGTGTCCGATATCGGAGTTGTGCTCAAAGGATACCCAGTTAGAGATGGAACGCTGGGAAGCGGCGGCATGGAAACGGTCTGTGTGTCCGATGATCCAGTTTGTCATGAATCCGCCGTAGGAGCCGCCTGCGACACCGAGATGTTCCGGATCGATCATCGGGTACCGCCTCAGAACTTCATCCGTGAAATCCATCAGGTTCTGATAGTCCACAGTTCCGTAGATTCCGTTGATATTTCCAAAATCCGTGCCCCGTCCGTCAGATCCTCTCGGATTGCAGAAGAACACGAAATATCCGCGGTTTGCCCACATCTGCATCTCATGATAGTAGACGTCTGAATAAACGGTTCTCGGACCGCCGTGGATAGTTAAGATGCCGGGATAGGACTTTCCTTCCTCGAAACCTGCCGGTTTTAAGACCCATCCGTGGATCTCGTAGCCGTCGCTGGCGGTGAAAGAGAACGCCTCCGGTGTCTGTACGTCATATTCGTCGGTGAGCCAGTCATTCAGGTGGGTCACCTGCTCGCCGTCTACAAAGAGTTCCGCAATGTGGAGTCCGTGGAATTCCATGGAGGCGATGTGTCCGCCCGCAACATCGAAGCTGTCGCAGGAGCTTCCTGCCGTCAGCGGCCCGGAGACGGTGCCGCCCCGGGAGATCTTATAGAGATGGGAAAAATCTCCCACGGTGGAAATATAGTAAAATTCCCCGCCCACAGCCTTAAATGTCTGTCCTGCGCCGAATCTGGAATCGGAGCCCACGGAGGAGCCGCCGATGGAAGATTCATAAGGATGGATCAGCTTCATGGATCCGTCCACGAGATCCATATGGTAGAAGTTACAGTATTTCGTCGTATCCTTATAGGAGTCATCCGTTGCCGCAATGAGTGCAGTCTTTTCGTCTAAGAGGGAGACAACTCCGGTGCGCATGGAATCCGGCGCGATCAAGGTTTTTGTCTCTCCGGTGGAGAGGTTATAAAGATAAACGCCCGGACGAATCCCCATGACACCCTGTTTCCACGGATATGCTTTGTAGAGCAGGAGATTTCCAAGGACAGAATACTGGGAACAGTCGGTCCAGTCGTCCGCCACGTAAGTGAGTTTACCGGATCCCATATCATAGATGGCGTAACGGTTCCTCTTCGCGTTCGTGTATCCCTGACCATTGCCCCAGAACGGAAGCTCGTCGAAGACCTCGTAAGATTTCTTTCTCGTATCTCTGTAATTATCATGACGGATCGTCAGAAGGTAACGTCCATCCGGGAGAAGGCGGATCCCTGTGACAGTAGCCGGAATGGACGTGATGCACTGGGCCTCTCCGCCGGACGGAGAGATCTCATAGAGGAAAGAAGTTCCGTTCTCCTTTTCTTTTTTTAAGGCGGCAGTCCGGGCTGCGGTAAAGATCAGGGTATTCTCCGCGGTCCAGCTCCAGGTCTTCGCGTCACCGCTGCAGGTGACACGGGAGACAGTCTTCTTCCCGAGATCATACAGGTACAGGTCAGACAGATAGCCATTGGTCTCCCGGTCCGGTACGGATACCGTGAAGGCGATCTTCGTTCCATCGGGTGAGAAATGTGGGTTGCTCAAAAAACGGAACTTCAGGAATGTGTCGATCTCAATCTTCTTCATCGTCATGTCCTCCATAATTAGTATTTTGTAACAGGAAATCCGAGGAATTCCCTATTATACAAACAGGCACTAATGTGCCAATGATGCGCACTTGCGCAAAAATGCAGGTCAGATGCATCCATCCACAAAATCTGCCGGGCTGACCCCGGAAGATCATAGGCCGGAAGGCACTGGATCGCTATGAAATGAGTATAAATACTCAGAGTGGAATGTGTCAAGGAAAAGTGGAGCAGGGGTATCCGGAAAAAGCGCTTGCCATATCAGAAAAATGATGTTAGAATATTTTAGACTATGTATAATGCGCACGAAAAGATCCTTGGGACTGGTGCACGAGAGATAAAAAAGAGCGAGATGCGAAGAGAAAGGAAGCTGAACCGATGTCAGGACATAATAAATTTTCCAACATCAAACATAAGAAAGAGAAAAATGACGCAGCAAAGGGTAAGATCTTTACCGTAATCGGAAGAGAGATTGCTGTCGCAGTTAAAGAGGGCGGCGCTGATCCGGCTAACAACAGCAAGCTGCGTGATGTGATTGCAAAAGCGAAAGCAAACAACATGCCGAACGATACCATCGACCGCGGTATCAAGAAAGCAGCCGGTGACTTAAACTCCGTAAACTACGAAAACTTAACATACGAGGGATACGGTCCGAGCGGTGTTGCGATCATCGTTGACACACTGACTGACAACAAGAACCGTACCGCAGCAAACGTAAGAAGCGCCTTCACAAAGGGCGGCGGAAACGTAGGCGCACAGGGAAGCGTTTCCTTCATGTTCGACCGCAAGGGCCAGATCGTGATCGACAAAGAAGAGTGTGATATGGATGCCGACGAGCTCATGATGGCTGCACTCGATGCAGGCGCTGAGGATTTCTCCGAGGAGGAGGACAGCTACGAGGTTATCACAGATCCGGACAACTTCAGTGCAGTCCGCGAGGCTCTCGAGAAAGCCGGAATCCCGATGGTAGAGGCTGATATTACTATGATCCCGCAGAACTGGGTAGAACTTACTGACGAGGAAGCGATCAAGAAGATGCAGAGAATCCTTGATCTCCTTGACGAGGATGATGACGTACAGGCTGTATACCACAACTGGGATGAATAAAAAATCGTGATTGTGTATGTTGTGATCCCCTTTCACCAGAATTGTACTGATGAGAGGGGATTTCTTCATGTAACAGGAAAATCGGAGAGCGTGGAACTCTCCGGAGACAGGAGGGAGGAGTCCGTTATGACGGATATGAAGAAAAATATAAAAAGGACAGCAGTGCTTTCTGTGGTGCTGGTCCTGATGTTCGCGATAACCGTATTTGGCGCGGAGCAGACAGAAGAGTATGTGCCGGCGGTCTATGCGACGTTCTGGGCGCTCGTTCCGCCGGTCGTGGCGATCGGGCTGGCACTTATCACAAAAGAGGTGTACAGTTCCCTGTTCATCGGTGTTCTTATGGGTGGAATCCTGTATTCCGGTTTCAGCTTTGAGGGAACGATCACCCATATTTTTGAGGACGGAATGATCAACGTTCTCTCTGACAGCTACAATGTGGGAATCCTGATCTTCCTTGTGATCCTTGGCACGATGGTGTGCCTGATGAACCGGGCCGGCGGGTCGGCAGCATTCGGCCAGTTTGCGGCGGATCATATTAAGGGCCGCGTGGGCGCGGAGCTTGCGACGATCCTGCTGGGCTGTCTGATCTTTATCGACGATTATTTTAACTGCCTGACCGTGGGAAGCGTGATGCGCCCTGTGACAGACAAATTTAAAGTCTCAAGAGCAAAGCTCGCGTACCTGATTGACGCGACGGCAGCTCCGATCTGCATTATCGCACCGATCTCTTCCTGGGCGGCCGCGGTTACCGGATTTGTTGAGGGCGAGGACGGATTTTCTATCTTCGTGCGGGCGATCCCATACAACTTTTACGCGATCCTGACGATCGTGATGATGATCGGAATGGTACTTTTACGGACAGAATTCGGTTCTATGAAATTTCATGAGAAGAATGCGCTCAAGGGGGACCTTTATACCACGCCGGGACGTCCGTATGACACGGAGAAACAGCCGGAGGTCTCTGTCAGGGGAACCGTTCTGGATCTTCTGATCCCGATCATATCCCTGATCATTTGCTGCATGGTCGGCATGCTCTATACGGGGGGATTTTTCTCAGGAGAGGATTTTGTGACAGCCTTCTCCCAGAGTGACGCGTCCCTGGGACTTACGATGGGAAGCTTTTTCGGACTTTTGATCACCATCGGTCTCTATCAGGTACGCCGGGTCCTGAAATTCTCTGAGTGCATGGCCTGCATTCCGGAAGGTTTTAAGTCCATGGTCCCGGCGATTATGATCCTGTCCTTCGCATGGACACTGAAGGCGATGACGGACAGCCTCGGCGCAGATGTCTATGTGGCGACGGTGGTTGCGTCCAGCGCCCGTTCCCTCTTAAATTTCCTCCCGGCGATTATTTTCGTTGTGGGGTGCTTTCTGGCTTTCGCGACGGGAACATCCTGGGGTACCTTCGGAATCCTGATCCCGATCGTTGTTGCTGTATTTGAGAACAGCAACCCGGATCTTATGATCATCTCCATCTCTGCCTGCATGGCAGGAGCTGTCTGCGGTGACCACTGTTCTCCAATCTCCGACACGACGATCATGGCATCCGCCGGAGCCCAGTGTGAACATGTAAACCATGTGACGACCCAGCTTCCGTATGCGGTCACGGCGGCGGTTGTGTCCTTCGTCTCCTACATTATCGCGGGCTTCGTACAGTCCGCATGGATTGCCCTGCCGATCGCCATTGCGCTTATGGTGGCCACAATGTTTGTGATCCGCGCGGTGAATGGAGTGCTGAAGGAAGAAGCGTGAGTTCCATACGGTCACTGAACGTGCCGGATGGAATCGGTTTTGTGTAATAGGAAATTCCGAGGAATTCCCTATTACACAAAAGGCACTAACGTGCCAATGATGCGCACTCGCGCGAAGATGTAGATTGTCGCAAGTGACCGCACGAGGCGCGAGAATGTGCCAAGGCCCATTCTTTTTTATAAAGAATTGAAAGGACCTGCGGAATCTGCGGGTCCTTTTCCTTTTCTGTATGTTTCTGACGATATTTTCCGGTTGCTTTTTTTCCGGTTTCTGGTATAATAATTTCTGTTCCCGGGGTATGGCGTAGCTTGGTAGCGCGCTCGGCTGGGGGCCGAGAGGTCGCAGGTTCAAATCCTGTTGCCCCGATTTTTGATGAGCAGGAGCTGGAATGAACCAGCCCCTGCTTTTGCTTTACCGGTACAGCCAAAAGTTGCAAACAGAAACGGGAATTGCTATAATGAGAACAGTATAATGCCCTGCGGTCCCAATCCGTCGGGGACGAGAAACGGAAAGGTCAGATCATATATGAAACCAATCATTCTTTTATACCATCTGCCGGAAGGCGAGAGACTTGCGAAGATCAAGAGGGCGCTGTTCCCGCTTGGAATGAAGCTGCGGGCTGTGAAAAAGGAAGAGTATCTGGAACCGGTGGGATATCTTGCCGGGGTGAAGGAACTCGTGCCCTGTGGGGAGGTCTATACAGGAGATGACTTTGAAAAAGAGATGATGGTGATGGCGGGACTCACCTCGAAGCAGGTGGACACAGTGATCCTTGCGCTGAGAAAGACGGGGGCCGGACGGATCGACTACAAGGCAGTCCTTACGCCGACGAACCAGAGCTGGAACGCGCTGACATTATATGGGGAGCTTGCGAAGGAACACGCGAAAATGAACCGGTAGATCACAGATCACCGGGATCCGGAAAGGCTGACGATGAACCTGACTGTTTGACAGTCCATAAAATGGAATGGAGGGATCGGTCCATGAGAGATGAGAAGAAACAGCAAAAAGAAACTCTGAAGGAAGAAATGCTGAGACTCGGGAACCTTCAGCGGGAATGCAAGGAGGAAAAGATTCCTGTCTATATCACCTTTGACGGTTACGACGGTGCCGGAAAGGGCGTGCAGATCGGGCGGCTCATGCAGGCGCTGGATCCGAGAGGCTTTGACGTTTACACCGGAGATAAGGATACCGAGGAGGAAGCGCTCCGTCCTTTCCTCTGGCGGTTTGCGGTCCATGCCCCGGCGGATGGGCGGATCACGATCTATGACACAAGCTGGTACCGGAGGGTTCAGGCGGACCGGTTCGAGGGAAAGCTGAATGAAAAGAAAGCAGATGCCGCGTTTGAGGATATCTGCGCGTTTGAGAGATGCCTGGTGGACGGCGGAACCGTTCTCATCAAATTTTTTCTGGATATTTCAGAGAAGGAACAGGAAAAACGGTTTAAAAAACTTCTGGAATCAAAGGATACTGCATGGCGCGTCACAGAGAAGGAACTTGCGAGA
This sequence comes from Desulfotomaculum sp. OF05-3, assembly GCF_003435535.1. Lineage (NCBI taxonomy): Bacteria > Bacillati > Bacillota > Clostridia > Eubacteriales > Desulfotomaculaceae > Desulfotomaculum > Desulfotomaculum sp. OF05-3. The sequence goes on along the minus strand of NZ_QWGO01000001.1, from coordinate 143,717 downwards.
AATGCCCATTACGGAAAATATAAGAAGCTCAGCGATGAGATGATCAGGAGAACGGATATGCCTTACGCGCCATGGTACATGATCGACGCGAAGGAAAAGAGCGGGACGGCTCTGGTGGTCATAAAGACGGTGGCAGATGTTCTGGAAAAGGCGCTTGAGAAAAAACGGGCGGGAAAAGAGGCGGAGATCTTTGAGAAACCGGTTCCGCCTGACAGATATGAAAAAGGGATCCTTGCAAAAGCGGACCTGACAAAGCGCCTTGAGGAGGCGGAATACCGGAAAAAACTGGACAAGCTCCAGAAACGGCTGGAAGTGCTCCACGGAGAACTCTACCGTCTGCGGATCCCGGTGATCCTTGGCTTTGAGGGCTGGGATGCCGCCGGAAAGGGAGGAGCGATCAAACGTCTGACGAGCCATCTTGATCCCCGCGGATATAAGGTCTGCCCGACAGCATCCCCGAACGATGTGGAAAAATCCCATCACTATCTCTGGCGCTTCTGGAATCATGTTCCGAAGGCAGGACACATCGCGATCTTTGACCGCACCTGGTACGGAAGAGTCATGGTGGAGCGGATCGAGGGCTTCTGTTCCGAGGAGGACTGGCACCATGCATATCGGGAGATCAACGAGATGGAAGCACATTTTGTGCACTCCGGGGCTCTTGTTTTAAAATTCTGGCTCCAGATCGACAAGGACGAGCAGGAGCGGCGGTTCAATGACCGGATGAAGAACCCGGAAAAACGGTGGAAGATCACGGACGAGGACTGGAGAAACAGGGAAAAGTGGGATGCTTACGTGCTTGCTGTAAATGAAATGCTGGAAAAGACCTCTACAAAGGATGCCCCCTGGATCGTTGTGGAAGGAAATTCCAAGTGGTATGCGCGGATCAAGGTCCTTGAAACTGTGGCGGATGCCATGGAAAAAAAGATAAAAGAAGTGGAAAAGAACAGAAAAAGATGAGCAAAGTAGTGATTATAGGCGGCGGGGCAGCGGGAATGGCTGCTGCCATCGGCGCCGCGGAGTGCGGACATGATGTCTCCGTTTATGAGAAAAATGAGAAGCTTGGAAAAAAGATCTATATCACGGGAAAAGGACGCTGCAATCTGACGAACGGCTGCGATACGGAGGACCTGTTCAGAAATATGGTCTCCAACGGAAAGTTCCTCTACAGTGCCATCTATGGATTCACAAACTTTGATATCGTGGATCTTGTGGAGGCAAACGGCTGCCCGGTGAAGGAAGAACGGGGAGCAAGAATGTTCCCGGTATCGGACCATGCTTCCGATGTGACGGGGGCGTTGGAGCGGAAGATGAAATCTCTTGGCGTAAAGATCTTCTTAAATGAACCGGTCAGGGATATCGTGATCAGGGACGAAAGGGCGGCAGGGATCATTCTGGAAAAATCTGGAAAGAGTGTGGATGCCGATGCAGTGGTGATCGCCACAGGCGGACTTTCCTATCCGTCAACAGGTTCCACGGGGGACGGGTACCGTTTTGCGAAAGAGGCGGGCCACACGGTGACACCTTTGTCACCGGCGCTTGTTCCGTTCGTGTGTGCAGAAGATGATGTGAAAGAACTTCAGGGACTCTCCTTAAGAAACATCGAGGTGACTGTCTGGAACGGAAAGAAAGTGCTCTGGAAAGAGTTCGGCGAGATGCTGTTTACGCATTTTGGCGTCAGTGGACCTGTCGTTTTGAGTGCCAGCAGCTATGCGGCGAAGATCATCAAAAAAACGCCGCTCAGGATGGATATCGACCTGAAACCGGCACTCTCAAAAGAGCAGCTGGATGCGAGAATCCTGCGGGATTTCGATGAGGCGAAAAATAAGCAGTTTAAGAACTCCTTAAATCACCTCTTCCCGGCAAAGCTGATCCCGGTGATGATAAAGAGGAGCGGCATCGATCCGGAAAAACAGGTCAATGAGGTGACTGCGGAGGAGAGAAAACGTCTGGTGGATCTCACAAAAGCGTTTTCCGTGACGCTCACAGGACTCCGCGGGTACAATGAGGCAATCGTGACGCAGGGCGGAGTGAATGTGAAGGAAGTGAATCCATCCACTATGGAATCGAAGAAGCTGCAGGGCCTCTATTTTGCGGGCGAGGTTCTGGATCTGGACGGTGTGACCGGCGGATTTAACCTGCAGATCGCCTGGTCGACCGGAATGCTGGCAGGCAGAAGCGTATAGAGCACCGGACCTGAGAAGCAGCTTTGAACCCGTATGGCTGTAAAGATATGGAACCATCACGAATAAATAAAAAATCTTGGAATAAACTAAGGGGAGAATAACATGTCTTTTAATGTAGCAATAGACGGACCGGCAGGAGCCGGAAAGAGCACCGTGGCAAAGTCTGTGGCAGCTCTGAAGAATTTTATCTATGTGGATACCGGAGCAATGTACCGGGCAATGGCGTTATATTTTCTGCGCCAGGGAATCGATAAGACCGACGAGAACGCCATCAACGCGGTACTTGACAAGGTGGAGATCACGATCCGTTACGAGAACGGTGCGCAGCAGGTGATCTTAAATGGCGAGAATGTATCCGGGCTGATCCGCACCGAAGAGGTCGGAAACATGGCTTCAGCCACATCCGTCTACAAGAAGGTCCGTGAGAAGCTCGTGGAACTCCAGAAAGATCTGGCAAAGAAGGCGGACGTGATCATGGATGGACGCGACATCGGAACCTGTGTCCTGCCGGATGCCGATGTGAAGGTATATCTGACTGCAAGCTCCGCAGTCCGGGCGAAACGCCGCTATCATGAGCTTAAGGAGAAAGGAACAGCCTGCGATCTCGATGAGATCGAGAAGGACATCATCGAACGGGATTACCGGGATATGCATCGGGAAAATTCCCCGTTGAAACAGGCGGATGACGCCGTACTCCTTGACAGCTCCGACATGACGTTAAAAGAGGTCGTGGACACGATCACAGCGATGATCGATAAGAAGCAGGGTGCGTAAGATGGAAGTAACAGTTGCAAAGACAGCAGGCTTCTGCTTTGGTGTGAAGCGTGCCGTGGAAAAAGTATATGATCAGATCGGCAGGACGGAAAAAAGGATCTACACCTACGGTCCAATTATCCATAATGAGCAGGTCGTGGGCGATCTCAGGGAAAAGGGTGTGGAGGTCATCGACTCTTTAGAAGAATTGAAGACGATCCGGAACGCTGTTGTTGTGATCCGCTCCCACGGTGTCGGAAAAAATGTCTACGAGATCTTAAAGGAAAACGATGTGGAAATCGTGGATGCCACATGTCCCTATGTGAAAAAGATCCACCGGATCGTCGAAAAACAGTCAGCAGAAGGAAGAAAAGTTCTGATCATAGGCAGTGAGGACCATCCGGAGGTGCAGGGCATCAAGGGATGGGGAGATGAGCGGACAGTGGTCATCGAGGACATGGATGATTTTCTTAAGCTGCAGCTTCCGGAAAATGAGAAGCTTTGTATTGTATCCCAGACGACATTTAATTACAAGAAATTTCAAGATATAGTTGAAAAAATTTCTAAAACGAGGTATGATATAACTGTTTTAAATACGATTTGCAATGCAACACAGGAAAGACAAGTGGAAGCGATGAGGATAGCCTCACAGGTGGACGTGATGCTGGTTATCGGCGGGAAACACAGCTCGAATACCCAGAAGCTATACGATATCTGCCGGAAGGAATGTAAAAACACCTATTACATCCAGACTCTGGGCGACTTTAATCCTGAATGTATTAGTTCTGTGCGCAGTGTAGGTATTACGGCCGGGGCGTCAACCCCAAACAATATTATCGAGGAGGTTCATACTAAATGTCAGAGTTAAGTTTTGAACAAATGTTAGAAGAATCATTAAAAACAATACGTACAGGAGAGGTTGTCACCGGTAAGGTCATTGACGTAAAAGAAGACGAAATCGTTTTAAATATTGGTTACAAGTCTGATGGCATCATTACCCGCAGTGAATACACAAACGAGTCCAACGTAGACTTAAGAAATCTTGTACATGTTGGTGACGAGATGGAAGCCAAAGTCGTAAAGGTGAACGACGGTGAAGGTCAGGTTGCTCTTTCCTACAAGAGACTGGCTGCAGACAGAGGAAATAAGAAGCTTGAGGAAGCATTTGAGAACCACGAGGTTCTTACTGCTAAGGTTTCCCAGGTTCTGGACGGCGGTTTAAGCGTGATCGTGGATGAAGCTAGAATCTTTATCCCGGCAAGCCTTGTATCCGACGTATATGAGAAAGATTTATCCAAATATGCTGATAAAGAGATCGAATTCGTAATCACAGAATTCAATCCGAGAAGAAGAAGAGTCATCGGCGACCGCAAGCAGCTTATCGTTGCTAAGAAGGCTGAGATGCAGAAAGCTCTCTTCGAGAAGATCCATGTAGGTGATAAGGTAGAAGGAACTGTTAAGAACGTAACTGATTTTGGTGCATTCATCGATCTTGGCGGCGCTGACGGTTTACTCCACATCTCCGAGATGTCCTGGGGCAGAATCGAGAACCCGAAGAAGGTCTTCAAGGTTGGCGATAAGGTAACAGCTCTCATCAAAGACATCAACGGTGAGAAGATTGCCCTTTCCATGAAGTTCCCGGAGACAAATCCGTGGGCTGACGCTGCTGAGAAGTACGCAGTAGGCAACGTAGTTACAGGTAAGGTAGCTCGTATGACTGACTTCGGCGCATTCGTTGAGCTTGAGCCGGGCGTAGACGCTCTGCTTCACGTATCCCAGATCTCCAGAGAGCACGTTGCTAAGCCGGCTGATGTACTTTCCATCGGTCAGGAGATCACTGCTAAGATCGTTGATTTCAACGAGGCAGACAGAAAGATCAGCTTAAGCATGAAGGCTCTTGAGGCTGACAACGCACAGGAGCAGACAGAGGAGTAATCCGAAGGTGATGCTTAAATAAGAATTTTCGAGGACATCGTTCTTTACGGGCGATGTCCTTTTTTTGTAACAGGAAATTCCTCGGAATTCCCTGTACAAAAAACACGAACGCATCAGGACACATCAGAGGCCGCGAAGCCTGCCGCAGAAATGCCGCAAATTATGCCCGCACTACAAAAATGCGTAAGGGATTTGTAATTGAAATCATAGTGTAATCTCAAGGTTTGTATGTTAAGATAACCGTACAAAAGCAAAAGACGGCGGAAGAACCTGAAAAGTTACTGTGAACAGTAACCTTGGAAAATCAGGACGGCCGCAAATCGGTATTTGAAGGAGAACGCTGTAAAACAATGCAGTCCGGCAAAGACCGATACAAGAGAACAGGAGGAATTTTATTATGACGAAAAATATGAAAAGAATGACAGCGCTGGCCTGTGCGGCCATGATGATCGCATCTATGGGGATCACCGGATGCGGCAAGGCGGATGGACAGACAAAGGAGGAGACAAAAAAGACAGCCGTTGAGACTCCTGCAGGAACGGAGACATCTGCGACTACGGAAAACGAGGCGGGAAAACTTCCGGACGGTACCGGTCAGGAAAGTGGAGCGGCAGACACGGAGTCCGCGAGTGAGTCTGATCCGATGATGGGAACGATCGTTTCTGTGGAAGATGGACAGCTTACGATGCATCGCCAGGATAATGGATTTGATGAGGACGTTGTAATTACGATCGCAGAGGATACGAAGGTTCTGGATGCAGAGAATGGTTATCCGGTGGAACTCGGTGATCTGAAAGAAGGAAATACCATCAGCGCTTATGTAGACGAGGCAATGACGTTGAGCCTTCCGCCGATTACAAATGGTCTGCTGATCTTAGTACAGGCAGAGGGATATGATTTCCCGAGATACACGAAGGTAAAGGAATTGATGGCTGCAAATACAGAAGGTGAGCGGATCCTCACAGCCGAGAATGGGATCAATTACATGATTACCGCTGAAACAAGACTTCTTCCATATCTGACAAGAAATATTGTCTCCGAGGAAGACCTTACAGAAGGAACCGAGATCCTGATCTGGAACGAGGAGAACGGAAATAAAGCAGAAAAGATCGTCGTGTTTCAGGGTGAGAACGGATATGCAAAATAAATAATGGGATCTTAAGAGAAACCGATCTGTATGAAAGTATTGGACAGCGGGTATACTCTCCATATGGAAGGAGCGTGAGCCTGTGTCGAAGAAAAAAAGAGAACCGGTGGATCCGGAGCACTTAAAGCCGGAGGACCGGATGAAATTCGAGATCGCGAAGGAGCTGGGGCTGGCGGACAAGGTAATCGCCGGTGGCTGGCGATGCCTTACCGCAAAAGAGAGCGGCAGGATCGGCGGTCTTGTGACAAAAAAGAAGAGAGAAATGTCCGCGAAAACGCAGGATAAGGAGAATCCAGAGGAAAACTGCCATTGAAACAATGGCGGTTTTCTTTTATAATTAGGGGAGAGAGATGCAGCAGTTCACCGATATGGAAAAATCAGATCTCGGAAGGGAATCAATTATGAATATATCGCTTATTTGTTTTACGAGAGCCGGATTTGAGACGATGAAGCGGATCAACGACACCCTTTCCGGAGCTTCTGAAGCTTTCGCGAATGCGTCCTGTCCGGAACATCGTGATAGGAGCGCAAAGACCGAGGACAGATCCTGTGAGGGGGGTACTCTGTATCAGTTTCTGTGGATCGCCGGGCGGTACGCGCTCCAGCTTGCGGCGACGGATGCCGGAGTGCCTTATCAGGCAGTGCCGGAGGGCGGACTTTCGGAGTGGACGAAGGAGGCTTTTCTGCGGGACGATGCTCTTATTTTTGTGGGTGCCTGTGGGATCGCGGTGCGCTCCATTGCGCCATATGTGCGGGATAAATTTCAGGACCCTGCGGTGGTCTGTGTGGATGAGGCGGGACAGTTTGTGATCCCGCTTCTCTCCGGACATGTGGGCGGAGCGAACCGGCTGGCGGAAATGGTGGCTTCCGGGATCGGAGCAGTGCCGGTGGTGACGACGGCGACGGATGTGGAGAAGAAATTTGCGGTGGACGTGTTCGCAAAGGATCATGGATTTGTGATCACGGACCGGAAACTTGCGAAGGAGATTTCGGCTGATATCCTTGCGGGTGAGCCGGTGGGAGTGTTCTCAGATTTCGGATTTTCAGCGTGGAAGAAGATTCCGGAGGGACTTTTTGAGGATCGGATCTGTAAGCGGAATCTCTGGATTACGGTGTCCGGAAAAGAAAAGAAAGGGATTCCGGAGAACCGCGTCCTGCGCCTGATCCCACGGTGTGTGGCACTTGGAATCGGCTGTAAACGCGGGACACCTGTTGAGAAGATCCGGACTGCGGTGGAAAGTGCGATGGAGCGGAACGGGATCGATCTGCGAAGCGTCTTTGCAGTGGCGAGCATCGACATCAAGAAGCAGGAGCAGGGACTCATCGAATTCGCGAAGGAACTTCAGGTGCCGTTTCTGACATTTTCCAGTGAGGAGTTAAATGGACAGCCGGGAGATTTCCCGGAGTCGGAATTTGTACGGAAGACCACGGGAACCGGAAATGTCTGCGAGCGGTCCGCAGTGGCTGTGTGCAGGCTGGGCGTGAGAGCTTCTGAGTGCAGGATCCTGATCCATAAGGAAGCGGAGGACGGCGTGACAGTGGCCGCAACGTATTATATGATCGGAAAGTCCGGAGAAAATGCGGATCGGGAAGAAAAATCGAGAGGATAGAGTAGAAAGAATATGATGATCCTGATAAATGGGGGAAGCTCCAGCGGAAAGTCCGCATTTGCAGAGACCCTGATCGTAGAACAGGTAAAGAAAGAAGAGGTGATGGCGGAAGCCGCCGGAAAATCGATGCGCGGCGGCGCCCGGAAAACGGATCTGCGCCATCAGCCGTCCTGTTACCTTGCAACCATGATCGCCTGGGACGAGGAGTGCAGGGAGCGGATCCGAAAACACCGCAAAATGCGGGAAAAAAAGAATTTTATGACCATCGAGTGCCCTGTGGACCTTTTGAAGGCGGAGGTCCCTGCCAGGAGCCGGTGTCTGTTAGAGTGTGTTTCCAACCTTGCGGCGAACGAGATGTACCGCCGGGACATGGAAGATCCGGAGAATGGCGCGATGGAACGGATATTGGAAGGAATCAGGATGATCAGAAAAAATGCGGACTTTCTGGTAGTCGTGACAAATGATGTGTCCGGGGATCAGGGGCCGTACTCGGAGGAGACGGAAGCGTACCGGAAGCTGTTGGGCGGAATCAACTGTGCGTTGGCCGGGGAGTCGGATGAAGTGTACGAGGTGATCTGCGGTGAGCCGGTGATGGTGAAGAAAAAGAAGAGGGAAGATACGGAAGTGGAAGAGAGAAGAACGGATCGATCTGTGGATCGTCAGAGAGGGATCAGGCTTTTTGTAGGAGGCGCGTATCAGGGGAAATCAAACCTTGCGATGCGTGAGGCGGTGACGGAAGAAAACCGCTTCATTCTTGTGGCAGACGGCGAACAGTCACCGTTGGAAGACGCGTTTGATTCGGAGGCTGTTCTGAATCTTCATATCTATATTCGAAGGCTGATAGACACAGTACTGGGTGAGTATGACGCGAAGAGAGAGGATGACAGAGTGTTCTGCGACAGTATCCGCAGTGAAATCAATGAGAGAACTGAAGCTGTGAGGGATCCGGCTGAAAGAACATCTGCCGGAGAAACAAAGATGGTCAGAGTGCAGACGAAAGATATCGAGATCCGGATCGAAGAGGTCATGTACCGGTATCTGGATATGATCCTTGAGAAGAATCCCAACGCAGTCATCACCTGCGACGAGATCGGCTGCGGAATCGTTCCCATCGATAAAACAGACCGCCTGTGGCGGGAGATGAGTGGGGACGCCTGCCAGTATCTGGCGGCGCGGGCGGTGAAGGTATGCCGCGTTGTCTGCGGGATCCCGATGGCTTTAAAGGGCGGTGAGACATGATGGAGTACGGACACGGCGGTGATATCTACCGGAACCGGAATGTGGAGCTGGATTTCTCGGTCAACGTAAATCCCTTGGGAATGCCAAATTTTGTCTGGGAGGCAGCCCAGAGGAGCATTGCCTTCTGTACAGGATATCCGGACAGCTCATGCGAAAACCTGCGGGGACGGTTGTCAGAGCTTACCGGTGTCCCGGAAGATCAGATGATCTTCGGAAACGGGGCGGCGGAATTGATCTTCCGGCTGGTACAGGAGGTACGGCCGAAAAAGGCAGTGATCCCTGCGCCATCTTTCGCGGAGTATGAAACGGCGTTGAGATCCTGTGGGACAGAAATCGCTTTTTTCTATTTAAAAGAGGCGGAATCTTTTTTCTTAAACGTATCGGAATTTCTGGATTTTTTGAGAACAGAGCAGCCGGAGATCATATTTTTATGCACTCCGGCGAATCCCACAGGGGCCATGATCCGGCAGGCAGATCTTTGTAGAATCTTAGACCACTGCAAGAAACATGGGATTCTGCTGGTTCTGGATGAATGCTTCGTGGAATTCCTTGATGAGGAGCGAAGCTGCGGCTGTATCCGTGAATTTCTTGAATGGGAGACCGGAAGACCGGAACATGGCGGAAACTTATTTCTTCTCCGGGCATTCACAAAGACATATGCCATGGCGGGACTGCGGCTGGGATATGGATTCTGTACGAGCAGGCAACTCCTGGACCGGATGGAGACGAACTGGCAGCCCTGGAGTGTTTCAATCCCGGCTCAGGAAGCGGGATATGTGGCACTTTCGGAAGAACGGATCCCTTTTTTGAAAAAGATGCGGGAGACGGTGGCGAAAGAACGGCAGTATCTTTCTGACGGATTGACGAAAGCGGGATTCACGGTATTCCACTCGGACGCGAATTTCCTCCTGTTTAAGGATTTCAAGACCGGTCAGGAATCCTGGCTGTACGAATATTTTCTGGAACGGGGGATCCTGATCCGGTCATGCAGGAATTACAGACTGCTTGACAGACGATTCTACAGGATCTGCGTCCGCTCCCATGAAGAAAACCGGGAATTCCTGGAGATATTAAAGGATTACAGGTAGATCATCCGGAGGGAAAACGCAGCCGTTGGAAGAAAACGAAAGATACGTTGGAAAATGACAGAAGGATAAAGAAATTTTCTGTATGTTTATAAGTAAAAATAATATAAAATCGCAAAAAAATTATATGAATTGCCTGTTGCTAAAATTCGACAAAGCTGTTATACTCTACAGTAATAACTGGAACTGACGTTATGACGGTTTTTAGTTATATTTTTTTTAAACATAATAAAACAGAAGAAAGAGAGGGAACCATAAAATGGGTAAGATCATTGGTGATGGTATTACATTTGATGATGTGCTCCTTGTACCTGCATATTCTGAAGTAATCCCAAATCAGGTTGATGTTTCAACACACCTGACAAAGAAAGTCAAACTCAATATTCCATTTATGAGTGCCGGCATGGATACCGTTACTGAGCACCGCATGGCGATCGCTATGGCGCGACAGGGCGGAATCGGTATCATTCACAAAAACATGTCGATCGAGGCGCAGGCTGAAGAGGTAGATAAGGTAAAACGTTCTGAAAACGGAGTAATCACAGACCCATTTTATTTGTCCCCGGAACATACATTAAAAGATGCAGATGAGCTGATGGCAAAATTCCGCATTTCCGGTGTTCCGATCACTGAGGGTAAAAAGCTCGTCGGAATCATCACAAACCGTGATCTGAAATTTGAGGAAGATTATTCCAAGAAGATCAAAGAGTGCATGACTTCCGAGCATCTGGTTACAGCTAAAGAAGGCGTAACCATGGAAGAAGCAAAGCGCATTCTTGCAAAGGCAAGAGTCGAGAAGCTTCCGATCGTAGATGAAAACTTTAACTTAAAAGGACTCATTACGATCAAAGATATCGAGAAACAGATCAAGTATCCGAACTCCGCAAAGGATGACCACGGAAGACTTCTCTGCGGTGCTGCAATCGGAATCACAGCAAATGTTCTTGAGAGAACGGAAGCCCTTGTAAATGCAAAGGTCGATGTTGTTGTTCTCGACTCTGCGCACGGACACTCTGCGAACGTTATCAACTGCGTAAAGATGATCAAGGAGAAATTCCCGGATCTTCAGGTAATCGCCGGTAACGTTGCAACGGGTGAGGCTACAAGAGCCCTGATCGAGGCCGGCGTTGACGCTGTCAAGGTTGGTATCGGACCGGGATCGATCTGTACGACACGTGTCGTTGCAGGTATCGGTGTTCCGCAGATCACTGCGGTTATGGACTGCTATGCAGTTGCGAAGGAGTACGGTATTCCGATCATCGCCGACGGCGGTATCAAGTATTCCGGAGATGTTACAAAGGCTCTCGCAGCCGGCGGTAATGTCTGCATGATGGGATCCATGTTCGCGGGCTGCGATGAGAGCCCGGGAGACTTCGAACTTTATCAGGGAAGAAAATATAAAGTTTACCGTGGAATGGGATCCATTTCCGCTATGGAGAACGGCAGTAAGGACCGTTACTTCCAGTCGAACGCGAAGAAGCTTGTTCCGGAAGGCGTTGAAGGACGTGTCGCTTACAAGGGATTCGTTGAGGATACCGTATTCCAGATGCTGGGCGGTCTTCGTGCCGGTATGGGATATTGCGGTGCTCATGATATCAAAGAGCTTCAGGAGAACAGTCATTTTGTTAAGATCTCCGCAGCCGCACTCCGCGAGAGCCATCCGCATGATATCCACATCACAAAAGAGGCTCCGAACTATAGCGTAGACGAATAATTTTAATCCCGAGAGGGCAGCAAAGGGCTGTGCAGGCGGCGGAAACGCTGTTCCCTGCACAGCCTTTTTTGGACTTCGTGTATTTGGAAATAAGGGAACAGATAGAAAATTTTATGAAGATGCACAACTCCTCTCTCCATGGTCCTGATCGGAACGATGATGACGGAACTGACGCCGGCATCCTTTAAGGACTGGAGTACTGAGGGTCAAAAGGTCTGAAGTCCGACGCGAGCTTGCTTGCAGTTATATAGGTTTACCTGGGGTCCCAGGAGAAAGGGAAAACGGCTGAATTTTAAGGAAAAGCCGGAATAAAAGAAGTTTTATGAGTATTTTAAATGTAGAACACCTGAGCCATGGTTTCGGAGACCGGGCTATCTTTACGGACGTTTCTTTCCGCCTGTTAAAGGGGGAACATATCGGTCTCATCGGAGCAAACGGTGAGGGAAAGTCCACATTTATGAATATCATCACCGGGAAGATGATGCCGGATGAGGGAAAGGTTGAGTGGTCAAAAAATGTCCGTGTGGGCTACTTAGACCAGCATACCGTGCTTGAGAAGGGTATGACGATCCGCGACGTGCTTAAGAGTGCCTTTTCCTTCCTCTTTGAGATGGAGGAGAAGATGAACGACATCTGCGCGAAGATGGGAGATGCGTCCGAGGATGAGATGAACGCCATGATGGAGGAGCTGGGAACGATCCAGGATCTTCTGATGGCACATGATTTCTACATTATCGACTCCAAGGTGGAGGAGATCGGACGCGCCTTCGGCCTCGACGAGATCGGTCTTGACAAGGACGTTGACGAGCTCTCCGGCGGACAGAGAACGAAGGTCCTCCTCGGAAAACTTCTTCTTGAGAAGCCGGATATCCTGCTCCTCGACGAGCCGACAAACTATCTGGATGTACAGCATATCGAGTGGCTGAAGCGGTATCTTCAGGATTACGAGAACGCTTTTATCCTGATCTCCCACGATATCCCGTTTTTAAACAGCGTGGTAAACCTGATCTACCATATGGAGAACCAGAAGCTTGACCGCTATGTGGGTGACTATGACCGGTTCATGGAAGTCTACGAGATGAAAAAGAGCCAGTTGGAGGCAGCTTACAACCGCCAGCAGGCGGAGATCGCGAAGCTTCAGGATTTCGTTGCGAGAAACAAGGCCCGTGTTGCGACGAGAAACATGGCGATGTCGAGACAGAAGAAGCTGGACAAAATGGAGGTCATCGAGCTTGCAAAGGAAAAACCGAAGCCGGAGTTCCATTTCCTGAATGCAAGGGCAACCGGAAAACTGATCTTTGAGACGAAGGATCTTGTGATCGGTTATGATGAACCACTTTCAAAACCGCTTAATTTCCTCATGGAGCGCGGCGAGAAGATCGCGGTCATTGGTGCGAATGGTATCGGAAAAACTACCTTTTTAAAGAGCATTCAGGGGTTGATCCCGGCGATCTCCGGAACCGTTGAGGTCGGTGACTATCAGTTCCCGGGTTACTTCGAGCAGGAGATGGCACCGGGAAATACGACGACCTGTATCGAGGAGATCTGGAAGGAGTTTCCGTCCTACACCCAGTACGAAGTCCGATCTGCCCTTGCAAAGTGCGGCCTGACTACAAAGAATATCGAGAGCCAGGTCCGCGTCCTCTCCGGTGGTGAGCAGGCGAAGGTCCGCCTCTGCAAGCTTATGAACCGGGAGACCAACGTTCTGCTTCTCGACGAGCCGACGAACCATCTGGATGTGGATGCGAAGGACGAGCTTAAGAGAGCACTTTCGGAGTACAAAGGAGCAGTCCTCCTCATCTGCCACGAGCCGGAGTTCTATGACGGACTGGTGTCAAAGGTTTGGGATCTCAGTAAGTGGTCGTTAAAGATTTGATATGTTTACAATTGAAGAAATCCGTGCCCTGCATAACGAAATCTGCAGGACACGGATTTTTTGTGCAATAAGAAATTCCGAGGAATTCCCCATTGCACAAAAGGCACATTCTTTTTTAAGACGATTCATCGCTGGCTTTTCTCTGTATGCGGCAGCCGTCCCCGCAGAAACCGCTTTTTGATCTCCGGCCACGAAAACGGGATCAGCGGATAGATATAGCTCTTTCCGGCGATGGTGCGGTTGAATACGATGGAGCAGACGGCGATGGCGGTGCCGAGGATGAAGCCCCAGACGTTTAAGAGGGAGGTCAGGATCAGCAGGATCACACGCATGAATTTTAGCGCGTAACCCATCTCGAAGCTTGCCTGGGAGTAGTTGGCGATGGTGACGAAGGCCATATATAACATCGTCTCCGGGTTGAACCAGCCGGATTTTACGGAGTACTCACCGAGAACAATACCGGCGATAACACTTAACGGTGTGGTCAGCATGCTGGGCGTATTGACAGCGGCGAGGCGCAGGCCGTCGATGGCAAATTCCAGGATCAGGAGTTGGAAGATCAGCGGCACATACATGTCATCCGCCAGCTTGATAAACTCCAGCCAGCCTGGGATCCAGTTCTGGTTCTGCATAAAGAGAAGCCACACCGGGGTCAGAAACAGGGTGAGGAAGGAGACTGTCATCCTGGAGAGACGCAGGTAGGTTCCGGTCACTGGCGGGAAGTAGTAGTCATCTGCCTCCTCGATAATATCGAAGACTGAGGACGGCAGGATCATGCAGGCGGGGGAATTGTCAACAAGGATGACGATGTTTCCCTCCAGAATAGACGCCGCAGCCGTGTCCGGACGTTCAGAAAAACGGAATTTTGGGAACGGGTTGAACCATTTGTGGGGAAAGATACATTCTGCCAGACTTTCCTGATTCATAGTCAGAGCATCTACATGCAGATTTTCGATGCGGTACTTGATCTTATTTAGCAGGTCCTCGTCCACACGACGTTTCATGTAGCAGATCGCAATGTCTGTGTGGGAGCTTTCTCCGGTCTGCATGATCTCCACCGTGAGATTCACGTCCCGGATCCGGCGGCGGATCAGGGCGGTATTGAAGATCATGGTTTCCACGAAGCCATCCCGGGAGCCTCGGAGCACCTTGTCTTTTTCGGGCTCCGAGACCCCGCGGGCCGGGTAAGTACGGCAGTCGATGAGGATTGCCCGGTCATACCCGTCGATTAAAAGACAGGAGAGGCCGGAGAGGAGTTGTGTAAAGATATTTTTATCATCGGTCTCCACGGTGGTCTCGCCGTAATGGACGTACTGCTTTGCGAAATCATGGGCAGATGATGGGAACGAGTCCGGTTTTACGGAGGCGAAATCCTGCATCAGGCGCAGAAGGATCTCGTCCTTTGTGAAGCCGTCAATGAAGTACAGGCAGGCTTTTTTGTCCGCAATAGTGAGAGTGTGGTAGACGATATCGAAGTTTTTTTGGACATCCAGGATCTCGTGAAAGCGGGAGATGTTCTGATCGAAATTGGATGAAATGTTCATGGATATCATGTCCTTTCAAGAGTTATGATGATGTAGAGTGTTGCAAGCGACCGCGCTCGGTGCGAGAATGTGCCAAGGTACATTTCTTTTAAAAAGCAGACCCGGTGATCAATAATCGAAAGGGGCAGTCATGAGTCACGTGAAGGGGGAGTGATTCCTTCAGACGATATTTTGCAGATATTATTTCAAAAAAACATGAAATTATACGGGAGATACCTGCGGCCTGCAAACCGCCGAAAATGCGTACTGTATACAAAGTTCCAATTCCACTGGGCAGAACCACCATAGAATAGATTGTTTTTTTGTAAAAACAACGAATCTGCTTTTCCCCAGCGGACATTTGTGCGGAAGATAGTAAATATATACAATAAAATTGTGCAAATTTAACTATATTTACCATAGCATTTCCGGTAATATTTTGTTATACTGCATAAGCATTGAAATTGAAGGGGTATCAATTTCGAGGAACTGTATAATGCAAGGAAATTGTACGTGAATGAAAGGCTGTGCTCAGTGGGGGAGCACAGCCTTTCGCCGTTTAAGCGCTGCCCGTATGCAGTTCAGCGAATGTGAGTGCTTATGCAGGCAAGAGTGCAGCGCACACATATTTGCCAGACTGACGCATGGTCGGACTATTCATGAAATATTTCTTAAACAGATGAAAATCCATAGCCCTTTTCAGAAAAAAAGTGTATAATAAAAAGTAATCATTCAGCCATACGGAAATTTTCAAAACAATAGAAAGCCCGTTTATGACTGAATTGTTGTATAACGGCATATATTCCCAAACTGACTGAAATTCTGCGCTGCAGCGCGGCTATCAAAGTCGGAATGTAATAAGGAGAACAAAAATGAAAGACGGATTTATCCGGGTGGCGGCGGCCACCCCAGATTTAAAGGTTGCAGATCCTGTGTTTAACCGGGAACAGACCTGGAAGATGATGCAGGAGGCAGCATCCCAGGATGTAAAGATCCTGGTGTTCCCGGAGCTCGGTCTCACCGGATACACCTGCAGTGACCTGTTTCTGCAGGACACCCTGATCGATCAGGCGAAGGAAGAACTCTTATGGCTCTTAGACGCATCAAAGGATATGGATATGCTGACCTTCATCGGACTTCCGTGGATGAAGGACGGAAAACTCTACAACGTAGCGGCTGCCATCAAGGATGGCGAGCTTTTAGGCCTTGTTCCGAAGAGACATCTTCCGAACTATTCTGAATTCTATGAGCTACGCCATTTCAACCCGGGTCCGGTAAAACCGGATGTGGTAGAGTGGGGAGAGAGCCTGATCCCGTTTGGAAGCAAGATCCTGTTCCGCTGCACGAATATCCCGGAACTCATAGTCGCCGCAGAACTCTGCGAGGACGTATGGACGATGGATCCACCGAGCGTCTCCCACGCGAAAGCCGGAGCTACCGTGATCGCAAACTGCTCCGCCAGCGATGAGACCACAGGAAAAGCGGGATACCGTGAGACATTGATCGCCGGACAGTCTGCCCGCCTCGTATGTGCGTACATCTATGCCAATGCCGGAGAGGGCGAGTCCACCCAGGACCTCGTCTTCGGCGGACATGATATCATTGCCGAGAACGGAAATATCCTTGCGGAATCCGAGCGTTTCAAAAACGGCATGATCACGGCGGACATCGATCTTTACAGACTTAAAAACGAGAGAAGAAGAATGACCACATGTCAGCCGGGTGCGGAGACTGAGGACTATGATTACATGGACTTCACCTTAAATAAAACGGAGCTCACATTAAAACGCTATGTCGATCCGGCACCTTTCGTTCCGTCAAACGAGAAAGAGAGAACCGCCCGCTGTGAGGAGATCTTAACGATCCAGGCCATGGGCTTAAAGAAACGTCTCGCCCACACCGGTGCCAAGAGCGCAGTTGTAGGAATCTCCGGCGGACTCGACTCCACCCTGGCACTTCTTGTCACAGCGAGAGCCTTCGATATGCTGGGCATTCCGAGAGAAAATATTCTCTCCGTCACGATGCCGTGCTTCGGAACTACGGACAGAACCTACAACAACGCAGTCACACTCACAAAGAAGCTGGGCGCGACATTAAGAGAGGTAAATATCAGAAAAGCAGTTTCCACCCACTTCGAGGATATCGGACATGATCCGGCGATCCATGATGTGACTTACGAGAACTCCCAGGCAAGATACCGCACCCTGATCCTCATGGACCTTGCGAACAAGACGAACGGCATGGTCATCGGAACAGGAGATATGTCTGAGCTGGCTCTTGGCTGGGCGACCTACAACGGCGACCACATGTCCATGTACGGCGTGAACGCGTCTGTTCCGAAGACGCTTGTCCGTCATCTTGTCCGCTACTACGCGGATACCTGCGGCGACAAGGCCTTGGCAGATGTACTCAACGATGTTCTCGATACCCCGGTGAGCCCGGAGCTTCTGCCGCCGGAGGACGGAAAGATCTCCCAGAAGACGGAGGACCTGGTCGGACCTTACGAGCTTCACGATTTCTTCCTCTATTATATTCTCCGTTACGGTTATCATCCGGCGAAGATCTACCGCCTGGCGAAGATCGCTTTCGCGGGAGTTTACGAGGACAAGGTGATCTACAAGTGGTTAAATACCTTCTACCGCCGGTTCTTCGCACAGCAGTTCAAGCGTTCCTGCCTGCCGGACGGCCCGAAGGTCGGATCTGTTGCGGTTTCTCCGAGAGGTGATCTCAGAATGCCGAGCGACGCAGCGAGACGGATCTGGATGGATGAAGTGGAGAAACTTGACCCGGAGGAAGGGAGATGATCACAAGCACAAAAAATGACCAGGTAAAAGCAGTCATTGAATTAAAGAAAAAAGCGAGAGCGAGAAATGAGCAGGGACTTTTCGTCGTCGAGGGAGTGCGGATGGCCGCTGAGCTCCCGAAGGATCAGGTTAAAAGTATCTATGTTTCTGAAACTTTCGCGAAAAATCCGGAGAATGCCGCAATTCTTGCGGAGTACCCGGGATACGAACTTGTCAGCGACTCTGTGTTTGCGGTGATGTCCGACACGCAGACGCCCCAGGGTGTGCTGGCACTTGTCAGACAGTTTTCCTACGGAATGGACGAGCTCTTAAAGAGTGACCGTCCAGCTCATCTGATGGTGCTGGAAAATCTTCAGGATCCAGGAAACCTGGGAACGATCCTGAGAGCCGGAGAGGGCGCGGGGATCACGGGACTCATTATGAGCCGTGATACTGTGGATATCTACAACCCGAAGGTGATCCGTTCCACCATGGGATCCGTATTCCGTGTCCCGTTCTTCTACACGGACGATCTGGAGCAGACCGTTCTGGATCTGAAAGCGCGGGGGATCCGGGTATTTGCGGCCCATCTCGCAGGAAAGAATAATTACGAGCAGGAAGATTATACTGGTAATACGGCGTTCCTGATCGGAAATGAGGGAAACGGGCTGACGGAAAAGCTTTCCAACATGGCAGACACCTGGGTGAAGATCCCCATGGCCGGAAAGGTGGAGTCGTTAAATGCCGCCATCGCTGCATCGATCCTGATGTTTGAGACGGCAAGACAGCGGCGCGCATAAAGGAGTGATTTTATGGATATGATCGGATGGCTGGTGGCCTTTGTAATTCTGATCGGAATCGAGGCGGCGACCATGGCGCTTACGACGATCTGGTTTGCGGGCGGGGCTGTGTTCGCGTTTTTTGCTGCGGTACTGGAATTTTCCGTGCAGTCGCAGCTTGTGGTGTTCCTGATCGTATCGTTTGTCCTTCTTCTCTTTACAAGACCGCTCGCTATCCGGTTCGTCAACCGGGAGACCGTGAAGACGAATGTGGACGGGCTGATCGGAAGAAAGGCAAAAGTGATCAAAAAAATCGACAACAATGAGCCGTCCGGAGCCGCTGTCATCGACGGCCAGGAGTGGACGGCGAGATCCGCGGATGAAGCGGTGACGATCCCGGTGGGGACCCATGTGGTCATAAAGGAAGTCCGGGGCGTGAAGCTCATTGTGGAGATGATTCCAGAAACAGAGAATAGGAACTGATAAAAAGTTTCCGGCTTGCTCATAGTAATATGAATGGGCTGAAGAAAAAAATGGGGGATAAAGATAATCCCCCATAAAAACATAAAGGAGGACATAAATATGCCAACAATTTTAGTATTAGTACTGATCTTTATCATTCTGCTGATCCTCGTTTCCTGCATCCGCATCGTGCCCCAGGCACAGGCGATGGTAGTGGAGAGACTCGGCGCGTACCTTGAGACATGGAATGTGGGAATCCACTTCAAAGTTCCGTTTATTGACCGCGTTGCAAAGCGGGTCCTCTTAAAAGAGCAGGTCGTTGACTTCGCTCCGCAGCCGGTGATCACAAAGGATAACGTCACCATGAAGATCGATACGGTCGTGTTCTTCCAGATCACAGACCCGAAGCTCTACGCATACGGTGTTGAGAACCCGATCATGGCCATCGAGAATCTGACAGCCACCACGCTTCGAAACATCATCGGTGACCTGGAGCTCGACCAGACCTTAACTTCCCGTGAGACCATCAACACAAAGATGCGTTCCGCCCTGGATGTTGCCACGGACCCGTGGGGCATCAAGGTAAACCGTGTGGAGTTAAAGAATATCATTCCGCCGGCAGCGATCCAGGATGCCATGGAGAAACAGATGAAGGCAGAGCGTGAGCGCCGTGAGGCGATCCTTCGCGCGGAAGGTGAGAAGAAGTCCACGATCCTCGTGGCAGAGGGTAAGAAACAGTCCGCGATCCTCGACGCGGAGGCAGATAAGCAGGCAGCGATCCTTCACGCGGAGGCGGAGAAGGAGAAACGGATCCGCGAGGCAGAAGGCCAGGCGGAGGCGATCATCAAGATCCAGCAGGCGAACGCCGATGGTATCCGCATGATCAAGGAAGCCGGAGCAGACCAGACAGTTTTGCAGTTAAAGAGTCTTGAGGCGTTCGCGAAGGCGGCAGACGGCAAGGCAACAAAGATCATCATCCCGTCTGAGATCCAATCCCTCGCAGGTCTTGTGACAAGTGTAACGGAGATCGCAAAAAAGAGTGAAACTGAGAATTGATCTTGAAAAGGAATATGGAATCGTTTTAGAGGGCGGCGGTGCCAGGGGCGCATACCAGATCGGTGTCTGGAAAGCGCTCCGGGAAGCCGGCATGAAGATAAAGGGTGTCGCGGGAACGTCCGTTGGGGCGTTAAACGGCGCCCTGATCTGCATGGATGATCTCGGGAAGGCGGAGGAGATCTGGGGAAATATGACCTACTCCACCGTGTTCAATGTGGACGATTCCATGATCGGAAAATTAAAGAAATTTGGCGTGCGATCCATGAAAGTGACCGACGCGGCGGCAGAATTCAGACGGCTGTTTTCAGACAGGGGGCTCGATATCGCCCCACTCAAAAAACTTCTGGAAGAGACGGTGGATGAGGAGCGGATCAGGCGCTCACCACGGGATTTCTGCGCCGCGTCCTTTTCAGTCACGGACCGGAAAGAGGAGGACTTCGATGTAAAGGCAGCACCTCTGGGGACCATAAAGGATATAATGATGGCCAGCGCCTATTTCCCAGGATTTAAGCAGGAAAAGCTGGGTGGAAAGACGTATCTTGACGGCGGCAGCGTCAACAATGTGCCGGTGGATCTCCTGACGGACCGGGGATATAAGGATATCATCGTGATCCGCCTCTATGGGATCGGCGTGGACCGGCGAAGGTTCATGGATATCCCGGAGGACGTGACGGTCCACGAGATCGCGCCAAGAAGAAATCTCGGCGGGATCCTGGAATTTGACAGTGCGAGAACGAGGAAAAACATGAAGCTCGGCTATTTTGACGGGCTGAGATTCCTCTACGGACTCTGCGGAAGGAAATATTATCTTGACATGCCATATTCCGAGGCGTATTATTTTGGCAGGATCATGTCGGAACTTGACATGTTTAAGGAGTGGCTGAGACCTTATGTAAAGGAACATGAGTTTGTAAAGCTCACAGGCTATCGTGTATACACGGAGAAGATATTTCCGTTTCTTGCCAGGAAGCTTCGGCTGCAGCCGGAATGGGATTACAGGGATCTCTACGGGGCAGTCCTGGAAGTGTTCGCGAAAAAGATGCAGATGGAAGTCTACGAGGTTTACACGCCGGACGATATCGTGGGGAAGATCCATGAACTTTTTTCAGACAGGCTGACGATAGGATAGGGAAGCGTGGCAGCACATCGGAAGTCTTGGAAAAGTACCAGGCAGCACGGCTGATCCTGGGAAAACGACAGATCCGGCAGAAAATATGAGGAGAACGCTGAAATATGGCGGAAAACAATAAGAGAAGAAAAGTCAGGAGCGAGTCCATGGCTCTTGATGCCATGCACATCATCATCGGCATCGCTGTGGTGGTGATGGCAGTTATCTCGTTCCTTGACACGGAGAGGTATATGTTCCTCTTTCCGGCGATATTTTTCCTGGCGGCAGTTTTAAATCTGGTCACAGGAAAATACTGGCTGTCCCGGGCAAAACGGGAGAGGCGGAGAAGAACGGCGGCGGTGTTCCAGATGGTGTTCGGAACGACTCTGCTGATCTTTACATTTTTAAGCGCAATGAGTATCTGGTGGAGGTAATGAGATGAAGGGAGAGATCCTGAAATTATTGAAGGAGACAGATGGCTATATTTCCGGTCAGGAGCTTTGCGAGAAGTTCGGTGTCTCGAGAACGGCGGTCTGGAAGGTCATCAACCAGTTAAAGGAGGAGGGCTACGAGATCGAGGCCGTCCGGAATAAAGGATATATTTTAAAGGGATCGGCGGATGTGCTCTCAAAGGAAGAGCTGGAAAGCACGATCCACACGAAATGGGCAGGAACGCAGGTGGCGTTCTTCGAGGAGACCGACTCCACGAACAATGAGATCCGCCGTCTCGCGGAACAGGGCGCGCCCCACGGAACCCTGGCTGTCGCGGAACGCCAGCTCGGCGGAAAGGGCAGAAGAGGTCGTGTCTGGACATCTCCGGCGGGCGTTGGGATCTGGATGAGCATGCTCTTAAGACCACAGATCGATCCCATGGCGGCCTCCATGCTGACGCTCGTCATGGCGCTGTCCACGAGAAGGGGAATCGAGAAGGCGACAGGATTGAAATCTGAGATCAAATGGCCGAACGACCTTGTTTTAAATAAGAAGAAAATCTGCGGAATCTTAACGGAGATGAGCACGGAGCTCATGGAAATCCAGTACGTGATCCCGGGAACCGGCATCAACGTAAATCAGATGGAATTTCCGGATGATATCAAGGCAACAGCGACTTCCCTGCGGATCGAGAGCGGGAAGATCCAGAAGAGAAGTGAGATCATCGCGGCGATCATGGAGGCATTTGAGGGATATTATGACACCTTCATCGAGACGCAGGACATGTCGGGACTTATTGAAGAGTACAATGCAAACCTTGTAAATCTCGGCAACGAGGTGTGCGTTCTGGATCCGGCGGGCGAGTACCGCGGTGTCTCTGAGGGAATCAACAAGGAAGGCGCACTTTTAGTCCGTCTCTCCGATGGCACATTAAAGGAGATTATCTCCGGGGAAGTTTCCGTCCGCGGAGTCTATGGATATGTATAAGGAAGAAATGAATGTTTCGGGGGCGGATCTTTATTCCGGTCTCCAGAAAATCTTTCCGGATGAGAAAGACCTCACCCTGACGGAGCGTCTGGAAGCCGCAAGAGGACCGCTCCTTTCCTGGTATCGGGGGAATAAAAGAGATCTCCCCTGGCGGGAGAACCAGGATGCCTACCGGATCTGGATCTCGGAGATCATGCTGCAGCAGACGAGAGTGGAGGCAGTAAAGCCCTACTTTGCCCGGTTTATGGAGTGTTTTCCGACGGTGCAGGCATTGGCTGAGTGTGAGGAAGAAGAGCTTTTCAAGTATTGGGAAGGTCTCGGATATTACAGCAGGGCCAGAAATCTGAAGAAAGCGGCCAAGATCATCGTTTCCCAGTACGGCGGAGAACTTCCGGCAGATCGCAGAGCGCTTCTTGCGCTTCCGGGAATCGGAAGCTACACGGCGGGTGCCATTGGATCCATCGCTTTCGGACTCCCTGTCCCAGCGGTGGACGGAAATGTCATGCGGGTCCTTTCGAGAGTTGCCGGAAGCTACGAAGATATCTTAAAACAAGCGGTAAAGAAGAAGACAGAAGCTGCGGTCGAAGAGGTCTTAAAGACACTCAAAAAGGATGAGCCAGGAGATTTCAACCAGGCGCTCATCGAGACCGGAGCCATCGTCTGCGTCCCCAATGGTGCCCCTCTCTGCGATCTTCCATGTCCATTCTATACGGTATGCGAGGCGAGAAAAAGAAACCTGATCTCTGCGATCCCGGTGAAGGCACCGAAAAAGAAAAGGAAAATTGAGGAAAAGACCGTATTATTAGTGAAATACGGGGATAAAATAGCCATTAGAAAGCGGGATGACACCGGACTGCTGGCATCCCTGTATGAATTTCCGAATCTGGAAGGAAAACTTTCAGAGAAAGAGGTACTGGAACGCCTCGGTGGCGGGGCATCGGTGGAGGAAAAACTGCCGGAGGCAAAGCACATTTTCAGCCATGTGGAGTGGCATATGAGCGGGTACCTGGTGAAGGCAGGGGAAGAGATCCCGGGAATGCTGTTTGCGGACAGAGGGGAATTGAAGGAGAAGTACCCGATCCCGAACGCGTTTGCGGCGTATAGAAAGCTGCTGGAAAGCCAGTCATGATATAATGAGTCCAAAAGAAAAACAAGCGGCACCGCAGGTGGCATTTGTTTTTCTTGGACCATTAACGAACGAACCGCCTGCGTCAGCAGGCAATAGAGCGCGTCAGCGCGGGGGTCGTGAGTCTATGATATAATGGCTGTAAATTCTCTTGAACCCACAGATATTGTTTGTCAGGGCGGACAGAATGCAGAAGATGCATCATTATTGTACACGGGTAGGAATTTTCTGAACTGAAAATTCCGTACAGTAGTACCGATGCATCTGTCAGTGTCCCATATTAGAAATAGAAAGTATTGACATTTGTTAGTATTATGGCGCATAAGGGCGTCTTTTATGGAGCGTGTTCATGATGAAAATGAAAAAAATGTTATTTGTTTTTAATCCCCGTTCCGGGAAGGAAGCCATCAAGAACCAGTTGTCCGATATTCTCGGGATTTTCTGTGGAGCAGGCTATCTGCCCTCTGTCTATGTGACCCAGGAACCGGGGGATGCGGCGAAGATTGCCGAGGAATACGGTAAGGATGTGGAACTTTTCGTCTGCAGCGGCGGGGATGGAACGCTGAACAGCGTGATCTCCGGCATCATGAGGCTGGAAAAACGCCCGGAGATCGGATATCTCCCGGCAGGTTCCACGAATGATTTCGCGAGAAGCTTAAAGATTCCGGCGAATCTCACGAAGGCGGCGCAGGATGTGGTGAGCGGAAAGTCCTACGGCGTCGACATCGGAAAATTTGGGGATGAGCGGTATTTTGTTTATATCGCCGCATTTGGCGCTTTCACGGAAGTGTCGTACAGCACGCCCCAGGACATCAAGAACGTTCTTGGGCATCAGGCATATATCCTGGAGTCCATCAAGGCACTGGGAAATCTCAAATCCTACAGGATGCATTTGACATGGGATGACGGTGAGACGGATGGAGAGTTCGTTTTCGGAATGGTGACGAACACCACAAGTGTCGGAGGCTTCAGAGGACTTGCGCCGAAGGATGTTTCCTTCCATGACGGCCTGTTTGAGGGCGTGTTTATCCGGACACCGAAGACTCCGGCGGATCTTCCGAATATTATAAGTGGTCTGCTTCTGTTCCCGGAACAGGAAAATAAGGACGTGATCCGCGTGAAATCTTCAAAGTTTACGGTCACCGCCAAGGAAGAGATCCCGTGGGTCCTCGACGGTGAGTTTGGCGGATCGGTTACTGAGGCAAAGATCGAGAATGTGAAGGAAGCAGTGACCTTAAGCTGCAGCCCGGAGCCGGAGAAGCAGGAGGAGAAGACGGCGGGATGACAGGGGCGGCAAGTGCGCAGACCTGCTGAATAATTACAAAAAGTGCTAATAAAATGTTAAAATTCAACAAAAAAGGCGTAGAAAAGCATTGAAAATTGTCACTGGATAGTATATAATGAACTATCGTGGAGCAGTTTGAGCAGCCCCAACCTGAAAGGACGTTATTCAGTGGAAAAAGAAGTATTTTTAGACAAACTTAAGAAACTTGTCGCACTGGGCAAGTCAAAACAGAACGCACTTGACGCGACGGAGATCAACGACTTTTTTGCCGGAGATAACCTCGGACCGGAGCAGATGGATGAAATTTATAATTACTTAGAGCACAGCAATATCGACGTTGTGCCGGTAATTGATGACGCAATGCTTGCGGATGATTCCATGCTTCTGGATGATCTGGATGATGACTACCGTGAGGACAAGGACGGAGAGGACATTGACTTAGACGCCATCGATCTTCTGGAAGGTATCGGAACAGAGGATCCGGTCCGCATGTACTTAAAGGAGATCGGTACCGTGCCGCTTCTTTCCGCGGATGAGGAGCTTCGTCTCGCGAAGAGAAAGGCAGAGGGAGATGAGTCTGCAAAAGAGCGTCTGATCGAGGCAAACCTTCGTCTCGTCGTAAGTATCGCAAAGCGTTACACTGGACGTGGAATGAGTTTCCTGGATCTTGTACAGGAAGGAAACCTTGGTCTGATCAAGGGCGTTGAGAAGTTCGACTATACAAAAGGATATAAGTTAAGTACATATGCGACTTGGTGGATCCGTCAGTCTGTGACGAGAGCCCTTGCGGATCAGGCGAGAACGATCCGTGTTCCGGTGCATATGGTAGAGACGATCAACAAAATGTCAAAGATGCAGAGAAAGCTGACTCTGGAACTCGGCTATGAGCCGTCCGTGACAGAACTCGCGGAAGCGCTCGAGATGTCTGAGGACAAGGTTATGGAGATCATGCAGATCGCGCGAGAGCCCGCATCCTTAGAAACTCCGATCGGTGAGGAGGACGATTCCAATCTCGGCGACTTCGTTGCGGACAGCAACGCGGTGACTCCGGAAGGAAACGTGGAATCCGTAATGTTACGTGAGCACATCGACGCATTACTTGGTGATCTCAAAGAGAGAGAACGTCAGGTCATCGTTCTTCGATTCGGTCTTGAAGACGGACATCCGAGAACTCTGGAAGAAGTTGGAAAAGAGTTCAACGTAACGAGAGAGCGTATCCGTCAGATCGAGGCGAAAGCATTGAGAAAGCTCAGAAATCCGGTCCGCAGCAAACGGATCCGGGATTTCCTGTAAGACCGGGAAAAGGATATTGGAAGCGGATCGTTGGGGGCAGACTGAACGGATTCGGTGAAAATAGAAATGCAGGCAGCGGGAGAAGATCCGGCTGCCTTTTTCCGTTGCGGTCTTTTTGCCGGTATCCTGTAATGGTGAAGTGCCGGTGACGGCAACCGGGCAGAAGGCTGAGACAGAAGGAGACACAGGGGATTGAAGCATCGGGGCAGCATAGCCTGCCGGGAGATCATATGAATAAGAGAAATTATCAGAAGGAATTAGATAAAAAACTGGAAGAACTGCAGAAAGAGGGAAAGGTTCCCACTTTATTTCTACACAGCTGCTGTGCGCCCTGCAGCAGTTATGTTCTGGAATATCTTTCCAGATATTTTGAGATCACGGTATTTTATTATAACCCGAATATTTATCCGCCATCAGAGTACGAGGAGCGGACATCGGAGCAGGAACGTCTGATCCGGGAATTCAATGGAGAGTGGGAACAGGAGACAGACCGCCACCCGATCCATTTTGTGGCAGGAACCTATGTGCCCGACGATTTCTATGCAGCGGCAAAAGGGCTCGAGCAGGAGCCGGAAGGCGGCGCAAGATGTACGGAGTGCTTTAAACTCCGCCTCTCCGAGGCGGCGAGAGAGGCAAAAGCCGGGTACTTCGATTTCTTTACGACGACGCTTACGATCAGCCCCCTAAAGGACGCGGAGCGGTTAAACCGGATCGGGGAAGAGATGGGACGCGAGTATGGTGTGGAGTTTCTGTCATCAGATTTCAAGAAGAGAAACGGATATAAAAGATCCACGAAGCTTTCCAGAGAACACGCGCTCTATCGTCAGAATTACTGTGGCTGCGTGTTCTCAAAGAGGGAGTCGGAGGCGCGCTCAGCGGAGAGACCAGAATAAGACCCCGTCCTTCTCTGTCCGGGTGATCGACCCTGTCTCTGCCAGCCAGTCCAGACAGGAAAAGAGTTTCGGCCATGTATTGAGATAGGAGAAAAGATAGGAATAGCGGTAGGTCTGCATGCGCTGGACATAGAGCGCCTGATCAAGCTCTAAAAGAGTCATGGGGTGGCGGCTTTCTGCCAGAGCCAGCCGGAGCTGGGTGCAGCGTGTCTCATATTCGTCGATGATGCGGCAGGTCTCCTCACGGATCTCGGTGAATTCTCCGTAGTGTCCGGGGAGAAAACGGTAACCGGCATAATCGGCAGCCAGTGCTTTAAGGGATGCAAAGTATTCAGCAAGGAGATGCTGGTCTTTTCCTGATGTGATGACGATGGGAGTAAGCCCCAGGATCACCTGATCAGCGCAGAAGAAAAGCTTTTTCTTCCTCTCCACGAGCCCACACTGACCGGCTGTATGACCGTATAGGGGGACGATCTCGAAATCATAGCCGCCGCAGGAGAGCGTGTCCCCCGGCGCAATGGGGGTAAAGGGAAAATGAAAAGAAATATTGTTTTCCCTTGCAAGTTGGTCAGCTCCGGTGTTGATTTCCTGCCAGGCATCGGGAGCCAGTTCTTTTGTGACTCCGCATTCTCTGGTGTAGGAGCGGCGCATGGTGTTGTCCTCATAAAGACGATGGTAGCGGTCGGAACATTCGGAGATCTCCACGGGGTTCATGAAGGCCCGGGCACCGCGCTCTATGAAAAGGGAGATGTATCCGCTGTGATCTGCATGATTGTGGGTCACAAAGATGTCGAGATCCCGATAGTCGATGGAAAGCTCTTTTAAGACATGTTCCATCTCATTCAGGCACTCCGGAACTTTCCAGGATGTGTCGATCATGAGGCTGCGGCCATTTCCTTTTATAATATAGAGGTTTCTCGATGAGGTCCGCATGGCTTTATTGGTGAGAATGACTTTATATAGATTGGGAGCGAGTAGTTTCATTTCGTGGGAACTCCTTGAACGTGGTTTTTAAGGTAGATCGTTTTGATTTTATCCCGGGCTTTGTAAAATGTCAAATCATTCCGGAGCGTTTCGTTGACATCATGGGGTTTGTGGTATAAAATGAAAATGTTTACGTAACTATTCAGTAGGTCTGCGCATATGCTGCGCTGACCGTAAGAACACATAGGATAGAAAGCAAAAATCCCATCAGCGAAGCTGATCTGGAATGGATTTTTGCTCGTGACTATGAAGGTACTGAATAGTTACATGTTTACAAACAAAATAGGAGGAACAGGTTATGGTAGAAAGAAAAGTTACAGTCGTAAACCCGACAGGTCTTCATCTTCGCCCGGCGGGACTGCTCTGCCAGACATCCATGAAGTTCGATTCTAAAGTGATGATTTTTTATAAAGAAAAAGAAATCAATGCGAAGAGTGTGTTAAACGTAATGGCATCCGGGATCCGGTGCGGCGATGAGATCACAGTACATTGTGATGGCCCGGACGAGAAAGAAGCCCTGGAGGCTGTATGTGACCTGATCGAGACAGGTTTAAAGGAATAAGAACAGCGTAAAAAGAAAAATAAGCAACGTGGCAGCATCAGGCTGCCATGGCTCCCGTCAAACTCACAGGTAGAGGATCTGGTGGGAGAATAAGTGATAGAAAGTGAGAGAATCATGAGCGAAACAGCAGAAAATTGTACACATGACTGCGGAAGCTGTACTGCAAACTGCGGAAGCAGAACAAATGAGCCGCAGAGCTTCCTTGAGAAGTTAAATCCGGCGAGCTCTGTAAAGAAAGTGATCGGCGTTGTCAGCGGGAAAGGCGGTGTCGGAAAATCCTTAGTGACATCCCTGATGGCCTGCCGCATGCGCGCGACGGGTGCGAGAGTAGGAATCCTTGATGCGGATATCACAGGTCCGTCGATCCCGAGAGCCTTTGGGATTCATGATGGCGTGACAGTGACTCCGGATGGAAAGCTCCTTGTCCCGGCGACTTCCTCCACTGGTGTTGAGGTGATCTCCTCCAATATGCTTCTGGAGAATGAGACAGATCCGGTGATCTGGCGTGGTCCGGTGATCGCAGGTGCAGTGAAACAGTTCTGGAGTGAGACACTCTGGCAGGATATCGACTATATGTTCGTAGATATGCCTCCGGGAACCGGCGATGTGCCGCTTACTGTATTTCAGTCTCTTCCTGTCAATGGAATCATCATCGTTACCTCCCCGCAGGAGCTTGTCTCCATGATCGTTGAGAAGGCGGTCAACATGGCGAAGAAAATGAATGTTCCGATCCTCGGTCTTGTTGAGAATATGAGCTACCTCGAATGTCCGGACTGCGGAAAGAAGATTTCCGTATTCGGCGAGAGCCATATTGATGATGTCGCAAAGGAATACGGAATTCCGGTTCTCGCTCAGATCCCGATCCGTCCGGCGATCGCGAAAGCTGTCGACGAGGGAACGGTAGAGTATATAGAAGCAGACTTCTTAGACAATGCGGTGAAGGCAGTGAAGGAAGCTTAGGAAAAGCAAAAAAATAAGGTATGATACACAGGGCAGCTAAGGCAATAGCTGCCCGTATTTTTGGTGTAACAGGAAATTCCCTGTTACACCAAAGGCACATTCTTTTTATGCAATCGAAAATCAAAGGGTTCAATCTGGTAAATGACCACCACAGAAAGACAGATGAATGTCAGAGCCGGAAAAATTCATAAAAGACTCTCTGATATAGAAAAAACCTATAACGACTTATTTCTTATCTGTATTGGACGGATCAGTGAAAACGTGATATCTTATTAGCACACACAGAAATTAGAAAATGTACGACTGGTACGTACATAGGAGGATAAAATTGATTCAGTTAGACCATATTACAAAGACCTTTGATACCGGCGCGGATAAAGTCCACGCGGTCTCCGATGTAACGCTCCATATCAAGAGCGGCGAGATCTTCGGTATCATCGGATTCTCCGGAGCCGGAAAATCCACACTGGTGCGATGCATCAACCTGCTTGAGAGACCGACGAGCGGAACCGTCACCGTAGACGGAAAGGTCCTCACGGATCTTCCAGCAAAGGAATTGAGAGAGGCGAGAAAGAAGATCGGAATGATCTTCCAGCACTTTAACCTGATGCGTTCCAGAACGGTAGGAGAGAATGTCGCTTACCCGTTAAAGGGAAGCGGGCTTACAAAACAGCAGATCAAGGCGAAAGTGAAGGAGCTTTTGGAGCTCGTTGATATCGCAGAGAAGGAAAATGCGTATCCGAGCCAGCTTTCCGGCGGACAGAAACAGAGAGTCGCGATCGCAAGGGCCCTTGCGAATGACCCGAAGGTTCTTCTCTGCGATGAGGCCACCAGCGCTCTGGACCCGCAGACTACGGGGGCGATCTTACAGCTCTTAAAGCATTTAAATAAGAAGCTTGGAATCACTATCGTGATCATTACCCACGAGATGGCAGTTGTCAAGGAGATCTGTGACAGGGTTGCTGTTATGGAGCACGGAAATGTTGTTGAGGAAGGCGATGTGTTCTCGATCTTTGCAGCACCGAAGGCTGGTATCACGAGAGATTTCATCCGCACCACCTCAAACCTTCAGAAGATCGAAAAACTGATCGAGGATAAGTCACCGCTTGTAGAATTAAAGCCGGGCGAGAAGATCCTTCGGTTGAACTATATTAAGAAAAATACATCGGAGGCATTGATTTCCGAGACTTCCAGAAAGTTCAACATCAACTTAAATATCATCTTTGCGGATCTGGAGATCGTTCAGGACGCGCCGATCGGCGGAACCGTAGCGATCGCCAGCGGCAGGAAAGAGGATATTGAGGGTGCAGTTGAATATCTGAAAGCAAAGAATGTAGGAGTGGAGGTGATTGAGAATGGCTGATTTTTTAAATGCAATCATCCCAAATGTCATGTCGAAGCCGGATGAACTTCTTGAAAGCTTTGGACAGACGATCTACATGGTGATCGTATCAGGAGCAATCTCCATGGTATTCGGACTTTTCTTCGGAATTGTCCTCACGGCGACCGCTCCGAAGGGTGTTTTAAAAAACAAGGTTGTTTTCAATATTTTAGACAAGCTGGTAAATATTTTCCGTTCGATTCCGTTTGTGATCCTTCTGACAGCTCTGATCCCGCTGACCCGTATGGTAGTGGGAACCGCCATCGGTACGAAGGGCGCGATCTTACCTTTGATCTTCGGTACTGTCCCGTTTTTCACGAGACAGATCGAGAGTGCGCTCGCTGAAGTGGATTACGGACTGATCGAGGCGGCGGAAAGCATGGGGAACAGTCCCTGGGAGATCATTTTCCGGGTATATCTGAAGGAGAGTGTACCGGGAATCGTCCGCGCGATGCAGATCACGTTCATCAGTCTGGTAGGCCTTACCGCGATGGCAGGTGCTGTCGGCGGCGGCGGACTCGGAGACTTCGCGATCCGTTACGGTCATTCCAGAGGACAGACAGACGTCACATATGTGACTGTGATCATCATTCTGATTATGGTAAGCCTCATTCAGAGTACAGGTTCTTATGTTATTAAAAAGACGACCCATTAAGAGGGTATCCCCTTGTTGGGCGGTCGGTATGTTTCAATACCGGTCATAAGAAACGATCATATAGCTTGAAGCGGCGCGGAAATTTTCTGAGCCGTATCAATAGAATGGAACTGTCCGGTCCGTACAGCGAATGCGGACAGAACCGGGCAGCGACAAATCAGTTTAGGAGGAGACATATTATGAAGAAAAGAATTTTAGCACTTGGTACTGCAGCAGTTTTAGCATTATCCTTAACTGCATGCGGAAGCAGCCAGAAGGCAGAGACAACAGCAGCGGCAGCAGACACAACAGCAGCAGGTTCCGCGGCAGCAGATACGACAGCAGCATCCGGCGAGAAGACAGTGATCAAGCTCGGCGTAGTCGGCGAGAACAATGAGCAGTGGCAGCCGGTCATTGAGAAACTTGCCGAGGAGAACATTGATCTTGAACTTGTAAAATTTGCGGATTATCCGCTTCCGAACCGTGCGTTAAACGACGGCGAGATCGACTTAAACTCTTTCCAGCACATCGCATATTTTGAGGATGACTGCAAGAACAACGGATATGATCTTTCCATCATCGGTGAGACCATCATCGCTCCGTTAGGACTTTACTCCAACAAGATCAAAGACGTTTCCGAGATCAAGGACGGCGATATCATCGCGATCCCGAACGATGCTACAAACGGCGGCCGTGCGTTAAAGCTCTTAGAGTCCGCAGGTCTCATCAAGGTTGATCCGGAGGCTGGTTACACACCGACGAAGAAGGACATCACAGAGAATCCGTTAAACCTTGACATTAAAGAGGTTGAGGCAGCAAACACAGCAAGCCTTCTTCCGGACGTCGCAGCGGCAGTCATCAACGGCGGCCATGCGGTTGACAACGGTTTAAACCCGGAGAAAGATTCGATCTTCCTTGAGAGTGTTGAAGAGGGAAGCGACAACCCGTATGTAAACATCATCGTTGCGAGAACAGCGGACAAGGACAATGAGCTTTACAAGAAAGTTGTAGATTATTTCCGCACACCGGAAGTTGCGAAAGTGATCGAGGAGACTTACAAGGGCGCTTACATTCCAACATGGGAGTAATTTTTAGAATCTAAATAGTGCGAATGGCCAAAGAGGCAGGATATCCCGTTTACTTGCGGGTTTCCTGCTTCTTTTACGTGAATTCGTAACGATTCAGTACCTTCATAATTACAAGCAAAAATCCATTCCGAACCGGCTGCGACGATGGGATTTTTGACTTTTAGTCTATGTTTTCTTACGGTCAGAGCAGCAAATGTGCAGACCTGGTGAATAGTTACTTGAATTCACAAAATTTTCTTGTGAAACAGACAACGGTTTTCCTGTGACAGCGACGCCATGGAACTGCTTGCTTTTTCTCCCGAAATCCCGTATGATTTACATAGATATTATATTTTAATGGTAAATTTTACATGAAAAACGAGATAAAACAGAAATAACAGTCAGAAAGGGGCAATGCGGATGCCGAGACCTCAAGGTGGACGAAAAACAAACATTGATATGACGGAGGGAGTGATCTGGAAACAGCTGGTGCTGTTTGCAATCCCGCTGATCATGGGAAATGTATTCCAACAGCTCTACAATACCGTGGACAGCATCGTTGTGGGAAATTATCTCGGAACGTCGGCCCTGGCTGCTGTGGGAGCCACCACGGCGATCTGCAACACGCTGGTGAACTTCTTTAACGGAATCTCCATCGGAGCCGGTGTGGTGATCAGCACGAGTTTCGGCGCGAAAAACCTCGAGAAGCTTCACGAGGCGGTGGAGACGACGATCCTCTTCGCGGTGATCGTCGGATGTTTTGTCTCCCTGATCTCTATCGGGGTCGTTCCGGTGATGTTAAAGTGGATGTCCACGCCGGATGATGTGGTCGGACCGGCGGGTGAGTATTTAAAGATCTACTTTGTCGGAGTTCCGGTGCTGTTCCTCTACAATATGGGAAGTGCGATCTTAAGGGCTGTGGGGGATACGAGACGTCCGCTCCTGTTCCTGATCATCAGCAGCTGCTTAAATATTGTTCTGGATATCCTTTTTGTGGCGGTATTCCACTGGGGGATCAGCGGTGTAGCGATCGCCACAGTGATGGCGGAGACAGTTTCCGCGTTCCTGGCCTGCATGACACTCACAAGAACAGATGGAGCCCATAAACTTGTCTTAAGAGATTTACATATCAATAAGACCTGTCTCGGTGAGATCTTCCGGATCGGACTTCCGGCCGGTGTCCAGCAGGGACTCACAGCGTTTTCCAATGCTCTGGTACAGGCATACGTCAACGGTCTTGGTTCCTCGGTGATCATGGCGGGCTGGAGCTGCCACTCGAAGATCGACCAGTTCGCGATCCTGCCGGCCCAGAGCATGGGCCAGGCGGCAACCACCTTCGTGGGACAGAACCTCGGCGCGAAGAATGTAAAGCGTGCCAGAAAAGGCGTCCGACAGGCGGTGTTCATGGGTGTCGGCGCGCTGAGCTGCATCTCCATCGTCATGGCGCTCTCCGCGCGATCCCTGGTATCCCTTTTTAACAGGGATCCGTCGGTTCTGCATTACGGAACTCTGTTTATCCTGATGACCGTGCCGTTCCGCTTCTGCAGCTCCTTCAACCAGATCCTGGCTGGTTCCTTAAGAGGCTCCGGTGACGCGAAGGGCCCGATGTGCATTATGCTCTTCAGCTTCGTTGTCTGCAGGCAGATCTATCTGTTCTTTGTGACAAAGATCGCCTTCAACGAGTACACCGTAGGTCTCGGCTACCCGGTTGGGTGGATCGTGTGCGCGGTTATCTCCTACTTTTACTATAAGAAAAGCAGATGGGAAGATCAGGTGGAGAAAGAAGCATAAAATGAATAAAGATGTCCGCTGCCTGGTTCAACATGAACGGAATGTCATGGAAAACGGCAGCGGATTTTTGATTTTGTGTTCGTTGCGCTGATGGGAGATATGTGTTATACTTAACTGCGTATGTCGTTTTATATGAATACGATATGGTGTTATATCAGGCGGATTTGATGTGACATGACACTGACAAGATAAAAGAGGCAGGCAGCCGGACTGAAAAAGCGGTTGGTTGTAAGGACAAAATGTTTGGACTTGGAACGATCATAAACGTCGGTGTGGCCGTATTTTCCCTGGGCTTAAATAAAAAAGTAAATGCCGGCAAATACAGAGTCTGTATTTGCGGTTGAAAGATAAAAGAGCAGTTGTAAAAATAACTGCGGTGTACAAAAAGTATGCGGCTGTGAGGCTGTTACAGTGATAGAAACAGGAGGATTTTATGATATTATCCTGCAGCAATATCTGCAAATCATTCGGAAGCGACGATATTATCAAGAACGCTTCCTTTCATATTGAGGATCATGAAAAAGCTGCCATCGTCGGCATCAACGGAGCGGGAAAATCGACGCTCTTAAAGATCATTGTCGGCGAGCTGGCACCGGATTCCGGTGAGGTGGTGCTTGGAAGCGGGAAGACGCTGGGCTACCTGGCGCAGAACCAGGATCTTTTGAGCCACCGGACTATCTATGAGGAGATGCTGGATGCGAAAAAGTCCGTCATCGCCATGGAAAATCGTCTGAGGGATCTGGAAAATTCCATGAAGACGGCATCCGGGGAAGAGCTGGAGACCATGATGAATCAGTACAGCCGTTTAAGCCACGAGTTTGAGCTCATCAACGGCTATGCCTGGAAGAGTGAGATCGTGGGCGTCTTAAAGGGACTTGGTTTTACGGAGGAGGAGTTCTCCAAGCAGATCTCCACGCTTTCCGGCGGACAAAAGACACGAGTTTCTCTGGGCAAGCTTCTTCTCACAAACCCGGATATCATTCTTCTCGATGAGCCGACGAACCATCTGGACATGTCATCCATCGCATGGCTGGAGACTTATCTCTTAAACTACCGCGGTGCCGTTCTCATCGTTGCCCATGACCGGTATTTTCTTGATAAGATCGTATCGAAGGTCATCGAGCTGGACAATGGACATGCTGTGGTCTACTCCGGGAATTATACGGCCTACAGCGAGAAGCGGGCGCAGATGCGCGCGATCCAGATGAAGGCGTACTTAAACCAGCAGCAGGAGATCAAGCACCAGGAAGCGGTCATCGAAAAGTTAAAATCCTTCAACCGGGAAAAGTCCATTAAGAGAGCGGAGAGCCGGGAAAAGATGTTAGATAAGATCGAAGTCCTTGAGAAGCCGACGGAGGTCAATGACGCCATGGATATCCGCCTGGAGCCGAATATCTTAAGCGGAAACGATGTGCTGACAGTAAACGGTCTGGCGAAGTCCTTTGGTTCCCAGACATTATTTACAGACCTGAATTTCGATGTAAAGCGCGGGGAACGGGTTGCTATTATCGGTGACAACGGAACGGGAAAGACCACGATCTTAAAGATCATCAACGGTCTTGTGGAGCCGGATGACGGTGAGATCATTCTTGGTTCCAGAGTCCACATCGGATATTATGATCAGGATCATCAGGTGCTCCACATGGAAAAGACTTTGTTTGAGGAGATCTCCGATGCCTACCCGGGAATGTCCAACACCCAGATCAGAAGTACGTTAGCGGCATTCCTCTTTACCGGGGACGATGTGTTTAAGCGGATCGGGGACTTAAGCGGCGGCGAGAGAGGCCGTGTTTCCCTTGCGAAGCTCATGCTCTCCGAGGCAAACTTCCTGATCCTCGATGAGCCGACGAACCACCTGGATATCACTTCGAAGGAGATTCTGGAGAATGCCTTAAGCCATTACGGCGGTACGGTGCTCTACGTCTCCCATGACCGTTATTTTATCAACAAGACCGCAACGAGGATCCTGGATCTCACCGGAAAGCGGATGATGAATTATATCGGTAACTACGATTATTATCTGGAAAAACATGAGGCCATGATGAACGCCCATTTCGGGACCGAGAATGTGGAGCCTACCGGCGGAATCGTCGGATTCGGCGCATCAAAGACGGGAGCGGCGGCTGAAACTTCCGGAAAAGCGGCGGAGAGCAGCGCGGACGCAGGCGGAAAGCTTGACTGGAAAGCCCAGAAGGAAGAGCAGGCCCGCCAGAGAAAACGTCAGAATGACTTGAAAAAGGTCGAGGACGAGATCCACAGACTCGAGACGAGAGACGGTGAGATCGACGGACTTCTCTGCGACGAGAGTGTTTTCTCCGATGTGGCGAAGCTCATGGAGTTAAATAAAGAAAAAGAGGAGATCGCAGGGAAACTTGAGACTTTGTATGAAAAGTGGGAGGAGCTGGCTGAATAAGCAGCAATCATTAATATCCGCTGAGTCTCAGGTCCGTTGCTGCCTGCGCAGGGTGTGAACAGCAGCAAACCTGTTGAACAGATATAGATATACTCAAAAGAAAAATGTTCCGTCCGGTCGGGGAGATCATGGGCGGGACATTTTCTTTTTTATGGGCTAGGGCAGTTCCAGCCCCAATTCGCCTAAATTCTTTGACAAGGATTTGACAAATAATATAGATATGAGTATAATAGATTCCATCGTTATATGAAAGTTTTGAGAAGGTGAAACCAGAAAATGACAGACGAAAGACAGATTTCAAAGGCGGTTATTTCCAGACTTCCGCGCTATTACAGATATCTGGGTGAGCTGATGGAGGAGGGGATCGAAAGGATTTCTTCCAATGAGCTGAGCGCCAGAATGAAGGTGACGGCGTCCCAGATCCGTCAGGATCTTAACAATTTCGGCGGCTTCGGCCAGCAGGGATACGGATATAATGTTAAGTATCTCTACACGGAGATCGCAAGGATTTTAGGAATCGACAGACAGCACAACCTCATTATCATCGGAGCCGGAAACCTTGGACAGGCCATCGCCAATTACACAAATTTTGAGAAGCGCGGATTTATGATCAAGGGAATGTTCGATACCAATCCGCGGCTGATCGGTCTCGTGGTCCGTGGTGTGGAAATCCGCGGGATCGATGACCTTGAACAGTTTATTATCGATAACGAGGTGCAGATCGCAGCCCTCACGATCCCGAAGTCCAAGGCTCCGGAGATCGCAGAGCGCCTGGTAAAGGCCGGAATCAAGGCGATCTGGAACTTTGCCCATACCGACCTAAATGTTCCGGATGATGTGGTCGTTGAGAATGTCCACCTCTCCGAGAGCCTGATGCGACTTTCCTATCGTGTCTGCAGCATGCAGGATGAGCGGGAGCGGAAAGCAAAGGAAAAAGCAGAACAGACGGGAACCAATGAGACATGTTGATTGGAGTTGGCTGTGATTTGATCGAAATTGAGCGCGTAAAAAAAGCCTGTGATAAAGAGGCTTTTTTGTCGCGTATTTATACCGAGCGTGAGCGCCGGCAGGCAAAGGGAGATCCCCGGGTCCTTGCCGGCACTTTTGCCGTTAAAGAAGCAGTGGCGAAGGTGTTTGGAACGGGATTCCGGGAGTTTATGCCGATTCATGTGGAGGTCTTAAGAGACCCTCTTGGAAAGCCCTATGTGGAGCTTCATGAGGGAGCCGCAAAAACAGCAGAAGATCTCGGGATCACAAAGATCGAAGTGTCGATCTCAGACACGAAGGACCATGCGATGGCGTTTGCCGTCGGAGAGGGGGAGGCCGGATGAAAGCAGTTCTCAGCGGAAAAGAAATGAAAGAGTTCGATGCAAGGTCCATCAAAGGGTATGGGATTCCATCCTTAGTCCTGATGGAACGGGCAGCGATGGCAGTTGCAGAAAAAGCAGAGGAGATACTGGAGAAAGAACGGGCAGGGACCGTCTGGTCCGTCTGCGGCTTTGGAAATAACGGGGCGGATGGAGTTGCCGCCGCCAGAATGCTGTTTTTAAAGGGGTACGATGTGAAGATCGTTTTCCCGCAGCGGGACGGAAAAGGAAGCGAGGAGCTGGAAGCCCAGCTAAATGTCGTAAAACGGCTGGGAATTCCGGTGATGACGGCGGAAGATCTGCCGGACCCGGTGGAAAAGAAGATCCCGGTGCAGCCGTTTAGAAAGGCCGGGGAGAGAAAAAGAAGCTGCCGGGGCGTGATCCTGGACGCAATCTTCGGGATCGGCCTTTCGAGAAATGTGGAGGGCGCATACCGGAAGCTGATCCGGTGGATCAATGGACAGGAAGACATGAAAGTCATTGCTGTCGATATCCCGTCGGGCATCAGCTCCGATAACGGAAGCGTGATGGGAGATGCAGTCCGCGCGGATGTGACGGTCACGTTCGGAGAAAAGAAGCTTGGACAGGTGCTGTTTCCGGGGCGGGAGCTCTGCGGACATCTTTTCGTGAAAGATGTGGGCTTTGTGCCGGAGAGCAGCACAGAACGGGAAAAGCATGTCCAGATGCTGGATCGGGAAGATCTTTTGAGGATCCCGGCCCGCATGGCTGATTCCAACAAGGGAACATACGGAAAGATCCTTGTGATGGCAGGAGCGAAGAATATGGCGGGGGCTTCCCTGCTTTCCGCCAGAGCGGCATACCGGATGGGAGCCGGACTTGTAAAGGTCTTTACCCCGGAGGAGAACCGGCTGATCGTACAGGAAAAGCTTCCGGAGGCCATTTTAGCCACCTACGACACGAAGGAGGCCGAGAAAGATCCGGAAAACTTTGCGCGAAAGATCGCGAGGGAGACGGAATGGGCCGATGTGATCGTTCTGGGCCCCGGGATCGGGATGGAGGACTATGCCAGATGCATGGTGGAAAATGTCCTGAAGGACGCCTATGTTCCGATCATTCTTGACGCGGATGCCCTGAATCTTGCGGCGGAATACCGGGAACTTACAGGTTATTTTACGGAGAATATTATCGTGACGCCGCATATGAAGGAGATGTCGCGGCTCACAGGAATTCAGATAGAAGAAATGAAGGAGAATCCGGTCCGCACCTCCAGGGAGTTCGCGGATCAGTACGGCGTAGTATGCGTCTTAAAGGACGCGGCGACGGTGATCGCCGGAAGAGACGGAAAGACGTTCGTGAACGGAAGCGGGACTCCGGCTATGGCCAAAGGCGGTTCCGGTGATGTGCTTACGGGCGTGATCGCCGGGCTCGTAGCGCTGGGACTGGAGGAGAGTGACGCGGCGGCCCTTGGAGTTTATGTACACGGTCTCGCCGGCGAGGCCGCTGAGCAACATTTTGGAGTCCACGGAGTGTTAGCAGGGGAGATCGCAGATTGCCTTCCGGAGGTATACAGAGATGGAATTTGACAGAATCTACGCAGAGGTGGATCTCGGGCGTATTGAAGAAAATATGAAGGCCATGAAGGAGCATCTTCGTCCGGGAACGAAGATGTACGGCGTGGTAAAGACGGATGCATACGGACATGGGGCAGTTCCGGTGGCGAGGACCATCGACCGTTTTGTCTGTGGGTACGCGGTGGCAACGGTGGATGAGGGGCTTAAGCTCAGGAGACATGGAATCGAAAAAGAGATCCTGTGTCTTGGTCCGGTTTCAGCCGGCCGCTATCAGGAATGTCTTGAAAACGACATCAGTCTGCCTATGTTTGAATACCAGAGAGCAAAAGAATTATCAGATGCCGCTGTGGCAGAGGGAAAGACCGCGAAGATCCATATCGCGGTGGATACGGGAATGAGCCGTATCGGACTTTTCCCGGATGAGGGATCCGTGGAGACCGTAAAGGAGATCGCAGAGCTTCCGGCTCTCAGGATCGCCGGTACGTTCACCCATTTCGCCCGGGCGGATGAGGCAGATAAGACGAAAGCAGGGGAGCAGTACAGACGGTTCCATGCGTTCTGTGATGCTGTGAAGGCAGCGGGAGTGGAAGTACCGGTCTGCCACTGTTCCAACAGCGCAGGAATCGTGGAGCTCCCGGATTTTAACATGGACGCGGTCCGTGCGGGAATCACGATCTACGGCCTGTACCCGTCGGATGAGGTAAAACAGGATATCATTTCTCTGAAACCGGCGATGGCGTTAAAGAGCTTTATCACTTACATCAAGGAGATCGGACCGGGAACGGAGGTCAGCTACGGCGGAACCTTTAAGGCGGAGAAGACGATGCGGATCGCTACGGTCTCTGCAGGTTACGGGGATGGCTATCCGAGAAATCTCTCCGGAAAAGGAGAAGTGCTGATCCATGGAAAACGGGCAAAGATCTTAGGACGGATCTGTATGGACCAGTTTATGGTGGACCTTACGGGGATCCCGGAGGCCAAAGAGGGAGATTCTGTGACTCTTGTGGGCAGAGACGGGAATCAGGAGATCACTATGGAGGAGCTTGCAGAGATTTCCGGCGGATTCCATTACGAGATCCCATGCCTGATAGGAAAACGTGTGCCGCGGCGGTACGTGAAGAATGGAAAAGAAGTGGGCGGCATGATGTGCAGGGATGAGGAGTACGAAGGCTTCTGACGGTCATGCTCGAAAACCGGTACGTCTGAATAAAATATCATAAGTGGGAAATACTCTGGACTATAAGAAGCACGCGTTGCAGGCTTCTTGAGGGAGCGCGGCAGCCGCCGGGGACAGGTGCAGGCACAGCCCCGGATCTGCTGACCGCATAGAAATTCAGGCGGAGTGTGAGACTTGTGATTATCAGACGGGGCGATATCTATTATGCGGATCTGAGACCGGTAGTCGGTTCGGAGCAGGGAGGCGTGCGGCCTGTGCTCGTGATCCAGAACGATGTGGGGAACAAGCACAGCCCCACGGTGATCTGCGCGGCGATCACATCAAGGATGAATAAGGCAAAACTTCCTACCCATGTGGAGCTTTCCGCCAGAGACTGTGACATGGTGAAGGACTCTGTGATCCTTTTAGAACAGCTTCGGACCATCGACAAGCAGAGGCTCAGGGAAAAGATCTGCCATATCGACGGGGAGCTGTTAGGCCGGGTGGACGAGGCGCTGAAGGTCAGCCTGGAACTTGGAGGCTATTAGGAAAATGCCTGTGAAAGGGGCGGAACCTGTTACATAATCGCGGGTGTATTCCTTGACGGGGCATGGATTTAATGCTATAGTGGACAAATAGTAACTGTTCAGTAGGTCTGCGCATTTACTGCGCTGACCGTAAGAAAACTTAGAATAGAAGGCAAAAATCCTA
This sequence comes from Desulfotomaculum sp. OF05-3, assembly GCF_003435535.1. NCBI lineage: Bacteria > Bacillati > Bacillota > Clostridia > Eubacteriales > Desulfotomaculaceae > Desulfotomaculum > Desulfotomaculum sp. OF05-3. The sequence goes on along the minus strand of NZ_QWGO01000001.1, from coordinate 101,887 downwards.
TCGGCACAGCCGATTTGGAATGGATCTTTGAAACAATTCAGCCATGGATCTGGAAACGGCTGGATGCAGTACTGAAAATGATAAAGGAGTGTAGGTAATTCTCATGGACGATGGCAATTCGTGGATAGGAATTGTTTTATTTGCCGCATCGGTGATCCTGTTTGCGGTGATGTACGGATTCGGTGCGGCGGTTCAGGCGCTGAACACCAGTGCACTGGAGGATGAGCGCGACGAGGGGAATAAGAGGGCGGAAAAGCTTCTGAAGATCCAGGAGGATCCGTATCTCTTTATCCGCACAAACCAGCTGGCAACGAGTATCCTGACACTGGCAATGGGAGCGTCTTCCCTGCTGTTTGTGGTACGAAATCTGACGGCACTGCTCGGAGTGCGCACAAAGCTGCCGCATCTGGCAGCCGTTGGAATTTCATATGTCGCGGGACTTGTGGGAATCGCATTTCTGCTCACGGGACTGGGGATCGTGATCCCGAAGCGCATCGCTGCGAAAAGTCCGATCCGGTTCTGCTATAAGGTGCTTCCACTGGTGGAGCTCGTGGCGAAATTTCTGTTTCCGTTCGCGTGGCTGATGGATCAGTTCGCCTATATCTCCCTGAAGGCGGTGGGCATCAATATCCGCGAAAAAGATGACAATGTGACCGAGGAAGACATCATGTATATGGTCAATGAAGGTCATGAGCAGGGGGTCTTAGAGGCCAGTGAGGCGGAGATGATCACGAATATCTTCGAGTTCGATGATAAAGTGGCGGCGGATATCATGACGCACCGCACGGCTGTCCTTGCGTTGGACGGGGAGATCACGCTTAAGGAAGCGCTGGATTTCGTTGTGAAGGAAGCAAACTACTCGAGATTCCCGGTTTATGAGGAAGATATCGACAATATCATCGGTATTCTCCACATGCGGGACATGCTTCATTATACAGACTCGAAAGAACATTTAAATACGCCGATCAAAAAGATCAAGGGTCTGCTCAGAAGTCCACACTTTATTCCGGAGACGAAGAATATCAACTCTCTCTTTAAGGAGATGCAGTCCCAGAAGATCCATATCGAGCTGGTCGTGGATGAGTATGGTCAGCTTGCGGGTATCGTCACGATGGAGGATATCTTAGAGGAGATCGTCGGAAATATTCTGGACGAGTATGATAAGGAAGAGCCAGATATCGTTTCCAGAAAGAATGGTACATATGAGCTTACCGGTCTCACACTCTTAGATGATGTGGAGGAGACTCTTGGGGTGGAATTTGATAAGGAAGATAAGGATAACTTTGACACGTTGAACGGTTTCATGGTGTCCAGGCTTGGACATATCCCGAAAGCGGGAGAGAAGGGGAGTGTCCGGATCGGGGACTATCTGTTAAAGATCATGAAAGTGGAGAACAAGGTGATCCAGACGGTTCTTGCGATTCCGTTACCGAAAGAAGAGAAGAAATAGAAAGAAGAAATAGAAAACGGATACTCTGCACTCCGGCATTCCTGCCGGAAGCGAAAGTATCCGTTTTTACATTAGTCCTGTTCGCGGAATTTTACAGTGCCGGCAGCCGGGTCCATGGACTCAACGATGGCTAAGGACTCTAAGTGGTAGCCCAGATTTCTGATGACCTGTCCGCCGATCTGGAATCCTTTTTCTACCACGATGCCGATTCCTTCAACTGTAGCGCCCGCCTCATGGACAATGGAGATCAGTCCCTGAAGGGCATAACCGTTCGCAAGGAAGTCATCGATAATTAAAACATGGTCATCCGGGGAAAGGAATTTCTTGGAAACGATGACCTGATTTTTACATTTATGGGTGAAAGATTCTACCTCAGCAACATACATTTCGCCGTCAAGGTTTACGCTCTGGGATTTCTTCGCGAAAACGACCGGCACATGGAAATGCATTGCCGCGATACAGGCGATACCGATGCCGGATGCCTCGATGGTCAGGATCTTGTTGATATTTTCATTGGCAAAACGGCGCTTGAACTCCGCGCCCATCTCGTCAAAAAGTTCGATATCCATCTGATGGTTTAAAAAGCTGTCGACTTTTAATACGTTTCCCTCTTTTACAACACCGTCTTTCGCGATACGCTCTTCTAAAAAGTTCATGTTCTTTCCTCCGTAATTCCCCTTTTCGGGTGTATCTGTATTGTATCCAATTATAGCAATATTGGGGGGAGATTACAAGATGAAAAGTCGGGGAAAATATTACTGTACACGGGTAGGAATTTTCTGAACTGAAAATTCCGTACAATACAGTGGTGGTAGTGGATTTTGCCGATTCGGAATGCGAAGCATCGGCAAAATCAGTTACTGTTTGCGCAAAGCGTGAACAGTAACGGGAAAATGAATGGGCACAGGGATGGAAAAGCGACATCTTTTATAAAAGTTTATGGACTGCGGGCTTGCACGGAGAGCAGGAGCGTGATATTATGGAACAACAATAAATTCTTGATTCTGAATGATCTGATATTCGATATGCTCTTAGCTGCGCTGCGGCATCGTTTTTCTTTATGTTCCATTTGAATAATGCTTCAATAGCAGACTTTGCTCGATACTTTATCAGATTTGGAAAGGTATTATGCTTTTATGGATAAATATGAGGTATTAAAACAGTATTTCGGCTATGACGCTTTCCGGGACGGACAGGAAAAGATGATCGACGCGATCACCTCCGGCAGGGACGTACTTGGAATCATGCCGACGGGTGCGGGAAAGTCGCTCTGTTACCAGATCCCGGCGCTGATGGCAGGGGAGAACGGGGGAATTACGCTTGTGATCTCACCGTTAATTTCCTTAATGAAGGACCAGGTCAGCGCGCTGAACCAGGCGGGAGTCCATGCGGCCTATTTAAACAGTTCCCTGACGTCAGGGCAGTATTATAAAGCGCTGGGATATGCCCGCGAGGGTCGATATCCGATCATCTACGTCGCGCCGGAGCGCCTTCTGACACCGGAATTTCTCGATTTTGCCGTCCACGCGAAGATCGCTATGGTGGCGGTGGACGAGGCCCATTGTGTCTCCCAGTGGGGGCAGGATTTCAGGCCCGGTTACCTAAAAATAGAAGAATTTTTGTGTACACTCCCGAAACGTCCGGTAGTCAGCGCCTTCACGGCAACGGCGACGGCGGAGGTTCGGGATGATATTATCGATCTCCTGAAACTCCAGGATCCGGTGGTGACGACAACAGGATTCGACCGTCCAAACCTCTATTTCGAGGTCCAGAGCCCGAAGGACAAGTATGCGGCGGTAAAGACATATATCGAAGAACACGCCGGTCAGTGCGGCATCGTTTACTGCCTGACGAGAAAACTCGTGGAGGAGGTGACGGAGAAGCTGATGAAGGACGGCTTTTCCGTGACGAGATACCACGCGGGACTTTCCGACAGCGAGAGAAAACAGAATCAGGAGGATTTCATCTTCGACCGGGCGCAGATCATGGTGGCGACCAATGCCTTCGGCATGGGAATTGACAAGTCGAACGTCCGCTTTGTGATCCACTACAATATGCCGAAGAACATGGAGAGCTATTATCAGGAAGCCGGCCGCGCGGGGCGTGACGGGGAACCGGCGGACTGCCTGCTGCTCTACGGCGGCCGAGATGTGGTGACAAACCAGATGTTTATCGACAACAACCGGGATAATGAGGAGCTTGACGATGTGACGAGAGCGATCGTTGCGGAGAGAGACCGGGAGCGCTTGAAAAAGATGACGTTCTACTGCTTTACGAACGACTGCCTGAGAGAGTATATCCTGCGGTATTTCGGGGAGTATGGAAGCGGATACTGCGGGAACTGCTCGAACTGCAAGACACAGTTTGAGGAGATGGATGTGACGGAGATTGTGAAGGCTATCGTGGGCTGCGTCGCAGAGTGCCGGGAGCGGTATGGAACCACGGTGATCCTGGATACTGTCCACGGGGCAGCGACGGTGAAGATCCGAAATTACCACATGGATGAGAATTCCCATTACGGAGAGTTATCGAAGGTTCCCACATACAGATTGCGCCAGGTCTTAAATTTCCTCCAGGTGAAGGAATATCTTGTGGTGACATCCGACGAGTACGCCATCGTAAAACTCGGAAAGAACGCGGCGGCCCTCTTAAACGGCGAAGATGAGAAAGTCATGATGAAGCTCCCGAAGGAGCAGGAGAGAATGAAGACTGGGAAGACTTCCAGTGCGAAGAAGCCAAAAATGACGGCCGGAAGCGAGAACTTTACAGAGAAGGAGACGACGCTTTTCGACCTCTTAAAGGAACTTCGCAGGGAGATCGCAAGGGAAGAAAAAGTCCCGCCCTACATAGTATTCTCCGACAAGACGCTGGTACATATGTGCCTTGTAAAACCCCAAAATAAGGAGGAAATGTTGAAGGTTTCCGGCGTTGGTGAGTTTAAGTTTGAGAAGTACGGGGAGAGGTTCCTGGATAAAATCAGGGACTCTTTGAGTGGGGAATTATAAATTTAAAAGCGCAGAAAGTTTCGAAATATCGAAATTTATGCGCTTTTTGCATAGATAAAAACAGGAAATCGACTTGACGAATCACAGAAACGGGTGTATGATAATGACAGTTTCACTCACACGCGTTAAAGCGTAACGCAACAACGCATTTAAGAACGGAATTCCGCATGAAGGAAAGGATTCCGAAAAGAGAAAAATTGAGGGGAGATCGATATTATGAAAAAAGTAACAGCACTTGCAATGGCAGCCGTCGTTGCGGCTTCTGCACTGACGGGCTGTGGATCCAGTTCCACAGCGGAGACAACAGCAGCAGCCACAGAGGCAAAAACAGAAGCTGCGGCAGCAGCTTCCACTGAGGCGGCAAAAGAGGACGGCAAGACTTATAACGTAGGTATCTGCCAGTTAGTCCAGCATCCGGCACTTGACGCGGCGACAGAAGGCTTTGAGGCTGCATTAAAAGATAAACTCGGTGACAATGTTAAATTTGATCTTCAGAACGCATCCGGCGATTCCGCAACATGCGCAACGATCATCAACCAGTTCGTTTCCAACGATGTTGATCTGATTCTTGCAAACGCGACTGCAGCACTTCAGGCCGCTGCGGCAGGAACCAGCGAGATCCCGATCCTCGGAACCTCCATCACGGACTACGCGACTGCTCTTGACATCGATAATTGGACCGGTACGACTGGTCTTAACATTTCCGGAACCTCCGATCTCGCTCCACTTGACCAGCAGGCTGCAATGCTCAACGAGCTGTTCCCGGAGGCAAAGAATGTCGGCTTATTATACTGCTCCGCAGAGCCGAACTCCAAATACCAGGCAACAACCGTAAAGGGATACCTGGAAGATCTTGGATACACCTGCAAGGAATACACCTTCGCAGACTCCAACGATATCGCTTCCGTAACAACAACAGCAGCAGGAGAGAACGATGTTCTCTATGTTCCGACTGACAATACGGCTGCTTCCAATGCAGAGATCATAAACAATATCTGCCTTCCGGCGAAAGTTCCGGTAATTGCAGGTGAAGAAGGAATCTGCTCCGGATGCGGCGTTGCAACTCTTTCCATCGACTACTACGATATCGGATACAAAGCCGGTGAGATGGGCGCAGAGATCCTGATGGACGGCAAAGATGTAAAGGAAATGCCGATCGAGTTTGCACCGGAGGTAACAAAGAAATACAATAAGGCAAACTGTGAGGCACTTGGAATCACGGTTCCGGATGACTACGTTGTGATCGAAGAATAATAACGACTTGAAATTATGAGGACATCAGGGTGGCAAACAGCAAAAAATTTTGTCACCCTGTTTGCTATCATTAGCCATAGGAGGAAAGAAACGTGAATTTTGCAACATTGTTTAATGCATTGCCGGGTGCCTGTGCACAGGGACTCATCTGGGGCATCATGGCGATCGGCGTTTATATTACATATAAGATCCTCGATCTTGCAGACCTTACCGTGGACGGAACCATGTGTACGGGAGGTGCTGTCTGCATCATTTTCATGTTAAACGGACATTCTGTGGGAGTGTCCCTGTTTGCGGCGTTTATCGCGGGAATGATCGCGGGTCTTGTGACCGGAATCTTTCACACGGCGATGGGGATCCCGGCGATCCTTGCGGGAATCCTGACCCAGCTTGGTCTCTACTCCATCAACCTCCGCATTATGGGCGGTAAGGCAAATCAGGCCATCAGTGTGGATAAGTATGATCTTTTGGTGTCTCTCCGTTATGTAAAGGGAGTCGCTTTTTATAAGAACACGATCTTCGTGACAGCATTAATCATTGTGATCCTGATCGGAGTCCTCTACTGGTTCTTCGGAACGGAGATCGGATGTTCCATCCGTGCCACAGGTTCCAACCAGAATATGTCACGTGCCCAGGGTATCAATACCGATTTCACAAAGATCTTAGGTCTTATGATCTCCAACGGGATCGTTGCCTTTGCGAGCGGCTTATATGCCCAGTATCAGGGCTTTGCGGATGTCAACGCAGGTCGCGGTGCCATCGTGATCGGTCTTGCGGCCGTTATCATCGGTGAGGTCGTTTTCGGAAAGATCAGCCAGAACTTCGGCTTCAAGCTGTTCTCCGTTGCCTTCGGCGCGATCATTTACTATCTGGTCCTTCAGGTCGTACTCTGGATGGGATTAAATTCCAACGATTTAAAACTCCTGTCAGCTCTTGTCGTTGCGGTATTCCTTGCGATCCCGTACATGAAAGGCAAATATTTCTCTAAACCGGTAAAAAGAGGAGGTGCACCTCGTGCTTGATCTTCACAGTATTTATAAAACCTTCAACGCGGGAACCGTCAATGAAAAGACTGCGTTAAACGGATTAAATCTTCATTTAAACGAAGGCGATTTTGTCACCGTCATCGGTGGAAACGGAGCTGGAAAATCTACCATGTTAAATGCGGTCGCAGGAACGTGGTTTGTGGATGAGGGAAAAATCACCATCGATGATATCGACGTGACAAAGCTCCCGGAGCACAAGCGTGCGAAGTATCTCGGACGTGTATTCCAGGATCCGATGACAGGAACGGCTGCCACCATGCAGATCGAGGAGAACATGGCATTAGCAGCAAGAAGAGGAATGACACGTTCTCTGAAGGCCGGAATCACCGCAAAAGAGCGTGAGTTCTACAGGGAGCAGTTAAAGATCTTAGGCCTTGGTCTTGAGGACCGCCTCACATCAAAAGTCGGACTTCTCTCCGGCGGACAGAGACAGGCGCTGACCCTTCTCATGGCAACCTTAAAGAAGCCGAGACTTCTCCTTTTAGACGAGCACACGGCAGCTCTTGACCCGAAGACGGCAGCAAAGGTTCTTGAGACAACCGATACGATCGTAAACAGTGAGCATCTGACAACACTCATGATCACTCACAACATGCGCGATGCGATCGCCCACGGGAACCGTCTGATCATGATGAACGCAGGCCACGTGATCTATGATGTGGCCGGAGAGGAGAAGAAACACCTGACAGTCCAGGATCTTCTTGCGAAGTTTGAGGAAGCTGCAGGCGGCGAACTTGCGAACGACCGTATGATCCTGTCGTAGGGGCCATATATATAGAAGAAACAGGTCGAAAAGTAGATAAACGGCAGCGGATATCTGTAAGCAGATTGCAGAGTTTGCTGCCGTTTTTTGTGTAATAGGAAATTCCGAGGAATTCTCTATTACATAAAAGGCACTCATGTGCCAATGATGCGCACTCGCGCGAAGTTGTAGATTGTCGCAAGCGACCGCGCGAGGCGCGAAAATGTGCCAAGGCACATTCTTTATTATTGCTTTTTTGCGTATTCCGTTGTATAAATGATGTGCAGCCTAAAAGGATTAAATACCGGACTGCGGGCAGATGCGGCGCAGGGAAAAGGCTGTGTTCAGGAGGAAATATTTATGAGCAGATCTGCAAAAAATGATAAAACAAAGACAAATGTGATGCGGCTTTTAGATGCCGCGAAAATCCCTTACGAGGCGAAGGAGTACCCGGTGGATGAGAACGATCTCTCCGGAAGCCATGCGGCGGACATGCTGGGTGTGGATCATGGAAGCGTGTTTAAGACCCTTGTACTGAAGGGAGAACGCACCGGATTTCTCGTCTGCTGTATTCCTGTGGACGGTGAAGTAGATTTAAAAAAGGCGGCGAAAGCGGCGGGAGATAAGAAGGTGGAGATGCTTCCGATGAAGGATCTTTTAGCCACAACGGGGTACATCCGCGGTGGCTGTTCTCCTATCGGAATGAAGAAAAAGTTCCCGACTTTTATTGATGAGGCGGCGTTAAAATACGAAACGATCGCTGTCAGCGCGGGCCAGAGGGGATTCCAGGTACTGCTTTCCCCGCAGACTCTCGCGGACTATGTGGGAGCAAAACTGCTGGATTTGCAGCAAAATGGTTAACATAAATGAAAAAGTTATCGGAAACCACCTGAAAGTGGGGAATCAATATTTAACAAAATTGTAACATTTGCAATATTTTATACTTGCCAATACCACCAAAAATTTAGGTTTTATGCCGATAATATTTGGAAAAGATATTAATAAAATGTAACAATCATTAAAAAACGGGCTGTAAAATGTAACAAAGTTGGCCATGGCTTATTGACATTTGCCCTCTCATTCTCCTATAATCACAGACACCGGCCGGAAAACGGTCGGAATGAACAACCGGCGACAGGACGGAGAAAGAGGGTATTCAAAAATGAATCCATGGAACTCATTTCTTCAGACAGTCTTTCAGTTTGTGAAATCACTCTTCACCGGTGTGACAAAGAAGATGCACCGGAATGCGGCAATTCTCACGATGGGCGCAACACTGATTGCAGTGATTCCATTTACAGCGGTGGACTTCCAGGGCGGAGGCAAAAACGCGATCGTAGCGTTTGCAGAGACGCAGGGAGGTTCGGATGAAGACAGTCTGGAGGAGACAGAAGATACTGCTCTTCCGGAAACAGACGGAAATGTTTTAGAGGATGAGACGACGGCGGATGAAGCATCATCCGCGGAGACGGAAGCAGATATCGAGAAAGAAACTGAAAATACAGAGACGAATGATAAGAACAGCGCCGAGGACGCAGGAGCTTCGGAAAAAGCAGACGAGAGCAATGGGGCTCAGGATGAGTCTGCGGGGCCGGAAGTGGAAACTGCGGGAAACGCAGAGGCCGGAGCTGTGCAGGTTGAGGCGGAAGCAGAAGGCTCACCTGTGACAGAGGTACAGGCGGAAGCGGAAGAGACTGCGGCGGAGGAGCCTGCAAGGGAAGTTTTCACCGGCTACTCTGACAGCGACTACGATGTTCTTCTACGGATCGTGCAGGCGGAAGCTGGAAACTGTGACATGGAAGGCCGTGTCATGGTGGCGAACGTGATCTTAAACCGTGTGGAGAATGACTCATTCCCGAACACGATCACGAAAGTTGTCTACCAGAAACACCAGTTTTCACCGGTGTCCAACGGCTCCATCAAGAGATGCAGGGTCACAGCCGAGACGGTGGAGGCCGTAGGGCGGGCGCTCTCAGGTGAAGACCTGACGGACGGTGCCCTGTATTTTATGAACCGGCATGCGTCATCAAAAAAGAACGCCAGCTGGTTTGACAGACATCTGGAATTCCTGTTTAAACATGGAAATCACGAGTTTTTCCGGTAAACTCCGGGTCAGATAAAAAGGATAAGGGAAAGGCGGCATGTGCCAGAACCGTAAAAAGCGGTTCTGGTGGGTGCCGCTTTTTTGCAGCTGCAGATCTGAAATAGAATACAGGTGATATATTCTGTCGGTTTGAAAACGAAAAGTCGATAGCCATGGAAAATAGTGGAGGTTGGCGGAAGGGCAGTACAGGATTTTATAATTGACATTTAAATGGGGGCATGGGATAATAAAACTCATGAAATTGGAAATACGTGAAAGAGGAAAAATGATGAAGTTAAAAAGAGTATTTTTTGATCTTGACGGCACACTGACGGATTCCATGCCAGGGATCACGAGGGGTGTTCAGTATGCGCTGAAACATTACGGCATCCATGTGGATGACCTTTCGGTCTTGAAACCGTTTGTGGGACCGCCGCTCTTCGACAGCTTTAAGAGATATTATAATTTTTCAGATAAGGACGCAAATGATGCGATCTATGTGTTCCGGGAATACTACGATGTGAAAGGCTGGATGGATAATGCGCCGTTCGATGGCGTGGAAGATATGTTAAAGACCTTAAAGGAGGCTGGCCTCGAACTCTATGTGGCAACATCGAAGCCGGAGGAGACCGCAAAGAAAGTCCTGGAATATTTCCAACTGACAGAGTATTTTAAATTTATCGGCGGCGCGTCCATGGATGAAGCGCGTGTGAATAAGGACGATGTGATCCACTATGTCCTGGAAGAAAACTGCATCAGCGAGGAGGAGAAGCCTTCCGTGATCATGGTGGGTGACCGGGAACATGATGTATACGGTGCGAAGAAAACGGGACTTTCCGTGATCGGCGTGCTTTACGGATATGGAAGCCGTGAAGAACTCCAGAGCGCCGGGACAGATTACCTCTGTGAGACACCGGAGGAGACAGCAAAGCTCTTAAAAGGTATGATGTAAAAAAAGATCAGCCGATATTTGGGATGCTTTGTCTGTGTTAAAGACAAGACAGACAGTACAGCAGGGATCGAAGATCCGGTTTACAGCTATGTCGGGAGTTGTAATTATGAGTCGCAGAAAAATACATGACACCAGGAAATGGAACTTGAAAAATGATCCGTGATGCGCTATAATAGTTCTCAGTTAAAGGGAATGTGATTCCTGGGATGTTCGACACTCCTGTCTATTTTGAACCTACATTTTGACATACGGGATTCCTAGATCCTTGGACGGATGTCAGGCCTCCATCGAGTGGAAGGCAGATGTTTAAGTGCGGATGCCCACCTAGCATTGCTAGGCGTCAATTATTCAGGAAACGGCATTTTGGGATTGCGAAAGATAAAAAAGCAGCGAGAGATCGCTGCTTCTTTTCATATAGTGGGATATAACATGGCGTTATTTTACATGGATGAACGACGCATGATTTCCGCGCATGACGGGGGTTTAGATTTCGCAAATGCTCTTTTCTAAACATGGGAAGTATGATATTATGGGTGCAAACAGGTTTCGATACATATGATATGAATGGAAGAAACAACTGCAAAGGAGAAACTTTTTTATGAAAAATGAACGGTTCGAACGATACATTTACATGGGGGTGACGGCAATCCTGGTACTGATCGCAGCGGTGTTTGTCGTCTTTCTGTTTCTGGAGAGGAATGCAGTGTTTGCCTTTCTGGGAAAAGTGCGGTTTGTCCTGGCACCGGTGATCTACGGCGCTGTACTTGCTTTTTTAATGTCTCCGGTCTATAACTGGTGCTACAATACAGTCGTGTATGTGCACGATGACGACAAGAAAAAAGAGGACGAGGAAAAGAAGATCGCGCCAAAGAAACGGTTCAAGAGTGAATCCTTCGGCAATTTCCTTGGAAAAGCCGTTGGAACAGTGATAAGCCTTGCGTTTCTGATCGTGGTGGTCGTAAGCCTTTCCAGCATGATCATCCCGCAGCTCTATTCCAGTATCGTGGGGATCATCAACATGATGCCGGTTTATTTCCAGAACGTGTATGACTGGCTGACGGAATTCTTCGTGAACAACCCGCCGGTGGAGCAGGCAATCTTAAATATTTACGAGCAGTCAGCCCAGTATTTTCAGAGCTGGATGGAGACGGACTTAATGTCGAATCTCTCCAATTTCCAGAACTTCCAGAATATTGAGAAGATTGTCGGCGGCGTATCCAGCGGAGTCATGAATGTGATCACGCTGACAAAAAACATGCTGATCGGATTGATCGTTATGATCTATCTGTTAAATATCAAGGAATCCCTATCAGCGCAGGGAAAAAAATTTATTTATTCCGTTCTTCCACTGAAAGCGGCCAATATCGTTGTGGCTGAATTCCAGTTTATTAAAAAAGCGTTTTCCGGCTTTATTATCGGAAAACTGATCGATTCCCTGATCATCGGAATTCTCTGCTTTATCCTGATGCATCTGTTTAAGCTGCCGTATGAGCTGCTGATCAGCGTGATCATCGGAGTGACGAATGTGATACCGTTCTTCGGACCGTTTATTGGAGCAGCTCCGTGCGCGATCCTCGTATTCCTCATCAGTCCGAAACAGTGTCTGTACTTTATTGGGCTGATCCTTGTGCTTCAGCAGTTTGACGGAAATATTTTAGGACCGAAGATCCTGGGAAATTCCACAGGTGTTTCCAGCTTTGGTGTACTGTTTTCGATCCTGCTGTTCGGCGGATTGTGCGGATTTGTGGGAATGATCATTGCGGTTCCGTTGATGGCAGTCATCATTCATATTTATAATCAGATTCAGGAATATCTCCTTTCAAAGAAGAGTCTGAGCATAAAAGAAGAGGACTATGTAAATCTGAAGCGGATCGACGAACAGAACGGCGAGTATAAAAAACACGGTGACGAACAGTAGCTGGTTCTGGTCGGGAAAGGAATTATGAACGAGAGAAGGAAACTGATAAACTGGATGGCGGGAGTCACGACGTTCATCGTGGTTCTGCTGATCGTGATCGTACTTCTGGACAGGGAAGAGGATGGAGTCTCCCTGGCAGCGGCATCCCGGACGGTGGCACTGACACTGGAGTCGGGGAATGGAATTCTTGAAAATGCGCCGGAGACGTCGAATTTTGATGAAGATCTATCGGACCAGTGGTATGTGAAATATATGGACTACCTCTATGGTCAGGGATATCTTGACAGCGGATCGGTCAAAGCGGACGAGCGGAGCGCTACGTCCGCAGTTACATACGCGGTTCTTTCAGACTGGGCAAAAAAGGCATCGGAAGAGGGAAAAGGGGAAACAGATGCGCTCCTTTCTTATGTGGATTCCGGTGACCGGGCGAAAAAGGCGGTCTCCAGTGAGAATTTCTGGAAGTTCTATGACGCGTTCCGCGCGGCGGTGGATCCGGACAGAGCTGTGGCCGAGGTGGAGACGGACCTTTACGGAACACCGGACAATGTGGATGGTGCGCCTGCATGGACAGCCTACACGAGGGACGGTATTTTTCAGTTTGAGGGACTTTACCTCGACGGATATATTGATCAGAAGATCCGGTTTCTGGCGAGAGACGATGAGATCTTAAAGGTGGAGGAGATGGTCTCGGACGAGATCGTCTACGAGAATGCCTGGATCTCGGGATTCTCCGGAAAGACAGTGACGGTCTTTATCGGAAATATCCAGAGGGAATTTCCGGTAAAGGGAGTTTTAAAGGATGAGAGCGAGATCTCCGGTCAGATCGGAGATCTGTACTTAAAGGGCGGAACCCCAAAACGACTGGTGCTGAAGAAAGAGAAGATCACCGGAACGGTCCTTGCGGTCCGCGACACAGAGATTGAGATCGACGGCTACGGCAGCGTGCCGCTGGCGGATCAGTTTAAGATCTATCGGACCTACGGTGTTCTCAGGGAACAGCAGAAGAAGGATATTCTCGTCGGCTACCACATGCAGGAATTTGTGGTGGCGGATGGAAAGATCTGTGCGGCCCTGACGACGGAGAAACCGGATATCGACATGATCCGCGTGCTTATCATGACGAACGGATTTAAGTCACTGTTCCATGATACGATCACACTTTCCTGCGACTCCATGGCAGTGTTGGAGTACGGAGATGAGAAGGATGCAAAGACGGAGTCCATCGCAGCAGAGGAGACGGTGACGATAAAACCGGGAGATTCAAGGGTCGCAAGTGGGCGTCTCACATTCCGTTCCGCAAATGAAGGCGGAATGATCACGGTACACAGTCTGGAGCGCGCTCAGGGAATGCCCGTCTATCCGGGACATATGGAGATCACGGAGGAGAGCGACGGCCTGCTTCTCTTAAACGAGGTGGATCTCGAGGAATATTTAAAGCGGGTGACACCGAGCGAGATGCCGCCGACTTATGAGCTGGAGGCGCTGAAGGCCCAGGCGGTCTGTGCGAGAACCTACGCATGGAGGCAGATTCAGGGCAATGCCTACTCGACCTACGGTGCCCATGTGGATGACAGCACGAATTTCCAGGTGTACAACAACACGCTGACCTTCGATTCCACGGATACCGCTGTGAATGAGACCTTTGGTCAGCTTCTGGAATACAACGGGGATCCCATCGAGGCGTTCTATTACTCCACATCTGACGGGCATGGAACCGACGGAAGTGTGTGGGGAGCGGATGCGTCCAACACGCCGTACCTCAGGGCAGTCACGATCAACAACAAGGCGAAGAAGCTGGATCTGACATCCAACGAGGCCTTTGAGAGCTTTATCAAGGACGAGAACACAGATGCCTACGACTCTGACTTCCCGATGTTCCGTTGGAACACGAAGACCACCAGCACGATCCTGGACGAAAAGATCGGCGGGGTCGGCAGGATCACGGGACTTACGATCACATCCAGGGGAGCGGGTGGATACGCGAAGACCCTGAAGGTCGTTGGAACGGAAGGTTCCAAGACATTTTCCGGGCAGAGCAGGATCCGCAGCATTCTCGGAAATGTATCACTTGTATACAACAGGAAAGACGGTTCCACATCTACGGGATGGGATACGCTTCCCAGCGGTTTCATCTATATCGAGAACAACGGAACCGATGAAAATCAGGTGACGACCTTCACAATCTACGGAGGCGGCTTCGGACACGGTGTCGGCATGAGCCAGAACGGTGCCCAGGGCATGGCAAAGCAGGGAAAGACCTGCCAGGAGATTTTAAAGTTCTTCTATGACGGGTGCGGGCTGATGGATATCAGTGAAGTGAATTAATGGAATATGAAAAATAAACAGCTCTGTGCAGCAGTTAAATGGAAAAGTGGATTTCGTTTGGCAGCGGTGCAGGGCTGTTTCGATCTTGAATAAGTCTGGGACAGGAAGTGGGAGAGTTCTTACCAAGGAAAGAAAAGGAAAAAGCCCGTGGAAGCATGTTTTCACGGGCTTTTGCTTTTGTTGAAGAGTTTTGTTAAAATTCGCGGTTATGGGTGATAATACCAAACTTACTTTCTGTACAGGTATTTCGGCACCCCGTTCTCCATCACGCGCTTCGGCTCGCCCTGGATCAGCGGGAGAGCGTAAGCTGAGAAGTCATCGGTGATATCGTTTCCTGCCGCGTTGATCCATTCCTTTGGGAATTTCTTTTCCTGATTGCAGATGAGGCTTACATCCTCCGGTGTGCAGTGCATCTTGTACGGCATGTCGGAGTCACGCTTGAAGGCGATCATCTTCTTTGTCTCCCCGGCGAGAACTGCCTTCACACCGGCAGCGCCTGCCATGGCAGCTTCCTCGATATCCGTCTCAGATACCATCATGCCGCTGCAGCGCTGGTTGACATTTAACTCGATGGAGCGGACTTTCACGCCGAACTTGTCGCGGACAAAGCTTTCCAAGACCTCACCGCAGCCGGTGAGCATCTTGTGACCGAAGGAATCGAGCTTCGCTGCGTCGGAGTACTCGCAGACAAAGGTGCCGCCCTCATCGGCAATTCCCTCGGAGACGCAGACAACGAGGTTCGGGGATTTCTTGAATGCAGCGTCCAGGTCATTATAGAACTGCTCTAAGGAGAACGGAGTCTCCGGGAGGTAGATAAGGCATGGGTTGTCGCCCTCATATTTTCTTGCAAGCCTGGAAGCAGCGGTGAGCCATCCTGCGTGGCGTCCCATGATCTCGACGATGGTGACGGATCTCTGCTGATAGACGGAGGCGTCGAGGACGATCTCGCGGACGGTGGAGGCAACATACTTTGCGGCGCTTCCGAAGCCCGGTGTGTGGTCGGTGAGGACAAGATCGTTGTCGATGGTCTTCGGGATTCCGATGAATTTCACATCGCTTCCAATCTTCTCCGCATAGCGGGAGAGCTTGTCCACGGTATCCATGGAGTCGTTTCCGCCCACATAGAGGAAGTATCCGATGTTCATCTCACGGAAGTTATCGAAGATCGCAGGGTAAACTTCACTGTCTAAATCTGCCGGAAGTTTATAACGGCAGGAACCAAGGTATGCGGCCGGAGTGAGCTTTAAGAGCTCAAGTTCCTTGTCAGAGAGGTCCGTGGAAAGGTCCATCACATGGTCAGCGAGGAATCCCTCGATTCCGTTGATCATTCCGAGAACATGTCCGTCCGCGCCGGATTCCCTGAATGCTTTTACCGCACCATAAAGGCTCGCGTTGATGACGGCGGTAGGTCCGCCGGACTGTCCGATTACAAGATTTTTCATGATTTCTGTATTCTCCAATCTGAATGTATTCCGTAAGCTTATTATAAAAAAATGTGTATGGAAAATCAATGATGAATGTATAAAAACGGAAAAACGGGCAATCCTATGACCAGTACAAAAGAAAAAGATTAATACTTATCCTCCCCTTTTTAGTACCCTGTTCGCTGCCCCTATAGAGACAGCGGGCGGGGTACTTTTTGAATGAAAATCAGAAAAAAGGAGAAGATAAAAGGCGGGAAGCGCAGAAAAAACTTTTGCGTTCAAAATATTTGAATGGAAAGCTTGACAAAGCCCGTGGAAAGGATTACTATCAAAAGCAGCAATATAGTTATGAAAACTACATGATACGGAATGTAGAAATGAAATAAACAGGAAAGGAAACCAGAAACGATGAGCAAAAAAGGATGGAAAGCCGGAGCAGTTCTGGCGGCCGGAGCTGGAATCACAGCGGTACTCGCGGCGAAGAAGCGCGGAAACATGGAAATGGATAAGATGAAAAAGACTTCCCATGGAAGCAGATCCGATTACCGCAACACAGAACTCGGAAAACATGATAAGAACAGCAAGGGAATCTACTACACAAACGGAAACTACGAAGCGTTCGCCCGCCCGGAGAAGCCGGCGGGAATCGAGGAGAAGTCCGCGTACCTTGTGGGAAGCGGTCTCGCATCCCTGGCGGCGGCATGCTTTCTCGTCCGCGATGCCCAGATGCCGGGAAAGAACATCCACATCTTAGAGGCCATGGATATCGCCGGAGGTGCCTGCGACGGAATCGATGATCCGACAAGAGGATATGTGATGCGCGGCGGCCGCGAAATGGAGGATCATTTCGAGTGCCTCTGGGATCTGTTCCACAGCATCCCGTCCCTGGAGGTTCCAGGCGCGTCCGTTCTCGATGAGTATTACTGGTTAAACAAGCATGACCCGAACTATTCTCTCTGTCGTGCCACAGAGCGCCGCGGCGAGGATGCCCATACGGACGGAAAGTTTGGTCTGAGCCAGAAGGGCAGTATGGAGATCATGAAGCTCTTCTTCACGAAGGATGAGGATCTCTATGACAAGACCATCGAGGATGTGTTCGATGATGAGGTATTCGGCTCCCAATTCTGGCTTTACTGGAGAACCATGTTCGCCTTTGAAAACTGGCACAGCGCCCTGGAGATGAAGCGGTACTTCCAGAGATTTATCCACCATATCGGCGGCCTTCCGGACTTCTCCGCTCTGAAATTCACCCGCTACAACCAGTACGAATCCCTGATTCTGCCGATGCAGAAATACCTGGAGGCGGCAGGCGTGGAGTTTCGGTTCGGCACAGAGGTCACAAACGTCCGCTTTGAGATCACGGACGGAAAGAAGACGGCCCGCGCTATCGAGTGCCGCACGAAGAACGGGGACACGGAGATCCCGCTGACGGAAAGGGACCTTGTGTTTATCACAAACGGAAGCTGTACAGAAGGGACGATCTACGGTGACCAGAACCATGCGCCGGTGGGTGACGCGGAAGTGAGAAGCAGCGGCTGCTGGAGCCTCTGGAAGAAAATTGCAGCACAGGATCCGTCCTTCGGTCATCCGGAAAAATTCTGCTCCGATATCGAGAAGACGAACTGGGAGTCTGCGACGGTCACCACCGCAAATGAAGAGATCATCGACCAGATCAAGAAAATCTGCAAGCGCGACCCGAGGACAGGCAAAGTTGTTACCGGCGGTATCGTGAGCTGCCGCGATTCCAAGTGGCTTTTGAGCTGGACCATCAACCGCCAGGGACAGTTCAAGAATCAGAAGAAGGACGAGGTGTGTGTATGGGTATACAGCCTGTTCACCGATGTCCCGGGCGACTATGTGAAGAAACCCATGAAGGAGTGTACCGGTAAGGAGATCACCGCCGAGTGGCTGTATCATCTCGGAATCCCGGTGGAGGATATCGAGAGACTATCAGGAGAAGAGTGCAACTGCACACCGACCATGATGCCGTATATCACCGCATTCTTTATGCCGAGGTCTGCCGGAGACCGCCCGGATGTAATTCCGGACGGTTCTGTAAATGCCGCTTTCCTTGGACAGTTTGCGGAGACTCCGAGAGATACGATCTTTACCACAGAGTATTCTGTCCGTACCGCCATGGAGGCAGTATACGGACTCTGTGGAGTGGACCGCGGTGTGCCGGAGGTATGGGGCAGTGTCTATGATGTGAGAGAGCTCTTAGACAGCACGGTGAAGCTCATGGACGGAAAGTCCCCGCTTGAGATGAAGCTTCCGATGCCGTTTGAAATGTTGAAAAAGCCGCTGCTCAGAAAGATCGATAAGACGATCGTTGGAAAACTTCTGCGTGATCACGATGTTTTGAAGGATTGGATGCTGTAGAGACGCGGCGCACAGATAAAATAGATATATGAGAATATGATGAAAATGCCGGAAATGGGGAACTGCCTGTTTCCGGTATTTTTATGCCCAAATATGCCGAAATTTTTTGCAAGAGGGGGAGATCCGCTGTACGTTCTGTTTTCTTCCGCTTTGTTTTAAGAATTCGTAAGGGAAAAGAAATGGATTCCCCGGAGCATGTGCGATAAGATAAGGCTATAAAAAGGAATAATCCTGATACAGGAAAATTTCGGCTGCAAAGGGAAACAGAATGTGAATGCTGCATGTCATCGGCAAATAAAATCGAATGGTTATAAAAATTGATAAAGGGAGGAAACAGTATGAGAAAATATGGTCTATATCTCCTGATCGCAATGAGTCTCATGACCGGCTGTCAGAAAAAAGATATAGTGACGGTGGATACAGCGGCGGAGACGACACAGGAGAGCGGTGAGACTGGATCCACAGCGGAACGTGAGCCGGAGAGTGCGGTGGAGAGCATATCGGGCACTGATCAAAATGGGAATACGGGCGCGGATGCCCGGACGGATCGCTTTGCCCTGATCCCTATCGCGGTAAGCGGGGAATATGACGGGGAATGGGATGACACAGATCAGACTCCGATCATCACATCGCGCTGCGATAAGGTCTATGTCCAGGGGGACGGATATGACGCGCTGAAGCAGTCACTCATTTCCCTGAATAAAAAGCTGGTCAGCCAGAATAAAGAGGAGTATGCCTCCTATAAAAAAGAAGCTGAGGATATGCGGAACAATTACCCGGACAGGAAGCAGTCATATGTCTGCAATTATGAATTTAATCCGGTCCGCTTCGACCATACGGTCGTCAGTATGTACTGGCTGAAATATTATGATCTGGGAGGCGCACATCCAAGCTCTGTGACGGAATACCACAATTTCGATACGCAGACAGGAAAAGAGATGGAACTTTGCGATGTAGTAAAAGATCTTCCGGGATTCCGGAAATATGTGGAGGAGGAGCTTTCTGACCAGAAGGAGGAGAAGGAATTATTCGAAGATTATGAAACGACCGTGGACAGTCTGTTTGCGGGGACGGATGGATATGGGCCGCTGGGATGGTGCATCACAAAAACAGGTGTGTGCATTCATTTTGATCAGTATGTTATCGCCTCATATGCGGCAGGAGCTGTTGAAGTGGAGGTTCCGTTTGCCGGAAATGAAACGATGTTCCAGACAGACTATATAGGGAAAGCCTCAGAAGGCTGGGCGAAAAAGACCAGTCCCTGGGAGACTGTGACATATGGGAATGGGGGGACGGATACTTCTGTGAGCTATCATTTTGATGATGCTGCAGACGGGTATGGCACGAGAAATATCACGATCGAGCGGGAACAGGGCGGAAAGAAGGAAGAATTCACGATGGAACTCTATGGACAGCCCCAGGACGGATGGATCGCCATGACGGATGACGGCCACCCATATCTCTACACGGAGATCCAGAGTGAGAATGACTGGAGGACCCTGGAAGTCTTCGACCTGAAGGGAGAAGAGATCCGCCATCTTGGTACATCGAATGACAGTCCCCATGGCGCCCTGTTAAATGATCCGGATGGATTTTACCTTACCCGCAGAGTGGATGCCCTGGGAACATATGACGCTTACCGGAAATTCCATGTGGGCGAGAGCGGGATGCCGGTGGCAGAGAATGATGTGTATACAAAAGTCAATGTCTGCGATTCAAAGGAGGATGAGGCGGCGCTGGTATCCACGAGGGAGCTTCCGGTGACAGTCTTCGACGCGGACGGCAGCGGGAAAGAGGAAAAGCTTCCTGCCGGAACAAGGTATTATGTCCGGGCAACGGATCTGGAAAGTTTTGTGGACATGGAGCTCTCCGATGGACGCAGATGCCGTCTGGCGGTGGGAAAGTCGGATAAAGGCTGGGGATTCGAGATCGACGGGACGTATGAAGAGGATTGTTTTGAATTTATCCCGTATGCCGGATAAAAAGAATGTCTCCTGGTGGATTTCCACACCAAACGCGCTCACCTGCTGTGATCTGCATCTGTTCACGAACACGCATTCGGGAATGGCGGAATCCGAGAAAAACGTCGAAATGCATTGACAAAACATGTCCTCATGTTAAAATGGACTTATATGACGGTCTGTAGCTGCGAAAATACCGGGCAGTTACGATTATTAGAAAAAACAGGAGGGGGAACCAATGAAGTTTTTCATTGATACAGCCAATGTGGATGAGATCCGCAAAGCAAATGACATGGGAGTGATCTGTGGAGTTACGACAAATCCGTCACTGATCGCAAAAGAAGGAAAAGATTATGTTGAGACTTTAAAAGAGATCGCTTCTATCGTAGACGGACCGATCAGCGGTGAGGTAAAGGCGACAACCACTGACGCGGAGGGAATGATCGCAGAGGGACGTGAGATCGCGAAGATCCATCCGAATATGGTCGTAAAGATCCCGATGACGGTGGAAGGCTTAAAGGCGACAAAAGTGCTTTCTTCCGAAGGCATCAAGGTGAATGTGACCCTGATCTTCTCCGCAAACCAGGCACTTCTTGCAGCCAGAGCAGGCGCAGCTTATGTATCCCCGTTCGTAGGACGTCTCGATGATATCTCCCAGCCAGGTATCGATCTCATCGACACTGTTGCAGAGATCTTCGCTCTCCATGATATCGAGACAGAGATCATCGCGGCAAGCGTACGACACACCATGCATGTAACAGAGTGTGCACTTGCAGGCGCTGATATCGCGACGGTTCCGTATAAAGTAATCGAGCAGATGACACATCACCCGTTAACTGACCAGGGAATTGAGAAATTCCGCAAAGACTATGAAGCAGTTTTCGGCAAATAAGAAAAATTCATGAGGACGCCTCCGGGCGTCCTTTTTTTGCACGCTTTTCTGTGATAAAAAGGTAGTGAAAAGAATAGAAAACGTGGAAAATTGCAAAGGGAAAAATTAAATAATATAAAATATATAAACAATACAAACAACAATAAACAGAATATAAAGAGAAAGGAAACAAAAATAAATGGAAACATCAGAAACAAAACAGAACAAGGCGGCATCTGTCGTTATCCAGACTGCGGTTATCCTGTTCGGTCTCACGGTCTACGCTGCGGGAGTCGTCCTCTTCATTCTGCCGTTGGACATGATCGCCGCGGGAACCACAGGACTTGGCCTTATGGCACAGCATTTCTTCGGGATCCCTCTTTCCGGCTTCGTGGCGGTCTTCAATATCGCCATGTTCGGCCTCGGCTGGCTGGAGCTGGGGAAAAAATTTGCGGCGACGACCCTGCTTGCGACATTTTATTACCCGTTCATCCTTGACCGCCTGACCGCCCTGACGGGAGACTTCGTATTTACAACGGATCCCATGCTCTGTGCCATCTTTGCTGGGATCATGATCGGATTCGCTCTGGGGTTCGTGATCCGCTCCGGCGCCTCCACTGGCGGCATGGACATCCCTCCGCTTGTCCTGCAGAAACGCTTTAAGTTCCCGGTATCCGTGTCCATGTATGTTTTCGATGTGGCGATCCTCTTATCCCAGCTTTTGTTCCGCGACCGGGAAAAGATCCTCTACGGGATTATCATGGTCATGGTCTACACCGTGATCTTGGACAAGATGCTCATGATGGGCAAAAAGCAGGTACAGGCGAAGATCATCAGCGAGAAATACGAGGAGATCAATATCGCAGTGCAGGAACAGCTTGACCGTGGAACCACATTATTCCAGATCGAGGGCGGGCACTTAAGAAAGACGTCCATGGCCGTCGTCACCGTAGTTTCCGGCAGGGAACTTCAGAAATTAAACCGCATCGTGATGGACATCGATCCGGAAGCATTCATGGTGGTTCACCAGGTCGGAGAAGTCCGCGGGCGGGGCTTTACTGAGATGAAACGTCATCTGGAAGCAGAAGGTTTAAAAAATTAACTGCATCACGAGACAGGCATTAGAAAAAAAGTTTCTTAAATTTTTCTGACGAAAAGGGATAAAAATGTTGCTAAGGCGGGGAAAAACTCCTTGAATTTTGCATCAAATCCGTTTATTATTACACTAGGCAGAAATTTGATTTTCGTCAATTTAAGGAATAATGGAGGACAGCAAAATGACAAAAACGTCGGCAATCAACAGAATTCATGAATTGCTTGATGACAACAGCTTTGTTGAGGTTGGTGCTTATATTACTGCCAGAAGCACTGATTACAACATGCAGTCTCAGGAAACCCCTGCAGATGGTGTTGTTACCGGTTATGGTACGATCAATGGCGCTCTCGTCTATGTGTACAGCCAGGACGCGTCCGTAATGGGCGGATCCATCGGCGAAATGCACGCAGAGAAGATCGAGAAGCTCTATAGTATGGCTATGAAAATGGGCGCACCCATTGTTGCCCTGGTAGACTGTGCAGGATTCAGACTCCAGGAAAGCATGGATGCCCTGGACGGCTTCGGCAAACTTTATGTCTGCCAGGCAATGGCATCCGGTGTGATCCCGCAGATCCAGGCTGTGTTTGGAAACTGCGGCGGCGGAATGGCTGTGGCATCTGAAATGGCTGATTTCACATTTATGGAACAGGACGCAAAAATGTTTGTGAATGCTCCGTTTGTAATCGCTGAGAACGATGCTGATAATTCCAGCGCTGAGTATCAGGCAAAAGAGACAGGAAACGTATGCGCGACTGGCTCCGAGAAAGAAATTTTCACAGAGATCAGAAACCTTGTTTCCATCCTTCCGGCTAACAACGAGGATGACATGTCTTACAGCGAATGTGAGGATGACTTAAACAGAATCTGCACAGATATCGAGAACTGCGCAGGCGATACATCCATCGCACTGTCCATGATCTCTGATGACAGCTTCTACATGGAAATGAAGAAGGACTACGCACCGGAGATGGTAACGGCATTTATCCGCTTAAACGGAGCTACCGTTGGCTGTGTTGCAAATCGCAGCGAAGTTTATACAGACGGCGAGAAGACTGCTACTTATGACGCAGCCCTTACCGCAGCAGGATGTGAGAAAGCAGCAGCATTTGTAAACTTCTGCAACGCTTTCGAGATCCCGGTACTTACACTCGTCAATGTAGATGGTTACAAGAACTGCAAATGCAACGAGAAGAAGATCGCGAAGGCGGCAGCACGCCTGACCTACGCATTCGCAAACGCTGACGTTCCGAAGGTAACTGTCGTTGTCGGCAAGGCAAACGGAACAGCAGGTCTTACCATGAACAGCAAGTCCATCGGTTCTGACATTGTATACGCATGGAAGAACGCGAAGATCGGTGTCATGGAAGCAGTACCGGCTGTGAAGATCATGTATGCTGACGAGATCACAAAGGCTGACAATGCGGCAGCCCTGATCAATGAAAAAGCAGCACAGTATAATGAGATGCAGGCAAGCGCACTTGCGGCAGCAAAGAGAGGATATGTAGACGATATCATCGAGGCTTCCGAGACAAGACAGCGTGTAGCTGCTGCATTTGAGATGCTGTTCACAAAAAGAGAGGATCGTCCGTCCAAAAAGCACGGAACGATCTAATATGAGGTGGCTGAAATATGAAACAGAGAATTAGAAGAATCTGGCTTGCACTCTGCATGGCAGTTTGCCTCTTCGCGCTTGCAGGATGCTCTGCAGCCGCTGACACCGCTGAAACGATCGATCCGCAGATCGAAATGGCGATGCAGTCCGGCTCCCAGCAGTACCTGGATCTGTTCAACCAGATGGATGACGCTTCCATCGAACAGGCCCTTGCAACAAGCGTAAAGAACAAAGATACTGTTATGGAGAATGCGTTAAAATCCTGGGATTCCATTAAGGATGACCTTGGCGCGTTCGTTTCCAGCGAGACAGCAGTCGTTACAAAAAGTGATGACGGCTATGTCGCAAGAATGAACACTGTTTACGAGAAGAGAGCGATGGAATTCACTCTGATCGCAGACGAGGACCTCAACAAGGTTGAGACAATTTCCTTCTCTCCGGTTTACACAACAGGCGAGAAGATGGCGAAAGCCGGAATGAATACCTTAATGGGTATGGGCGTTGTATTCGCAGTCCTGATCTTCATCAGCTGGCTGATCAGCATGTTCAAATACATCAACGTATTTGAGGCAAAGATGAAGGCAAAGAAGGCTGCAGCAGCACCGGCACCGGCGGCAGCACCGCAGGCAGCACCGGCAGCTCCGGCTCCGGCACCGGCAGCAGCACCGGCTGAGGAGGAGAACCTCACCGACGACACAGAGCTCGTTTCCGTGATTACAGCAGCGATTGCAGCTTACGAGGGAAAAGAGACTGTTGACAACGGACTTGTAGTCCGCTCCATCAAACGTGTTTCTAACAGAAACTGGAATTAATATTATCAGGAGGAAATCACAATGAAAAATTATACAATCACAGTAAACGGTAATGTATATGAAGTAACAGTAGAAGAGGGCTTCACAGGCGCAGCTTCCGCACCGAAGGCAGCAGCACCGGCACCGAAGGCAGCACCGGCAACAGCACCGAAGGCAGCTCCGGCACCGGCAGCAGCTCCGGCAGCTCCGGCTGGCGCAGCAGGCGCAGTAGCAGTTACAGCTCCGATGCCGGGTAAGATCCTTGGCGTTAAGGCATCTGCAGGTCAGGCTGTTAAGAGAGGTCAGGTTCTCCTGATCCTTGAAGCTATGAAGATGGAGAACGAGATCGTTGCTCCGCAGGACGGCACTGTTGCAACAATCAACGTTGCTGTTGGTGATTCCGTAGAGCCGGGTGCTACACTCGCTACATTAAACTAATTTTCTGCTGACTGCAGATTCCACATGGAGGGATTAACATGGAATACATTCAAAATACACTTTTGAATCTTCTTCAGCAGACAGCATTCCTGAATTTAAGCGTAGGAAACCTGATCATGATCTTAGTTGCGTGTATCTTCCTTTACCTTGCGATCGGAAAAGGATTTGAGCCGCTTCTTCTTGTACCGATTTCCTTTGGTATGCTGCTTGTAAATATCTACCCGGATATTATGCTGAGCATTGAAGATTCTTCTAACGGAGTTGGAGGACTTCTTCACTACTTCTATTTACTGGATGAGTGGAGTATTCTTCCGTCCCTGATCTTCATGGGTGTAGGCGCGATGACAGACTTCGGTCCGCTGATCGCTAACCCAAAGAGCTTCCTTTTAGGCGCTGCCGCACAGTTCGGTATCTACGCCGCTTACTTTATGGCTATTTTCATGGGCTTCAATGACAAGGCAGCCGCAGCGATCTCCATCATCGGTGGTGCTGATGGCCCAACATCCATCTTCCTTGCAGGTAAGCTTGGACAGACTGAGTTCATGGGACCGATCGCCGTAGCAGCTTACTCCTACATGGCTCTCGTTCCGATCATTCAGCCGCCGATCATGAAACTCTTAACAACGGAAGAAGAGAGAAAGATCAAGATGGAACAGCTTCGTCCGGTATCCAAACTTGAGAAGATCCTCTTCCCGGTTATCGTTACGATCGTAGTTTGTATGATCCTTCCGACAACAGCTCCGCTCGTTGGTATGCTTATGGTTGGTAACCTCTTCCGTGAGTCCGGCGTTGTTAAACAGTTACAGGAGACAGCTTCCAACGCTCTTATGTACATCGTTGTAATCGTTCTCGGTCTTTCCGTTGGCGCTACAACAAGTGCTGAGAGATTCTTAAAAGTTACAACTATCAAGATCGTTATCCTTGGACTTATCGCGTTCGCGTTCGGTACAGCAGCCGGCGTTATCTTTGGTAAGCTCATGTGCAAGGTAACTGGTGGTAAGGTTAATCCGTTAATCGGTTCTGCCGGAGTATCCGCAGTTCCGATGGCAGCCCGTGTATCCCAGAAGGTTGGTTCTGAGGCAGATCCGACAAACTTCCTTCTTATGCACGCAATGGGACCGAACGTAGCCGGCGTTATCGGTACAGCAGTTGCTGCAGGTACCTTCATGGCTATCTTCGGAGTTTAATTGGAACCGAAACTTTTAATATAGGGAGGTCTGCCCGGGCAGATCTCCCGGTAGGAGGATAATAAAATGGCAGAAGTTCAGAAAAAGCCGGTTAAGATCGTTGAGACCGTTCTTCGTGATGCGCATCAGTCTCTCCTTGCAACAAGAATGACGACTGATCAGATGCTTCCGATCGTTGACAAAATGGATAAAGTTGGCTACCACGCAGTAGAATGCTGGGGCGGCGCTACTTTTGATGCCTGCCTGCGTTTCCTGAAGGAAGATCCGTGGGAGAGACTCAGAAAACTGAGAGCTGGATTCAAGAACACGAAGCTCCAGATGCTGTTCCGTGGTCAGAATATCCTTGGATACAATCATTATGCAGATGATGTGGTTGAGTACTTTGTACAGAAATCCATCGCAAATGGTATTGATATTATCCGTATTTTTGACTGCCTGAATGATATCAGAAACCTTGAGACTGCCGTTAAGGCAACAAAAAAGGAAGGCGGACATGCCCAGATCGCCCTTTGCTATACATTAGGCGATGCGTATACACTTGATTACTGGAAGAATATCGCTTCCGAGATCGAGAGCATGGGCGCTGATTCCCTCTGCATCAAGGATATGGCAGGTCTGTTAACTCCGTATGCGGCTACTGAGCTTGTTACGGCATTAAAACAGGGTACAAAGCTGCCGATCGACCTGCACACGCACTATACCTCCGGTGTTGCTTCCATGACATATTTAAAGGCTGTGGAAGCAGGCTGCGATATCATTGACTGCGCAATGTCTCCGCTGGCTCTCGGTACATCCCAGCCGGCAACTGAAGTTATGGTTGAGACATTCCGCGGCACCAAGTATGATACTGGCTATGACCAGAATCTGCTTGCAGAGATCACCGATTACTTCACACCGATCCGCGAGGAAGCTTTAAAGAGCGGCCTTCTGAACCCGAAGGTTCTCGGTGTAAACATCAAGACGCTCCAGTATCAGGTACCGGGCGGAATGCTTTCCAACCTTGTTTCCCAGTTAAAGGAAGCTGGTCAGGAAGACAAGTACCGCGCAGTGCTTGAGGAGATCCCGAGAGTAAGAAAAGACTTCGGTGAGCCGCCGCTTGTAACTCCGTCCTCCCAGATCGTTGGTACACAGGCTGTATTGAACGTTCTTGCCGGCGAGAGATATAAGATGGTTCCGAAGGAGTCCAAGAAGATCATGATGGGCGAATTTGGTAAGACGGTAAAACCGTTCAACAAAGAAGTCCAGAAGAAGATCATCGGCGATGCAACTCCGATCACCTGTCGTCCAGCAGATCTGATCGAGCCGCAGTTACCGAAATTCGAGAAGGAATGCGCACAGTGGAAGCAGCAGGATGAGGATGTATTATCCTATGCTCTGTTCCCGGCTGTAGCAAAAGACTTCTTCGAGTACCGTGAAGCCCAGCAGACGAAGGTTGACCAGAAGACTGCAGACAAAGCAAATAAAGCTTACCCGGTATAATTTTGCAGTAAATCTGAAGTGTAATTGACGAAAAAACATGAGGCCCGGCGTTTCCATGAGGAGATGCCGGGCTTTTGTGCTGTCATGCATTCGAAAGAAACTGGCGGTGAAAGCTTCTGCAGGTTATAGTTTCTTTTTTAAGTTTTTATTAAGAAAATGCGGCAATATTTGGAATTTGTGTGAAGTTTCTCCTGCGCGGTTGACAGAAAAGTGCCTTTATCATTATAATGGATATGATGTCGATTTTATGCAAAATTTCACGAAACCGGCAGTGGGAGAGAAGAAAAACATGACAAAGAGACAAAAAAGATTTCTGGCGCTGATGCTGGGGGCGGTCCTTTTGGGAGATTGTGCGGCTCACACCGGAACGATGATATCCGGGCTGTCTTCCGTATACGCGGCGACAGGCTCGGCGACAGTAAATGCCACGACTCTGAATGTGCGGAGTACACCGGGGACGACGGGATCTATCGTAAAAAAACTTGCCTACGGAGCTGCTGTGACAGTGGTTTCCGAGACAACGGGATCCGACGGGAAGATCTGGTATAAGATCCAGTTTTCCTCCAGTTCAGGGACACAGGGAGGCTATGTCCGTTCAGACTATATCAAATTCCCGGTATCCTACAGCTATGACGCGAACTTTGAGAGCTATTTAAACAGCCAGGGATTCCCGGAAAGCTACAAGACATCTCTGCGGACCCTTCACACGGAACATCCGACCTGGGTCTTCCAGGCCCAGAAGACGGGGCTTAACTGGAGCGATGTGATGGAGGCGGAAGGAGCAGTCGGAACGAATCTGGTATCGAAGGCGAGCATTTCATCCTGGAAATCCACAGACTACGGCGCTTACGACTGGAATACAAGCACCTGGACCGGATTCGACGGTTCTTCCTGGGTGGCGGCATCCAAGGACATTGTCGCCTACTATATGGATCCGAGAAATTTCCTAAACGATACCTATGTATTCCAGTTTCTGCATCACGCCTTCGACAGCAATACCCAGACGAGAGCGGGACTTACGAGCCTGATCACGGGAACATTCCTGGAAAAGACGCCGGAGGAGACGACGGCAGCCCAGAGTATCCAGGAGACTTCGGGGTCCGGTACAGCGGCAGTCATAAACAGTAAAACGAATACTGAAGTTTCCGGCTCCCTGCAGCAGGGGGAAAACTACGGACCGGGAATGAGTTCTGGAACGTCCGGCGGAAGTCCTTATGGAAGCGGCAACATAAGCTCTGGCAGCGAAAATCAGGGTGTGAGCCTTGAGGGGCCGGGTTCTACGGTGAGCTCCACGATCAGCCAGAGAAAGATGTATACAACGGCACTCCCGGAGGTAGAGTATGGTCCGGGAATGGACGCGTCTGCCATCACCGATGACAATACCGGCGCGTCAAACACTTCACCGGTACCGACGGGACAGACTTATGTGGATATTATTATGAAGGCGGCGGCCCAGACTGGCGTCAACCCGTATGTCCTTGGCGCTATGATCCTTCAGGAGCAGGGGATAGGTAAATCCGGAAGTATTTCAGGAAAGACCTCCGGCTATGAAGGCTACTATAATTTCTTTAATATCGGCGCTTTCGCTTCCGGCTCCATGTCAGCCGTCACGAGAGGTCTCTGGTACGCGTCCCAGTCGGGAAGCTACGGAAGACCGTGGAATTCTATCGAAAAGTCCATCATCGGCGGCGCGACCTACTACAGTGAGAATTTCCTGAAAAATGGACAGGATACCTTCTATTTAAAGAAATTTAATGTGCAGGGCAGCAGCCCCTACAAGCATCAGTATATGACAAACGTGGAAGGAGCGGCCGGGGAGGGCGCGAAGCTCGCGAGGGCCTATACGGATGAGATGAAGAAACAGGCGCTCGTGTTCAAGATCCCGGTATTCAACAACATGCCGGAAACTGCCTGCGCGAAGCCGACCGTGACGGGAAGCCCGAACAACAAGCTGTCAGGGATCACCATCGACGGATATTCCCTGACACCAACCTTCAATAAAGATACGGAGAAGTATGATCTCGTTGTAGACTCTTCAGTTTCCTCTGTAAATATCCGTGCTACGGCTATCGACTCCAAGGCAGCAGTCAGTGGAGCAGGATCGATCAGTCTCGGAAGCGGAACGACGATCGTGAAGATTCAGGTGAAGGCGGAGAACGGTGATGTCCGCACATACCAGGTTTCCATTGCGAAAGGAAACGGAAACGGCAGCACCACCGTAGTTTCCCCGTCGACGGGAAGTTCCACAGGTTCTTCGTCCTCGGGCTTTACGACGACCGGATCTACGGTAGGCCCTGGCGGATCGACCGGAATATCCAATAGCGGGAGCAGTTTCGGCACCACTGGCCCTGGAAGCACAAATTCCGGATCACAGAGTTCTTATCCAGAAGGCGCATCCGGATCTGGAAAGCTCGTGACGTCATCGACAGGAACGAGCGGCTCTTATCCGGAGGGCGCGACCGGCAGCGGAAAGCTTGTGACCGGCAACTGATATGGGAATATCGGGTCATAAAAAGATCCATTTCAGGAAAGACTATGCTTGGAAGTACAGGCGGAAATTATGGAAACAAGACAATGATCAGCCTGGAAAAAGCTGGAATAGGAGATAAAGAAATATGAACAAATACATGAAAAAACTGGCGGCGGGGCTGTTGGCGTTCGCACTGATGGTCATGCTGCTGCCGGCTGGCGTGGTGGTTTCATTTGCGGCCAGCGGAAAACTTTCGTTTTCCGACCCGACCGTTTCGGTGGGAGACCAGATATCCGTCACGATGAAGATTGCCGCGGACGCAGCGCTCGGTTCTTCCGATGTGATGCTTCAGTATGATGCGGATGCCCTTGAATTTGTCAGCGGTACGAACTCCAATGGCGGAGCAGGATCTGTCCGTGTCATCGGCTCTGCGGAGGCTGCGGACCAGAAGACGTTCAGCTTTACATTAAAATTTAATGCCTTGAAGGCTGGAACTTCCTCCATCACGGTGAAATC
Organism: Desulfotomaculum sp. OF05-3; assembly: GCF_003435535.1. Classification (NCBI taxonomy): domain Bacteria; kingdom Bacillati; phylum Bacillota; class Clostridia; order Eubacteriales; family Desulfotomaculaceae; genus Desulfotomaculum; species Desulfotomaculum sp. OF05-3. Next base: position 70,888 of record NZ_QWGO01000001.1, on the reverse strand, counting down.
CCAGGAAGTTTACGATGCCGACTCCAAGGCAGTGACTCTCAACCATATTGGAAGCTCTTCCGTAAAGATCAACGCGGCGGATACTTCTTCCAGGGACGCGTCCTTAGCGTCCCTCACGATCTCACCGGGTACTTTAAAACCGGCGTTCTCCGCGGATACGACCGAGTATACCGCTGCGGTTCCAAGCGATGTGACATCCATCACGGTCAGCGCACCGGCAAAGGACGGCGGCGCAAAGGTGACTGTCAGCGGAAATGATGACCTCCAGGACGGAGAGAATACCATCACCTGTACCGTAACAGCGGAGGATGGGGAGACAACAAAGACCTACACCATTGTTGTCACAAAGTCTGACGACGCGGCAGCTTCCGCCGGTGAGACAGACTCGGATTCCGCAGAGACGAACGCAGGAGTCGTCGGTGAGGACGGCAACTGGACTGTTGCGGATACCTTTGATGATTCTGAACTTCCGTCTGGATTTACAGCGACGGAGATCGAGTATGAGGGCAGAACTGTAAAGGCAGCTACAGATGACTCTGGAATGACCTTGCTTTACATGACAGATGATTCCGGCAACGGGGACTTCTTTGTATACAACAGCGAGACCGGTGCTTTATCCGCTTATGTAGTCGTGAAGATGGCAGAGAAGACAGTCGTAGTGCTTCCGCCTGAGTGCATCCCGGAGGGAACAGCGCTCCCGGACGGTTTTGCTGAGTGCACCATCGATATTGGAGATCACACAGTCCACGGCTGGATCTGGAAAGACAGCGGAGATTCTGCACCAGAGTACTGTGTCGTTTACGGACGCAACGAGAATGGTGAGGAAGGTTTCTACCGATACGATCAGAAGGAGATGACGCTCCAGCGTTACTTCCAGGATCCGGACGCAGCAGATGCCCGCAGCAAGTACTTAAAGGTTGCTGAGGATTACAACAGTCTGCTTAAGGATTACGAGATCCGCGGAATGTTCGTGATCGGACTTTTTGCACTCAGTATTCTCTTAGTGATCATCATTATCGTTCTCTTACTCAGAAAGCCGAAGGCACCGAAGAATCCGGACCGTGACGGATATGATGACGATTACGGTGACTACGAGGGCGGACGGAAAAACAGAAAGTCTGAGCCGAAAAAGGCTCAGAAGACTGGAAAGTCCGCGAAAGCGCCGGAGAGAAGAACTGCGTCCAGACCGGTTGCCCGCCGGGAAGAACTTTTCGATGAGGAAGAGGAAGAAATCCAGATCCCGCGAAGAAGACCGGAGGCAGCCGAGACATGCCGGCCGGCAGCGAAGAGACGGGAAGCTGTGAGGACAGAGAATGTTCCAGAGAGAACAGACACTCCGGAGAGACCGGTGAGAAAGAATGTGGCGGATATGGAAAAAGATCTGTCAAAGAACCTCGCGAAGGAGGCCGCGAAGGCAGCGCCGAAAGCGGCACCGGCTGAGAAGAGGAACGAGGATGACGATGACTTCGAGTTTATCGATCTGGATCTGTAAAAGAGTATAATAAAAATGCCGTGAGAGGTAAAAGCAATCTTCTCACGGCATTTTTCGGTTGTCGCGTACTCGAAACAAACTATTGGCAACAATTTTTCAGCGGCATCAGAACGGTATATCAGATCGATTTAAAAAGAAAAATTTGGATGAAAAAGAAAAAGGTCTGATTTCTGCTGAAACTCAGACCTTTTCTCTCATACGGAGCAAATTTGTAATTACCGGTTCATCTCACTGACAGGTCCTGTGGAATGATGCTCATGGATGATCCGGTCGATTTCCTTGAAGTCAGAGGACGGGAGGTCGCCCGGAACGGTGTTCTTGACGCTGGATGTGGCGTTTCCGAACTGCATGGCCTTTTCCGGATCTCCATATTTTAAGAGACCGAAGAGAACACCGGCGACATAGGCATCACCGGAACCGATGCGGTCGATCACATCGATATCGTTGTACGGCGCTTCCGTGTAAAATTTATCGGAGCGGGCATCGTAGACGATGGAGGTGAAGTTGTGTTTTCTTGGACTGATGACCGTGCGCTGGGTGGTGGCAACGATCTTTACGCCGTAATCAGTGGCATAGCTCTTCATGATATCCTTCAGGTCACCGGTCTTCTTGAACATGCGGCGGCTTGTCTCCTCAGATACGAAGAGAACATCGACTAACGGAAGGATCTCCTCGATGGTTTTTCTCGCTTCCTCCTCACCCCATAAGTTCGCACGGTAGTTTACGTCGAAGGAGATCGTAGCTCCGGCAGATTTGAACCTTCGGATCAGCTCCACAGCGACATTCTGCATGTTCTGGCAGAGAGCCAGGGAGATTCCGCTTGTGTGGAACATTCTCGCGGAGTGGTAGATGTCCTCCGGGATCTCGCTCATCTTGATCCTTGTGACGGAAGCCTGGTGGCGGTCATACACGATCGTAGGCTTTCTCGGAGCGGCGCCCATCTCGTAGTAGTAGAGACCGAGTCTTGCGTCCGGCGTATCATCGTAGACCAGATAGTCATCGGATACTCCGACAAAACGGATCCTGTTCTTGATAAAAGTTCCGAGCTCATTCTGCGGAAGCTTGGAAACGATACCGGTACGAAGTCCCAAAAGGGCAACGCCGGAAGCAACGTTGAGTTCTGCTCCGCCGGCACGTTTTTCAAAAATATCGCCATCGACGATGCGGGCATGACGCGGCGGGGAGAGACGCAGCATAATCTCGCCAAATGTGATCAGATCGAAAGAATTCTTATCCATATCATTTCCTCCGGGTTCTATATGTTTTGTGAAATTTTTAGCATACTATATTCACAGTATAATCCCAGAAACGGAATTCGTCAAAGGATTTTCAGTGTTTTTTGCCTATAATTTTCAAGAAAACTGAAAGAACCGACCGGAATGCAGATGCAGGAATCAATTTGATGGAAACATGAGAAAAACATGTGAAATTTCCCCTTTAATTCTTCGGAAAAGTGTGATAGTATTAAATATTATATATAACAGTTCGATATCTGGTCCTGCTGGAAAATGGCAGGAGTTAAAATAATAGAAGAAAGATGTACGGGCATGTTATTGAAAAAACGAAATGGAGGAATTGATATGGCTGAGAATATGACACCGGCTGAGGAAACAAAAGAAGTAGTTTCCAAAAACTTTATCGAGCAGGAAATCGATAAAGATCTTGCGGAAGGAGTATATGACCATGTCCAGACCCGGTTCCCACCGGAGCCAAACGGCTACCTTCATATCGGACATGCAAAATCGATCATCTTGAACTCCGGTCTCGCAAAAGAGTACGGCGGAAAGTTCAATCTTCGTTTTGATGATACGAACCCGACGAAGGAGAAGACGGAGTTCGTGCACTCCATCACGGAGGATGTAAAGTGGCTCGGAGCTGACTTTGAGGACAGACTGTTCTTTGCTTCCGACTACTTCGATACGATGTACGAGTGCGCTGTAAAGTTAATTAAAAAGGGAAAAGCTTTCGTCTGTGATCTCTCTGCTGATCAGATCAAGGAATACCGTGGTGACTTCACAACACCTGGTAAGAACAGCCCGTACCGTGACCGTTCTGTCGAGGAAAACCTCCAGTTATTTGAGAACATGAAGAACGGCATGTATAAGGACGGAGAGAAGGTTCTCCGCGCAAAGATCGATATGGCATCGCCGAATATCAACATGCGTGATCCGGTCATCTACCGTGTCGCTCACATGACACACCACAATACCGGTGACAAGTGGTGCATCTATCCGATGTACGACTTCGCTCATCCGATCGAGGACGCGGTTGAGCACATCACACACTCTATCTGTACTCTTGAGTTCGAGGATCACAGACCGCTCTACGACTGGGTCGTAAGAGAGTGCGAGTTCGAGAACCCGCCGCGCCAGATCGAGTTTGCGAAGATGTACCTGACAAACGTGGTAACGGGTAAGCGTTATATTAAGAAGCTCGTTGAGGATGGAATCGTAGACGGCTGGGATGACCCGCGTCTTGTAACGATCGCAGCCCTCAGAAGAAGAGGATACACACCGGAAGCTCTGAGAATGTTCGTAGAACTCGTGGGCGTTTCCAAGGCAAACAGCTCCGTAGACTACGCGATGCTGGAGTACTGTATCCGTGAGGATCTGAAGTTAAAACGTCCGAGAATGATGGCTGTCCTTGATCCGGTAAAGCTGATCATTGACAACTATCCGGAAGGACAGACAGAGATGTTGAGCATCCCGAATAACCTTGAGAATCCAGAGATGGGCGAGCGTGAGGTTCCGTTCTCCAGAGAACTCTATATCGAGCGTGAGGACTTCATGGAGAATCCGCCGAAGAAGTATTTCCGCCTTTTCCCGGGCAACGAAGTACGTCTCATGGGCGCATATTTCGTGACATGCACAGGCTTCGAGAAGGACGAGAACGGAAATGTGACAGAGATCCACTGCACATACGATCCGGAGACAAAGAGTGGTTCCGGCTTTACCGGCAGAAAGGTAAAAGGAACGATCCACTGGGTATCCGCTCCGACAGCCGGAAAGGTAGAGTGCCGTCTCTACGAGAATATCGTCGATGAGGAGAAAGGCAAGCTGAACGCTGACGGAACCCTGAACTTAAATCCGAACTCCAAGACAATCACAACTGCCTATGTAGAGCCAAAACTCATGGAAGCAAAGGCATACGACAGCTTCCAGTTCATGAGAAACGGTTACTACTGCGTAGACTGCAAGGACAGCAAGGAAGGACAGCCGGTATATAACCGTATCGTTTCCTTAAAGAGCTCCTTCAAGCTTCCGAAATAAAGATTTATGGAATTGATCGTACCGTTAAACGTACAGGGGGGGAGACCCTTGTACGAACAGATCTATCAGTATATCAAAGATGAGATCCGAAAGGGCAATATCAGGCCGGAAAAGCAGCTTCCTTCATCCAGGGAGCTTGCGAAGAGCCTGAAGGTCAGCCGGAGCACAACGCAGCTCGCCTACGAGCAGCTGGTGTCCGAGGGCTACCTTGAGGCGGTTCCGAGAAAAGGCTATTTTGCGGCGTCACTGGACGGAATCTTTCCGCCGGTGGCGCAGTCTGTTGCTGCCCGGCCGGATCAGAAAAAAGAGCTGTCTTTGGGCATGAAAAAGGAAAGTGTCCGGGGGCAGCTTTTTCGTGAAAAATTTGAAGTCGATTTTTCTCCCAGAGGCATCGATCTGGAAGGATTTCCCTATGCGACCTGGAGAAAGATCAGCCGCTCGGTCTTAAAAGAAGAGGACAGGGAGCTGTTTTTGAAGGGAGAGCCCCAGGGAGATCTGATCCTCAGGGAGGCGATCCGGGAGTATCTCCATGCAGCCCGCGGCGTAAACTGCGATGTTTCCCAGATCATCATTGGCGCGGGAAACGAATATCTTCTGATGCTGCTTTCCCAGATCATCGGAAGGGACGCGGTGATCGCCATGGAGAATCCCACCTACCGCCAGGCATACCGGGTGCTATCCGGTGTGGGACATAAGGTACTGCCGGTGGGGATCGATAAGAATGGATTCTGCGTGAAGGAACTTGAGGGGCAGGATGTACAGGCAGCCTATGTGATGCCGTCCCACCAGTTCCCGACAGGAACCGTAATGCCGGTGAGAAGAAGACAGGAGCTCCTTTTCTGGGCGGGAGAGCAGCCCGGAAGATACCTGATCGAGGATGACTATGACAGTGAATTCCGTTACAAGGGAAAACCGATCCCGGCACTTCAGGGGATGGACCAGAACGGATGTGTCATCTACATGGGAACATTCTCGAAGGCCATTGCTCCGGCAATCCGTGTGGGATATATGGTGCTGCCGGAGGCGCTGCTGTCGGTATACCTGGCGAAAGGAAGATTTTATTCCTCCACCGTGTCCAGGGTCGACCAGAGGATCCTGGCGAAATTTATTTCCGGCGGATATTTTGAGCGCCATCTGAACAGGATGCGCGAGATCTATAAGGGAAAACATGACGCGCTTTTAGGGGAATTAAAGCCGCTGGAAAAGCGGTTTGAGATCACAGGAGAATTCGCGGGACTTCATGTGCTCTTAAAAGACAGGAAGAAGGAGCCGGAACAGCAGCTTTTAGAAAAAGCAGCAGAAAAAAAAGTCCGCGTCTACGGACTTTCCGGGTTCTATATGGAGAGAGCGCAGGCGAAGGAGATGAGTACGATCGTTCTCGGATATGCAGGACTCACGGAGGAGGAAATCCGAAAAGGAGTAGACCTTTTACGGAAAGCTCTTGAGTAAAGAATAAGCGGATTGGATAGAAGAAAGCTGGTATGCAAAGACGCGCGCCAGCTTTTTTCGGACTTAAGTCAAGATTAGGTTTTACAGACAGCTGCACTGGGGGAGAGATTGGGACAGGGCATATGCTTGTGACCAGGCGTGCATGGGAACAAAGCGCAAAAAAACGGGATACGCATCCGAAAATGCGTATCCCAAGGATTGATTCCGTTTACTGGAACACATCATGCTTCTCATATCCGAGATCGGCGGAGAGGGATGATGCGTAGAACTGTACGAGATCTTTCTGGGTGTCAAGAAACTCCGGAGTATCGACCCGGATCTCCGGGGCGATGATTCCAATGGAACCGGCGAGTTCACCGTCGGAGTTGAAGACCGGTGCCCCGATTCCAAGGGCGTCGGTGACATACTCTCCGTGAGTGATGGCGTAGCCATCCTGGCGGATCTTTTTTAATTCCTCGCGCAGGTCATCCGGGCGGACATGAGGGAAAGCCTGATCGTGGAGAATAATGTTTTTGAAGTATTCGTCGATGAAGGCCGGTGTCTGCCATGCGAGGAGGACCTTACGGATCGCGCCGCAGTGCATATACATCTCATAGCCGAACTCTTCAACAACTTTTAAGTGGCTCGGACCATCTACCTTTTCAATCACAAGTCCCTTATTTCCCACTGGAATTACGAGGTATGCGTCTTCTTTTGTCTGTTTCGCCAGTTGTGCCAGGATACCGTGGGCGGCATCCTGGAGACGGATCCCTCTTGCAGCGGCTTTTCCCAGAGGAATCAGCGCCGGGCCAAGACGGTAGGTGTGGGATCTGTCGTCGCGGATCACATATTTCTTCTCACAGAACGTCTGCAGGATCCGGTGCACCGTGCTCGGGGGCAGATCCATCGCCTCCGCCAGTTCCGCGATTGAGAAATTGCGGTTTTTTTCTTTCAGGACTTCCAATAGCTCCATGGAGCGGAGAAGACTTTGTATCATTCGGTTTTTCCTTCCTCCGTATCGTCCTCAACTACAACGGAGGATGTTTTTTCTTCCGGTACGTTTTCCTCTTTTACAGAGTCTTTTTCGTCTGTGGGTTCCGGACATGCCGTCTCTTCGGAATCTTTAGTCTCTTCTTTTTTTACGGAATCATCCGCAGCGTTTGTGTCTTTTCCGGAATTGATCGTAATATAAGTTCTCTCTGGAGCAGGTTCCGTCTTTTCTTCTGTTTCCTCAGAAGGGGTCTCCTCTTCCTCGTATTCATGAAAATCCTGGTCCAGCTCATCGTTGAAGGATTTTAATTTCAGATAGTAGGAGATACCGGCCGCAACTGCGCCGCCGAGCATCGCGCCAAATGCGATAAGAAGGCCTGATTTCTTTTTTGACATGGTTTATTCTCCTTTCCGCTGCATTACGCGGTTCCGAAAATCTGAGGATTCCGCCTGCAGCCGCCAGTCTGCTATTTATAATCATAATCGAATTCCAGGGAAAATGAAAGACATAATTATGAAAAAAGTTAAAAAAATGTATAAATTATTCAAGTAAATTGCCGGATTTCACCAGAAAACGGGAACTAGACAGCACAGCGGCATGCAGACCCGCAGAGAGGTTCACAAATTTTTCATAAAATAATTAGCACTCGTGACTTGACAGTGCTAACAACATGTGCTATAACATGACTTGTGACGAGGGGTCAGGGAAAAGACCTGAGTCAGACTGAAGAAGATAAAAATGAAAAAGAATTGTGACTGAAATTACAGGATAGTCGCAAGAGCTTGTAAAATGACAAGGAGGAGTCAGTAATGAAATTAGTACCATTATTTGACAGAGTTGTTTTAAAACAGTTAGTTGCAGAAGAGACCACAAAATCCGGTATCGTTCTTCCGGGTCAGGCAAAGGAAAAACCGCAGCAGGCAGAAGTGATCGCTGTTGGTCCTGGTGGAGTTGTTGACGGCAAAGAGATCAAGATGCAGGTAAAACCGGGCGATAAGGTAATCTACTCCAAGTACTCTGGAACAGAAGTAAAGGTAGAGGAAGAGGATTATATCATCGTTAAGCAGAATGATATCCTTGCAGTGATCGAATAATCGGAGAAATTATATCCGGGACCGCGTGTGCGAAGCGCTCAGGGCGGTCTGAAATTCAGAATTCAGAACGAAGTAACCGGAAAATGGTTACAGGAAATCTTGATTGGAGGAATTTTAACATGGCTAAGGAAATTAAATATGGCGTTGAAGCCAGAAAAGCTCTTGAAGCTGGTGTAAATAAACTTGCTGATACTGTCCGCGTAACGATCGGACCGAAAGGAAGAAACGTTGTTCTCGATAAATCCTTCGGCGCTCCGCTGATCACAAACGATGGTGTTACCATCGCGAAAGAGATCGAGTTAGAAGACCCGTTTGAGAACATGGGCGCACAGCTCTTAAAAGAGGTTGCCACAAAGACAAACGATGTTGCCGGTGATGGTACAACAACAGCTACCGTTCTCGCACAGGCGATGGTAAACGAAGGTATGAAGAACCTGGCTGCAGGCGCTAACCCGATCGTATTAAGAAAGGGTATGAAGAAAGCCACAGACGAGGCTGTCAAAGCAATCGCAGAGATGAGCGAGCCGATCAGCAGCAAAGACCAGATCGCAAGAGTTGCAGCAATCTCTGCAGCAAGCGATGAGGTCGGTGAGATGGTTGCAGACGCAATGGAGAAGGTTACAAACGACGGCGTTATCACCATCGAAGAGTCCAAGACAATGAAGACAGAGCTTGACCTTGTAGAAGGTATGCAGTTCGACCGTGGATACATTTCCGCATATATGTGCACAGATATGGAGAAGATGGAGGCAACTCTTGACGATCCGTATATCCTGATCACAGACAAGAAGATCGCTAACATCAACGATATCCTTCCGCTCCTTGAGCAGATCGTAAAGACAGGCGCAAAGCTTCTTATCATCGCTGAAGATATCGAGGGTGAGGCTCTCACAACTCTTATCGTCAACAAGTTAAGAGGTACATTCAGCGTTGTAGGTGTTAAGGCACCGGGCTACGGCGACAGAAGAAAAGAGATGTTAAAGGATATCGCGATCTTAACAGGCGGTACTGTGATCTCCGATGAGCTTGGTCTTGACCTCAAGGATGCTACAATGGAGCAGCTTGGCCGTGCAAAATCCGTTAAGGTTCAGAAAGAGAACACCATCATCGTTGACGGTCTCGGCGACAAGAAAGAGATCGCTGACAGAGTTGCCCAGATCAAGGGCCAGATCGAAGAGACAAAGTCCGATTTCGACAGAGAGAAACTTCAGGAGAGACTTGCGAAACTCGCTGGCGGCGTTGCAGTTATCCGCGTAGGTGCTGCTACTGAAACAGAGATGAAGGAAGCAAAGCTTCGTATGGAAGATGCTCTTGCAGCTACGAAGGCAGCTGTCGAGGAAGGTATCATCGCAGGCGGCGGATCTGCTTATGTTCACGCAGCAGAGAAGGTTGCAGCCGTTGTCAATGAGATGGAAGGCGACGAGAAGACAGGCGGAAAGATCATCTTAAAGGCTCTTGAAGCTCCGTTATTCCATATCGTATCCAACGCAGGCCTTGAGGGCGCTGTGATCGTTAACAAAGTTAAAGAGCTCCCGGTTGGCCAGGGCTTCGATGCTTACAATGAGATTTTTGTTGATATGATCAAAGCTGGTATCCTTGATCCGGCTAAGGTTACAAGAAGTGCATTACAGAACGCAACAAGCGTTGCTTCCACACTTCTTACAACAGAGTCTGTTGTTGCAAACATCAAAGAAGAGACTCCGGCAATGCCGGCAGGTGCAGGCGGAATGGGCGGAATGATGTAATCCATCTCCGAAACTGCAAAATTTTAGGAAAATTAATAAAGCCATCGGCGGTTCTGTGAGCCGTCGGTGGCCTTTTTCATGTAACAGGAAATTCCCTGTCATATAAAAATACGAACAGTTCAGGGCATTTTTGAGAGCCTGCTGTTCTGGTATTCCCCGGACCAGGTTACATCCCGGTCGAACCAGGAGAGAGGCGGGAATTCTCTGGCATCCTCCTCGCTGGTAAACTCGATCTCCGCAAGCATGAGACCGGCGAATTTTCCCTCGAAGACATCGAATTCCACAGTGAGATCCTCACGACCCGGAACCGGGATCAGGTAGCGCTTTTTTGTGAGAATATTTCCGTCAGCTTTTGTGAGAAGATGGGTGTAGGCTTCTTTTGTCAGTGGGAGATTATATTCCTCTCTGGCGAGAAGTCCTTTGGATTTGTAGGTGAGGTAGCAGGTATCGTCCTCTTTACGTACCCGGACTACCGGCTCTGTGCAGAGGTAGGCCTGTTCGATTTCATGACAGGGGAAAGACTCATAGTTTTCAGGCGGGGTCATGACAAGAAATTTGCGTTCGATTTCCATAATTATGTCCTTTCTGGATTTTCGGCTGCTGCCTGCGCAAGGCGGGAACAGTAACATATTGTAATAAATCATACCATATTGCAAGGAAAAAGTAAGGTCTTTTATTTGCAAATATGGTACAATCATTGTAAGAAAAGTTGCTGTTTATGAATGAAAAATCCCCGAACAGCAACAGGAAAAAGAAAAATATCTGGCAACTGGTCATACTTTGATGATGAAAACAGAAGGAGGAACAGCGTATGTGGACAAGGGCAGAATTAAAAGACAGAGCGAAAATGTGTCTGAGCCGTTATTACTGGGCGGCGTTTCTTGTGAGCCTGATCTTTGCGATCCTCAGTGGATTTGGCGGATCGAACGCGAATACCCAGAGGATTACAAGTTATCTGGAGCAGAATGAATCAGGAAACAGTCAGACCGATCAGAGTAGTCTCATCCCTGGCGAACTGGGAGGAGATGGAAGTCTTAGCGGAAATACTGGGAGTGGTCTTGCCAGCGGGATCGAGCTTGTCCCGGGACTTGGTGATGCCTACGGACCGGGAGCCGGAAATGCCGGATCTATGGTTGCGAGCAACCTGTTTTACCGGCTTTTTGCGGGGGCTGTGATCGTTATTGTGATCATTTCCGTCGTGATCGGAATTTTTGTACAGCCATTGTTTGAGATCGGACGAAACAGATTTTATATGGAGAGCCGCGTGACGGGACAGTCGGCGGGCATTGGAAAACTTTTCTGGGGATTTTCCAACGGATATTTAAAGCTTGTGGGGACCCAGTTCCTTCGGGGACTGATCACAGAGAGTGTTGTGATCCTGGCCAGTCTGTTGGGATTTCTTGTGATCTTGTTTAATGGTGTTGAATGGATCGGTAGTGTATTTTGGGCAGTAATGATATGCGCTACGATAGGAGCTTTTGTTTCTGTTTATTTCCAGTACTGCTATCTGATGGTTCCATATATTCTTGCTGAAAACCCGGATATGAAGACGATGGAAGTTTTAAGACTCTCGAAAGAGATGATGGATGGACAGAAATGGAACGCCTTTGTACTCGGCCTTTCCTTCCTGGGATGGCAGCTTTTAGGAACCCTGCTCTGCGGTATCGGAACCTTCTTCGTTCAGCCATATGTGGATGCAACCTTTGCGGAGCTTTACGCAGTGCTTCGCGGACCATATTCGGGACGCCTGAATGGATTCGGAGGGGAACCGTTTGTACAGAATAACGCGCGTTACGGTGGTCAGTATGTGGAGCCGGACAGTGTGAGAGATGTCGGTGAAAGTGGAAATTACGGTGGTTATGGTTTCTATGGAAATGGAAATGGACAGAACCAGAACAGCGCTCCGGACAGCTGGAGTGATGTGCCGAAGGAGACATATAAGTACAACGGACCGGAGCAGACCATCAATCCGTCTGTTTCAGGGCAGGCCGCTGCAAATGACCGCGGAACGGATGTGAAAAAATCGGAAGGTGGACCGGGACGCGGATATTATCTGAATGGAAAATTTTATTCGTATACGGATGATGAGAAAAGCGAGCAGTAACCTCTGGAAAACTTCCGGAGGCAGATTGGCAAAGAAAGGTGAGAAGTTTTAAATGGCAAAAGTATACGCGTTTGTGGCAGACGGCATGGAAGAGGTAGAGTGCCTGGCTGTGTGTGATTGCTTGAGAAGAGCAAAGGTGGATGTGAAGCTTGTATCCATCATGGGAAGAAAGATGGTGACAGGTTCCCATGGATTTAAGATCGAGGCGGACAGCCTGTTCGAGGAAATCACGGACGATGCTGACGTATTGTTCCTTCCGGGCGGACTTGCCGGAACGAACAATCTGAAGGCGCATGAGGGACTTGCAGAGATGTTAAAAGCCCATGCGACAGCAGGAAAACGCCTGGCTGCGATCTGCGCGGCACCGAGTATCTTAGGGGAGCTTGGCCTCGTGAAAGGCCACCGCGCCACATGCTATCCGGGCTTTGAGACGAAGATGGAGGGCGCGGACTGCAGAGGTGACGGCATCATCACAGACCGCCTGATCAGCACCGGGCGCGGTATGGGCTGGGCAATCGACCTTGGTTTAGAGCTTATCAAACTCTTGGTCAGCGAAGAGGAGGCTGAAAGGATCAAGGCAGCGATCCAATACATAAAATAGCCGTATGTTTGTGTAAATACAGGTATTCATCAGAAAGTTTTGGAATGCCCGGTGCACCAGGGCATTCCTTTTTGGCGCGGCAGGCCGCTGAAAGAATGTCAGGAACAGCAGATACGGCAGTCTGCGCCTGGAAAAAATTAAGGAAAACCGTAAAACCCCTGTGTTTTTCTGGAATTTTTACAATTTAGGTCTGGTCTTTTCAAACGTCTTATGTTATAATTCCAAGCGGTGCTATGTGCGCGTGACGGAGAAGTGATGCCTGCGGGCGGATTTTTCGCTGAGCGGCGGTCATAATGCCGGAAAACGTGTAACGCCAAAAAGCGGCAGTTACGAGATTATACGGGCGGGAAATTTCTATTCCCCGCTATCGATATATTTAAGGAGGAACTCATAAAATGAGCGTACAGGTGGAGAATTTAGAGAAGAATACGGCAAAACTTACAATTGAAGTGCCGGCAGAAAAGTTTGAGGAGGCTGTACAGCACTCCTATAATAAGAATAAGGGTAAATTCAATATCCCGGGCTTCAGAAAAGGAAAAGCTCCGTTCAACATGATCAAAAAAATGTACGGCGTTGGCGTATTCTACGAGGATGCTGTTGATGAAGTGATCGACGCAAGCTATCCGGACGCTGCAAAAGAGAGCGGTCTTGAGATCGTTTCCCGTCCGTCTATTTCCATTGAGGAGATCGAGGAAGGCAAAGCTTTCGTTTACACAGCAGTTGTAGCTGTTAAGCCGGAAGTTACTCTTGGCGAGTACAAGGGCGTAGAAGTCCAGAAGACAAAATCTGAGGTTACAGAGGAAGATATCGAGACAGAGATCAAGCGCGCAAGAGAGAAAAACTCCCGCCTTATCACTGTTGAGGACAGAGGTATCGAGGATGGAGATCAGGTAACGATCGATTTCGACGGTTCCGTAGACGGAAAGAGATTTGAGGGTGGCAAGGCTGAGGACTATCCGCTTACGATCGGTTCCCACACATTTATCGATAACTTCGAGGAGCAGTTAATTGGTAAGACAACTGGCGAAGAGTGCGAAGTAAACGTAACATTCCCAGCTGAGTACCATGTAGAAGAGTTAAAGAACAAACCGGCTGTATTCAAAGTAAAAGTAAAAGAGATCCAGAGAAAAGAGCTTCCGGAAGCTAACGATGATTTCGCAAGCGAGGTATCTGATTTCGATACAATGGAAGAGTACAAGAAGGACCTTACAGAGAAGTTACAGGCTGAGAAGATTGAAGCAGCTAAGACAGCGGACGAGGACAAGGTCGTTGCTAAGGTGATTGAGAACGCAACAATGGAGATTCCGGATCAGATGGTTGAGGAGCAGGTAAACGGCATGGTGAACGACTATGCGCGCAGACTTGAGAGCCAGGGAATTTCCTTCAAGCAGTACGTTGAGATCACAGGCATGACAGCTGAGAAGATCGGCGAGCAGATGAAGCCGCAGGCGATCAAGAGAATCCAGACAAGACTCGTTCTTGAGGCAGTTGTAAAGGCTGAGAACATCCAGGCTGACGACGCAGCGGTTGAAGAGCAGTTCGACAAGATGGCTGAGGACTTCAAGATGGATAAAGAACAGATCAAGGGTATGTTCGGCGAAGAGCAGATGGCACAGTTAAAGGAAGACCTTGCAGTTCAGAAAGCAATCGACTTCCTTGTAGCTGAGGCTAAGTTCGTTGACTAAGTAAAGCAACATACTTTACGACTAATCTGCACGGAAAACATGGTGGGGAATGGTCCGACAGAGGGCCAAAAACCACATACAGAGGGGGTTGCTGCGGAGAGTTTTTCTGCGGCAATCCCTCATCGGTTATACAGGGATAGTTCCAAAATATGTGAAAAAAGGTGGATTTCTGCCGGGCCGGTCCCAGACACAGGCGACAGATTCACCGGAAAAGTTACTGTTCACGCCTTGCGCAAACAGTAACTGATTTTGCCGATGCTTCGCATTCCGAATCGGCAAAATCCACTACCGCCACTGTATTGTACGGAATTTTCAGTTCAGAAAATTCCTACCCGTGTACAGTAACCCGGAAAATGCATAAAAAGGAATACTTTGGTAACAGATATAAAAGAAAAGATGGAGGAAAAAATATGAGCTTAGTACCTTACGTGCTTGAATCTACAAGCAGAGGAGAGCGTTCCTACGATATCTATTCCAGATTATTAAAAGACCGTATCATTTTCCTCGGGGAGGAAGTAAACGACGTGACAGCAAGCCTTGTTGTTGCACAGCTTCTTTTCCTGGAGTCCGAGGATCCGAATAAGGACATCAACCTTTACATCAACAGCCCGGGTGGTTCTGTAACGGCCGGTATGGCGATCTATGATACGATGAATTACATTAAATGTGACGTGTGCACCACCTGTATCGGTATGGCTGCAAGTATGGGCGCGTTCCTTCTCTCCAGCGGCGCGAAGGGCAAACGCTTCGCACTTCCGAATGCTGAGGTCATGATCCATCAGCCGTCCGGTGGAGCCCAGGGACAGGCGACAGAGATCAAGATCGTTGCAGAGCAGATCTTAAAGACAAAAGAGAAGCTCAACAAGATCCTGGCTGCAAACACCGGACAGCCGCTCGACGTGATTGCCCGCGACACAGAGAGAGACAACTACATGACAGCCGAGGAAGCTGCCGCATACGGTCTGATCGACCGCGTGATCTCCGGCCACTAGGACCGGACGGCGCGAAGGCGGAAAACAGTGCCGGAGCGCAGCGAGACATAAAGAATTTAGAATTGAGGTGCGAACATGCCAGTAAGACCAGAGGAAAAGATCAGATGTTCCTTCTGCGGAAAGAATCAGGATCAGGTCAGAAAAATGATCGCCGGTACCAACGGCGTCTATATCTGTGATGAGTGTATCGAACTCTGCAGTGAGATCCTTGAGGAAGAACTCGGAAACGAGGAGGAGGAGAGACCGGATTTCTCCGGAATCAACCTCTTAAAACCGAAGGAGATCAAAGAATTTCTGGACGACTATGTGATCGGACAGGATGAGGCGAAGAAAGTTCTTTCCGTGGCTGTTTACAATCATTATAAGAGAATCACATCGAAGATGGAAAGTGATGTTGATCTTCAGAAGAGCAACATCCTGATGCTCGGTCCGACCGGCTCCGGCAAGACTTATCTTGCGCAGACACTTGCGAAGCTTTTAGGTGTTCCGTTTGCAATCGCAGATGCAACGACGCTGACTGAGGCCGGTTATGTCGGCGAGGACGTGGAGAACATCCTCTTAAAATTGATCCAGGCAGCAGATAATGATGTGAGCCGTGCGGAGTACGGTATTATTTACATCGATGAGATCGATAAGATCACAAAAAAATCCGAGAATGTGTCCATTACCCGTGATGTTTCCGGCGAGGGCGTCCAGCAGGCGCTGTTAAAGATTCTGGAAGGTACTGTTGCAAGCGTTCCACCTCAGGGCGGCAGAAAGCATCCGCAGCAGGAGCTGATCCAGATCGATACGACAAACATCCTGTTCATCTGCGGAGGTGCTTTCGACGGTCTGGAGCGGATCATCGAATCCAGACTGGAGACAAGTTCCATCGGTTTCGGCGCGAAGATCGTGGATAAGAAAAATACGGATATCAGCAAGCTGTTAAAGCAGGCGATGCCGCAGGATCTCACGAAATTCGGCCTGATCCCGGAGTTTGTGGGAAGAGTTCCGGTTATGGTATCCTTAGACCTTCTGGATGAGGATGCCCTTGTGCGGATCCTCACAGAGCCGAAGAATGCCCTCGTAAAGCAGTACCAGAAGTTATTCGAGCTGGATGATGTGAAGCTGGAGTTCACTCCGGATGCCGTCCATGAGATTGCCCATATGGCAGTAGAGAGAAAGACAGGCGCCAGAGGACTCCGCGCGATCATGGAATCCGTCATGATGGATACGATGTACGAGGTTCCGTCTGATTCCAATGTGGGAATCTGCACCGTGACGAAGGACGCGGTGGACGGAAAGGAAAAGCCGGAAGTCGTTTACCGCGACGTGACGGTGCCGAAAAAAGCATTGGCCGGAAGATCCAGAAAAGAGAGTAACGGGGAGATCGCGTAACGGACGGCGTTCCCGTATGAGAAAAATTGTACCTGCAGGACCCGTATCCCGCAGATAAGAGGGGCTGCTGCGCACAGAAATGTCACGGCAGCCTTTTTACACAACAGAAATTTGCCCGTAACTGCTGACAGGCATCGGAAAGAAGCCGGGCAGTTGCGTTCATAGGAGAAATAATGGAAGATAAGAAAATTACGATGCCGGCGGTGGCACTCCGCGGACTCACGATCCTTCCGGGAATGGTACAGCATTTCGACATCAGCCGGGAAAAATCGATCCGCGCCATTGAGACAGCCATGATAGGAAACCAGAAGGTATATCTCGTGACCCAGCGTCATCCGGAGCAGGAAACACCTGCGGTCGCGGATCTGTACCAGATGGGAACGATCTCCCAGATCAAACAGCTCGTGAAAATGCCGGGCGGTATCATCCGTGTGATGGTGGAAGGCGAAAAGAGAGCGGCGCTTCTCACTCTGTTTGAGGAGGGACCGTATCTGGAAGCTGAGGTCGAGGAAGCGCCGATGCAGGAAGAACAGCTTACCGACACTGTGAAGGAAGCCATGAGCCGGATCGTTAAGGAAAAATTAGAGGAATTCGGAAACGCGAATCCGAAGGCTGTGAAAGATTTTATCGGAAGTCTTCTTGTGATCACGGATCTGGAGCAGCTTCTGACCCAGACAGCAAATGAATTTCCGTGGGATTTTGCTGTGAAGCAGGAGATGCTGGAGTGTGATTACTGGAGCCATCTGTATGACCGGATCGTGTACTACCTGATGCGGGAACTCGAGATCCTTATGATCAAGCGGGATTATCAGGGAAAAGTGAAGGAGCACATCGATAAGAACCAGAGGGATTATATTTTAAGGGAAGAATTAAAAGTGATCCGTGAGGAACTGGGAGATGACAGCGGGACGGAAGATGCCGATGGATATATGGAACAGCTGGAAAAGCTGAACGCGGACAAGGAAACGAAGGAAAAGATCAAAAAAGAGATCCAGCGTTTCAAGGGCATGCCGGGAGGAAGTCAGGAGGCGAATGTTCTCCGCACTTATATAGAAACGGTGCTGGAGATGCCGTGGAAGAAGGTCTCAAGGGATAATCAGGATATCATTCACGCGAAAGAGATCCTGGAGGAGGACCATTATGGTCTGGAGAAGGTTAAGGACCGTGTACTGGAATTCCTTGCGGTCCGTGCCCTCACAAAGAAAGGCACAAGCCCGATCCTCTGCCTTGTGGGACCGCCCGGAACAGGTAAGACCTCCATCGCGAGATCGGTTGCCCGCGCCCTCGGAAAGAAGTATGTCCGGATCAGCCTTGGCGGCATTCACGACGAGGCGGAGATACGCGGACACAGAAAGACATACGTGGGAGCGATGCCGGGCCGTATCGCCGATGCAATGCGTCAGGCAGGCGTGTCAAACCCGTTAATGCTTTTAGATGAGATCGATAAGGTCTCTGCCGACTATCGGGGAGATGTCTCCTCAGCACTTTTGGAGGTCCTTGATGGGGAGCAGAACGTGAAGTTCCGCGACCACTATCTGGAGATCCCGCTGGATCTCTCAGGCGTTCTCTTTATCGCGACGGCAAATGATGCGTCGACAATCCCGAGACCGCTCCTTGACCGTATGGAGGTTATCGAGGTATCCAGCTATACAGAGAACGAGAAGTTCCATATCGCAAAGAAGTATCTCATTCCGAAACAGTTAGAGAGAAACGGCCTTACGGAGGAGATGCTTTCCTTCAGCGATAAGGCATTGGAGAAGATCATCCACAACTATACGAGAGAGGCCGGTGTGAGAAATCTGGAGCGCCGGATCGGTGAGATCTGCAGAAAAGCGGCGAGGGAGTTTCTGGAAAAGAAGAAAAAAACTGTGCATATCACAGAGGGAAATCTTCAGAAGTATCTCGGAAAAGAGAAGATCACCTTCGAAAATGCCAATGAGGAGGACGAGGTCGGAATCGTAAGAGGTCTTGCGTGGACAAGCGTCGGCGGCGACACACTTCAGATCGAAGTGAATGTAATGCCGGGTGATGGAAAGCTTCAGATGACAGGACAGATGGGTGATGTCATGAAGGAATCCGCGCAGATCGCGCTGACTTACGTTCGTTCCGTGGCAGACCGGTACGGTGTGGAGAGCAGGTATTTTAAGGAACATGACCTGCATTTACATATCCCGGAGGGTGCCGTGCCGAAAGATGGTCCGTCTGCGGGCATTACGATGGCAACAGCCATGCTCTCCGCGGTGACCGGAAAGAAGGTTTGCGCAAGCGTTGCCATGACCGGTGAGATCACATTGAGAGGCCGGGTACTGCCGATCGGCGGTTTAAAGGAAAAGACATTGGCAGCAAGAATGGCACATATGAAGAAGGTTCTCGTACCGGATAAGAACCGTCCGGATATGGCAGAGATCTCGAAGGAGATCACGAAAGGCATGGAGATCGTGTTTGTGAAGACTATGGATGACGTAGTACGCGAGGTGTTCGTGTAATGCCAGGCTACAAAGGTTGGCGGCTTTCTGACAGGTCCTGCCTGTTGGAGAACTGTTGACTCTGGTATGTAAAAACAAGGGTAACGGTTCAGCGGGTCTGCGCATGTGCCGCGCCGACTGTAAGAAAGTATAGTTTGGCAGGCAGAAATCCCAGCGACAAAGTCATTCTGAAATGGATTTTTGCGTGTGACAAGGAAAGTGCTGAAGTGTTACATACAAGGAGAAATATATGGTAATCAGAAATGTGGAACTTGAGACCGTCTGCGGTGTGACGAGCACACTGCCTGAGAACACGCTACCGGAGTTCGCCTTCGCGGGAAAATCAAACGTGGGAAAATCTTCCCTGATCAACGCGCTCATGAACCGGAAGGCGCTGGCGAGAACGTCCTCCCAGCCGGGAAAGACCCAGACGATCAACTTTTATAATATCAACGGAGATCTCTACTATGTGGATCTCCCCGGCTACGGTTACGCGAAGGTTCCGCAGTCTGAGAAGGTAAAATGGGGCAAGATGATCGAGAACTATCTCCACAAGTCCCAGATGTTGAAATGCGTCTTCCTTCTTGTGGACATCCGCCACGAGCCGTCCGCCAACGACAAGACCATGTACGACTGGGTCGTTTACAACGGATTCCGTCCGGTCATCATTGCCACAAAGCTTGACAAGATCAAGCGCAGCCAGATCCAGAAGCAGGTAAAACTCATCCGCACCGGTCTCGGCATGGAAAAACAGGATATCCTGATCCCGTTCTCCGCCGAGACAAAACAGGGCCGGGAGGACATCTGGAATCTTATTGACAAGATGGCAGCAGGAGAAGATCTTCTGACCGCCGAGGAGGAGATCCAGGCAGAGAAAGCTGCGGAGTGGGCGGCGAAGAAGGCGGCGAAAGAGGCGCAGCAGAACCTTTAAATTTTAGAAGTACTGAAAAACGGCATCCGCCGCAGAAATTTCCCTGCGGCAGGTGCCGTTTTCGCGTACAATTCAGAAAATTTGCCGGAGGCAGACTTCAAAACGCATATCTTAACCTTTCATCAAGGTCTTCATCACATAAGCGTAGATATCCTGACTCCGCTCCTTCCAGTGGCTGGCCATAGTCTCAGCTTGATCCTTGTCGGGGACGGAGAGGTCGAAGCCGATGAGGACAGATTTGCCTTCCCGGACTTCACAGTGGACGATATAGTCCTGATTTGTGGATTTATAGAAATCGGAGATGACGCCGACCTCGTTTCTTAAGCGGAATTTGTTCTCCTTTAAGTAGCTGTCGATATCCTCGATGATCGCCGGGGAGATATTGTTTCCGAAGAAGGAGAGAGTGTCATCGCCCTCTTTGGTGATCTCATAGCGGGAGGAGTTGTGGGTGGATTCCATCCGGATCAGCCCCGCTTCTTTCAGTTCGTTTAACGCCTGCTGGAGCGTAAAGTATGTCGTA
The DNA here is from genome assembly GCF_003435535.1 of Desulfotomaculum sp. OF05-3. Classification (NCBI taxonomy): domain Bacteria; kingdom Bacillati; phylum Bacillota; class Clostridia; order Eubacteriales; family Desulfotomaculaceae; genus Desulfotomaculum; species Desulfotomaculum sp. OF05-3. Next base: position 50,194 of record NZ_QWGO01000001.1, on the reverse strand, counting down.
TATTCGTGATCCAGAAAGAAATCCGTGAGCTGGGAGTTTGTCAGCGGAAAATTGACGTGGTCCAGCATGTAGAGGATCATTAATTTGTAGAGCGTGATCGGATCAGATAACATACGCAGGGGCTCCTTTGGCAAAAAATCGTTGGTAACGGTGAAAAATACAGTTACACGGAATCCAGTGATCAGGCGGAACCGGTCTTACAGGCAGAACACGGGAAGCTCCTTTTAATCACTGCGAATACATCTATTTTACAGGTTTCCACAGCGGTATTCAAGCCCTTTTTCCTCCATCGTATGAAAAAGGTCGAAATTTGTAGTGAATTTGATCAGGAAATGTGCTATGATGATACCACGTAATAAATCAGCAGGTCTGAGCATATGCCTGCGATGACCATAAGAAAGTTCAGACCGGCAGCTGGTTCTGACGATGCGGAATCGGAAGCGTTGGCGGAACCTGCAGCCTTCGTACATAATCGGATTATAAATATAAGGTGAAAAATATATGAGAGAACGGATCATGCGCCTTTCCAGAGGAATCGTGGACGCGGAGATGCCGAAGCTGTTTCTGGATCCTGTGAAGATCGAGGAGACTCTGGGGAGCGATACGGTTTATAAAAGAGAGCTATACTTAGCAAGTGAGAACAATTTATATATCAAAGGCCTTGCCTACTCAAGCCACAGCCGCGTGAAGATCTTAAAGAACGCCTTCGGAGGCTTAAGAAACCATATTGTCTACGAAGTCGACACCTCCTGGTGCGAGAACGGAGACCTGATCAAGGGAAACTTCACGCTTGTCACAAACAGCGGAGAACTGGAGGTTCCTTTTCTTTTTCGTGTGGAAATGATCGAGTCTGTCCGTGTCCTGTCCACTTTAAAATCTATGGATGATTTTGTGGAGCTGGCGAAAAAGGATATGGAACTGGCGCTGCGCCTCATGGAGTACCGGGATTTTACGGAAGCGCCGCTGTTTAAGGATCTGCGGATCCGCACGATCTATGAAGGCTTAAGGGGACACGGAAACCGCCAGAATGCCCTGGAGGAATTCTTTCTGGCGACGGGAGTGAAGGAACCCATCGAGCTGACCTTATCTACGGCAAAGAAGATCTATGACAAGCCGAAGGATATCGTGAATGACAAGGTCGTCCTGCGGAAAAATACCTGGGGCTATCTCTACATGGAAGTCCGCGCTGACGGCGATTTCATCGAGATCCCGAAGAAGGTCATCACTCAGGCGGATTTCGAAGAGGACCGTCTGGATCTGCGATTCAGGATCCACCCGGAGAGGATGCACAAGGGAAAGAACCTCGGTGCGATCCGCCTTCTTACCGTCCACGGTGACACCGTGATCCGGATCGAGGCTATGGGAGAGGAGCCGGATCGAAAGCGCGCTGAGGGCGAGATCAGCAAAGCCGGTGTCTGCCGGTACATGAAACTCCGTGAGGCCTACGAGAGCGGTCTCTACGAGAAAAAAGCTGTCCTCGGAAAGATCCAGAACGAGCTGGATGCCATTCGCGGCGCAAACGGCGGTTCTGTGATCCTGTCCCTCCTGCAGGCGGAGACTTATCTGGACGCGGAGAGACCGGATCAGGCGGCTTTATGTCTGGACGATGCGTGGGATACCGTTTCTGCCCTCAGAGACCGGATCGGAACACTCTATTGTTATTACCAGTACCTGCAGTACCGTCTGGAACCGGACGAGGAGAAGAAGGACGCTGTGGTCCGCCTGTTCAGGAAAAAGCTGGAGGACGTCAACGGCCGGTTCTATCTGCAGCTTTTGCAGTTAAAGATGCTGCCGGAGATGTACGAGGAGGAGGAAGCCCTCGCGGAGAGCTTTAAGATGCAGTATAAGAATGGCTGCCGCAGCCCGTTCCTCTATATTGAGACGGTGCGTCTCTTCGGGAAGAATCCGGAACTCTTAAAGACGATGGATGCCTTTGAGATCCATGCCCTCTACTACGGAGTCATGAATGGCCTCGTGGGGCAGGAGCTGGCGGAGCGGATCTGCGCGCTGGCGCCGGGAGCAAAGTTCTTCCACCGCCTGTATTACCGCCTGCTTGCAAAGCTCTGCGAGAAATACCCGACGAAGGACATGCTGACGGCGGTGTGCTGTCTGTTAATTAAGGGAAATGTCCGCGGAAAAGAGAGCTTCTCCTGGTATGAGAAGGGAATCAATGAGGAGATCAGCCTCACGAGGATCTACGAATATTTCCTCTACGCTCTGCCGGATGATTATGAGAAGATGATGCCGCGTCAGGTACTGCTGTACTTCTCCTATGAGTGCGCCCATCTGGACCAGAAGAGCCGTGCAGCCCTCTATGCCAATGTGGCGGCCTATATTCCGCAGGACGATCCGCTCTATAAAAAGTACGAGCGGGAGATGGAAAAGTTTGCCATGGAGCAGCTGTTCGAGTCCCGGATCAACAGGAGACTTGCGGTGATCTACAAACATATCATCTACCGCGATATGATCGATAATCAGGTGGCCCGGGTGCTGCCCGGTATCTTAAAGGCAAACCGGATCCAGGTGAAGGATGCGGCGATGAAGTATGTGATCGTTTCCAACGAGATCCTGACCGGTGAGGATGCCTACCCGTTGCAGAATCAGACCGCCTATGTGCCGTTGTTCTTTGAGGACAGCGTGATCATGTTCCAGGATACCTTCGGAAACAGGTACATGGACGTGGAATATACGAAGGAGCCGGTTCTCGATGAGAAGGAACTGGAAGAAAAATGCTTTGAGATGTACCCGGACCACCCGATGTTAAAGATGAAGGCGTGTCTGGAGATCATGGAGAAAAAGGACCTTGAGAAGGAAGATGTGACCGGGATTGAGACTGTTCTGGATACACTCCCGGTGAAGCCGGCCTACCAGCAGAAAATGCTGACGAGGATCATTTCTTACTACCGTGCGGCGCTTCTGGGGGACGATGAGGCCATGGATGCGGAGGGTGGAGCGTACCTCTTAAAACTTGACAAGAGGACACTCTCCAGACCGGAACGTGTGGATGTCTGCGAGACACTGATCGTCCAGAATTACATGGTTCAGGCATACGAGATGATAAAGGAGTTCGGCGAGGAGCAGATCCGTGTGAAACGTCTCGCGGCTCTGGTATCCCAGCTGATCTTAGACCGGATGTTCGAGGAGGATGACCTGCTCCTCCACCTTGCGGGGCGTGTATTTTCGGACGGACACGGGGACAGCGTGATCCTGGATTATCTCTGCGAGCATTATAACGGCAGCGGGGAATCTATGTTCAGGATCCTTGCGGAAGCAGTGAAGACCCATGTGGAGACATACGACCTTGAGGAGCGCCTGCTGGCCCAGTGCCTTTTCTCCGGCTGTGAGAAGCATATGGACACGGTATTTGACCTTTACGCGTCGAGAAAAGAGACCAGTGATGTGATCGTGAAGGCGTACTTTACAGTGAAGTGTACGGAATACTTCCTGCGTGACACAGTCCCGGGGGATAAGGTATTCGCGTATCTGGAAGGCGCGATCCACGGTATGGAGCTTCGGAAGGTGCCGGAGATCTATCTTCTGGCGCTGGCGAAATTTTATTCGACTCTGGCACAGATCACTGAGGAGCAGAAGGCCCTGCTATCCCGGATGATGGATATCCTTTCCGCCAGAGGTATGGTATTCGCGTGGTACAAGGATCTTGCAAAATATGTGGATATGCCGGGCGAGGTCATGGATAAGGAGATCATCGAGTACCATGGACGACCGGACGGAAGACCGATCTTAAAGATCCGGATCCTGCCGGACGAGGAAGAGTTCCATGAGGAAGAGATGAACATGGTCTATAAAGGGATCTATGTGCGCCAGAAACTCCTGTTTGATGGTGAGATCATGGAGTACGAGATCTGGGAGAATGAGGACGGAAAACTGGTGAAAAAGGCGGAGGGCGAAGTGACCTGCAGCGAACCGGCAACGGGGGATAAAGGAAACCGCTTCACGGCTTTAAATGCCATGAACCTCTATCTCGGAATGAAGGATGACCGGAAATTAAAAGAAAGCATGACAGAATACGTGACGGACAGTCAGATCGCGAAAAAGCTGTTCCGTTTGGCATAATGAGGACAAATAAATGGAGAAACTGATCGTTGGCATCGACCTCTGTGATACCTATACTCAGGCGGCTGTTCTGGGCCGTGAGGAGGCGTGGATGCTCCCGACCGTCATCTGCAGAAAAAAATCCGCGGAAGAGTGGTATGTGGGGGAAGATGCATATAAATATACGCTGGTGGGCGAGGGCGTCATCGTTGATAAGCTCTTAAGCCTGGCGGCAAAAGAAGGAACATCCACCATCGGAGGCGTAAAGTACGGTGGAATGGAACTGCTGCAGAGATTTTTAGGCAGTATCCTCGCCATGGTGCGTGCGGAGTATGCCGGACAGAGGATCGATGAGCTGGTCATCAGCCTCAAAAATTTGGAGATGAAGCTTTTGGAGGGACTTACGGCCAGCGTGGAAGCTCTTGGGATCCCAAGAGGAAATGTCCATATCGCAAGCCACACGGAATGCTTCGTCTACTATGTGCTGAACCAGAGAAGAGATGTCTGGGGCGGTCAGGTTGGCATGTTTTCCTTATCCGATGAGGACCTGCGTTACTATGAACTGAAGGTCACGAGAGGACCGCGCCGGATGACAGCCATCGCGGAGCATGAGGAGCTGGAAGAGGGCTTCAGCCTCAGCGTTCTCGATACAGGCTCCGGGGCAAAGATGGCAGATAAGATCCTGTGCGCCTGCGGAGAGCGGTTTTTACAGAAAAAGATCTTTTCCTCGATCTTCCTGACGGGAAAAGGTTTCGCGAGAACCGACTGGGCGCCGGAATTTATGAAGCAGATCTGCAACCGGAGAAGAGTCTTCGTGGAGACAGCTATCTTCGCAAAAGGTGCGGCCATGAAGGCTGAGGATTACTTAAACGAGAGCGGTTCCGGATCCTTTGTATGTCTCTGCGAGGGAAAATTAAAGTCCACAGTCTCTCTGGAGGTTATGAAGCGGGATACAAAGACGGAGATCAGTCTGGCATCCGCCGGTGAGAGCTGGTACGAGGCGAGAAGTGTGGTGGAAGTGATCCCGGACGGGGAGAAGGAGATCTGCTTTACGATCACACCGCAGCAGGAGCCGAAGAAAAAACGGACCGTGAAGATCCCCCTGGAGGGATTCCCGGACCGCCCGAACAAAACGACGAAGATCCGGGTGGCTGTGGGATTCTTAGATGAGAAGACTATGGTGGTCAAGCTCACGGACCAGGGATTTGGGGAACTGTTCCCGAAAACGGACGCGGTGGTCCGTCAGGAGGTGACATTATGAGCCTGATTCTCTGCAGACAGGAACCGGTAACGGTTCCGCTTTATATCGAGGATCTTGGGATCCATCTCTACTCCTCCCAGGAGCTCTGCTATGTGATCTACAACAATCCGCTGCTGGTGCTGGAGGGATTTATTGATAAACGCCTGACTGAGTTTTTAAGAAGCGAGCTTCGGATGCCGTTTCTTGCGGAACGGGTGGAAAAATGGATGGACAGCCACGGGGCAACGGAGGAGATCCTGTACCTGATCCTCAAGGAATGCAATTATTATACCCCGAAGGAGCAGGCGGCTTACCGGCAGACCGTGAACGGACTGAAAAAACTCTCAGAGGAAGAGTACGAGAAGCGCCGCGCAGATTATTTCTATGGTCTGGATCTTTTCGGAAAAGCGGTCACGATCTACGAGCAGATCTTAGATGGGGCCGGACGCCATCTCTCCGGGGATTTCCGGGGAAAAGTCTGGAACAATATCGCGGCCTGCTACGCGAAACTCTTCTGTTACCAGAAAGCTATGCACGCCTACGAGAATGCCTGGAATGCGAAGCCGGAGGCGGATTATGTGAAACGCATGTACTTCCTCACGATACTGAATCCGGAGCTTTCGCTTAAGGATAAATTCCTGGAGATGATCGGGGAGGACGATAAGGAAGTCTGGAATAAAGAAGTGGAAGCGGCGAGAGAAGAGTCAGAGAAGGCGCCGGAGACGCTGAAGCTTGCCGCCGTATTCGAGAAAGACCCGGCTGGCCGGATCGCAGCGGCGGGGGATATCCTGAATCAGTGGAAGATGGAATACAGGAGAATGCTGTAGTTTCCCTTGACATTTTATCAGGATTCTACTATATTATGTAAGAGCGGCCGGAAAAATCAAATGACCGTGATATGGAACAGGTGGCTGATAAAGAGACCTGCTCCATGGAATATAAGAAAGGCTGGGAAGAAGAGGAGTACATTTTCTGCACCTTCAGAGAGGATTGATCACAGGCTGGAAGTCGGTCCGGGAATGCAAAAATGGAAGGTAGCTTCGGAGCCGGAATGGTGAAATAAAAAGTAGCTGTTCCCGGGGAGAGACCTCGTTAAGAACGAAGAGATGCTGTTTGGACGATCGTCCTGGATCTGGACAGTAAATAAAGGTGGTAACGCGGTGATTCGCCCTTTGCATGAGAGTGCAGAGGGCTTTTCTTATATGAGTAAGCAGGGCGATAGCCCGGATTACGAATGTTGGCAGCAGCTGAGGGAGTGCGCGGCAGGCGCACAGCAGCTGCCTTTCGAGAGGAGTACATGATGGTAAAAAAAGATGCAAAACAGAAAAAAGTACGGATCACGAACTGCGAGACCTGCGCCTTTTACACATATGATGACGAGTATGGATATTATGTCTGTGAGGCAGATCTCGACGAGGACGAGATGTCCGCGTTCCTCCGCGGAAGTGATTTTTCCTGCGGCTTCTACCAGTCAGATGACGAGTATGCTGTTGTAAGAAAACAGATGTAAACGAGATGATTTTGTGAGTCTGCGCATTTTGCGCTGATAATAAAAAAGTAAATTGAAAAGCAGTAACTGCTCCACATTTTTGCAGTTACAAAAAAGAAACATGTTGATAAAGTTTTAAGGAGAAGACCATGAAAGAACTGGAAAAGACCTACAATCCGGCGGACATTGAGGACCGTCTGTACCAGAAATGGCTGGACAACAAATATTTCCACGCTGACGCGGAGAGAGGAAGACGCGAGGGCAAAAAGCCGTTCACGATCGTAATGCCGCCGCCGAATATTACAGGACAGCTCCATATGGGACATGCCCTCGACAATACGATGCAGGATATCCTGATCCGTTACAAGAGAATGCAGGGTTATGAGGCACTCTGGCAGCCGGGAACAGACCATGCGGCGATCGCTACCGAGGTCAAGGTCATCGACAAGTTAAAAAAAGAGGGCATCAACAAGAATGACCTTGGACGTGAGGGATTCTTAAAAGAGGCCTGGAAATGGAAAGATGAGTACGGCACACGGATCATCAAACAGCTCCACAAGCTCGGCTCCTCCGCTGACTGGGACAGAGAGCGTTTCACCATGGACGCAGGCTGTTCTGAGGCTGTTTTAGAAGTATTTACACGCCTTTATGAAAAAGGATATATCTACAAGGGATCCAGGATCATCAACTGGTGTCCGGTCTGCAAGACATCCATCTCCGATGCTGAGGTAGAGCACAAGGAGCAGGACGGCTTCTTCTGGCACATCAACTACCCGATCGTGGGCGAAGAGGGAAGATTCGTCGAGATCGCCACAACGAGACCGGAGACACTGCTCGGCGATACCGCCGTTGCTGTAAACCCGGAGGACGAGCGCTACAAAGACATCATCGGAAAGATGTTAAAGCTTCCGCTCACAGACCGCGAGATCCCGGTGATCGCTGACGAGTATGTTGACAAGGAATTCGGAACCGGCTGCGTAAAGATCACACCGGCCCACGACCCGAACGACTTCGAGGTCGGAAAACGCCACAACCTGGAAGATATCTGCATCATGAACGATGACGCGACCATCAATGTTCCGGGCAAGTACTTCGGCATGGACCGCTACGAGGCGAGAAAAGCCATGGTCGAGGACTTAAAGGAAATGGGCCTTCTCGTAAAAATCGTTCCGCACAGCCACAACGTTGGTACCCACGACCGCTGCGGCACAACTGTAGAGCCGATGGTAAAACCGCAGTGGTTTGTAAAGATGGATGAGATGGCAAAACCGGCCATCGAGGCATTAAAGAGCGGCAAATTAAGATTCGTTCCGGAGAGCTTCGGTAAGACATATCTCCACTGGCTTGAGGGGATCCGCGACTGGTGTATCTCCAGACAGCTCTGGTGGGGACACAGGATCCCGGCTTACTACTGTGAAGAGTGCGGCGAGATGACGGTTGCGAAGATGATGCCGGAGAAGTGTCCGAAGTGCGGCTGCACACATTTAAAGCAGGATGAGGACACCCTTGATACCTGGTTCTCCTCCGCGTTATGGCCGTTCTCCACACTGGGCTGGCCGAAGGATACAGATGAGATGAAGTACTTCTATCCGACCGACGTTCTCGTTACCGGATACGATATCATCTTCTTCTGGGTTATCCGTATGGTATTCTCGGGACTTGAGCAGACAGGCGAGTGCCCGTTCAACACTGTCCTGATCCATGGTCTTGTCCGCGATTCTCAGGGACGCAAGATGAGTAAGTCCTTAGGAAACGGTATTGATCCGTTAGAGGTGATCGACAAGTACGGCGCGGATGCTCTCCGTATGACACTTATGACAGGAAATGCACCGGGCAACGATATGCGTTTCTACTGGGAGAGAGTCGAGGCCAGCAGAAACTTCGCAAACAAGGTATGGAACGCGAGCCGTTTCATCATGATGAATATCGAGAAAGCGCCGGCAGGCGAGGCAAAGCTTACAGACCTCACGGCAGCAGATAAATGGATCCTCTCCAAGGTCAACGACCTTGCGAAGGAAGTAACGGAAAACATGGACAAGTACGAGCTCGGAATCGCTCTCCAGAAGGTCTACGACTTCGTATGGGAGGAATTCTGTGACTGGTATATCGAGATGGTAAAACCGCGTCTCTGGAACGATGAGGACCGGACGAAGGCGGCTGCGATCTGGACCTTAAAGACGGTTCTGATCAATTCCTTAAAGCTCTTACATCCGTTCATGCCGTTTATCACAGAGGAGATCTTCTGCAATTTACAGGATGAGGAGCCGTCCATCATGATCTCCTCCTGGCCGGTATATAAGGAAGAGTGGAACTTCGCGGCAGACGAGCACGCGGTTGAGGTCATCAAAGAGGCTGTCCGCGCGATCCGTAATGTGCGCACATCCATGAACGTTCCGCCGAGCAGAAAGGCAAAAGTATTTGTTGTGACTGAGGATGCCGATCTCACGGATATCTTCGAGAACAGCCGTGTATTCTTCAGTACCCTTGCTTCCGCCAGTGAGGTAGTGATCCAGAAGGATAAGACAGGAATCGGTGAGGACGCTGTATCCGCAGTGATCCCGAAGGCAGCGATCTATATGCCGTTCGCTGAGCTTGTCGACATCGAGAAGGAGACCGAGCGCTTAAAGAAGGAAGAAGAGCGCCTCACAAAAGAGCTTGCCCGCGTAAACGGAATGCTTGCAAACGAAAAGTTCGTAAGCAAGGCACCGCAGGCGAAGATCGATGAGGAGAAGGCAAAACTTCAGAAGTACACCGAGATGATGGAGCAGGTAAAGACTCGTCTGGCTCAGCTTGGTAAGTAATCGATGAAAATATGACCATGGCATGAAAGTGCTGAATGGTTTCAGCAGGAAAGGACAGTGGGTGGAACATGACCTGCTGTCAGGGCAGCCGCAGGTTTTATGGCCTGTGGCTGTTCATTTTATGGGAGGAGCAGACTGCTGCCGCCACTGTATCATACAGCATTTTTTCGTTCACAAAATACCGTAGGATACAGCAATCCTGTCGAATCTTTCCGACATGTTCTGGTTGCAAAAAATACCATAAACAGGTATCATAAGTGAAAGAAACGCTGCCGTTTACGGCATATATTTTCTGTACCGGGAATAACGCCAGACAGCGTTCCGATTGCAGGTCACAACAGGAGGCGATTTCTTGGAGTACATAACGATGCAGGAAGTCTGGGATCAGATCGAGGCGATCCCGGGATATGCGAGAAAAAAGAGCAGTCTTTTAAAAGTACGGGAATTTCTTGGTCTTCTTGGAGAACCGGACCGGGAATTTCATGTGATCCATGTGGCGGGAACCAACGGAAAGGGTTCCGTCTGTGCATTCCTCACCTCCATGATCCGGGAAGCAAAAATTCCCTGCGGGACATTCGTGTCCCCTCATCTTGTGGATATCCGGGAGCGGTTCCTTATAAACGGGGAGATAGTCCCGGAGCCGGATTTTATCAGGGCATTTCTGGAGGTACAGCATGCCTGCGGGATATGGGAAAAGAGAGGAGAGCCCCATCCCACCTATTTTGAATTTTTATTTTACATGGGACTCTGCATATTCCGGAATGCCGGGATAAGGATTTTGGTCTTAGAGACCGGAATGGGTGGAACAAACGATGTGACGAATGTTGTGGAGGAACCTCTCGTCTCCGTCATCACGTCCATCAGCATCGACCATACAGCGTTTTTAGGATCCACGATCCCGGAGATCGCGGCGCATAAGGCGGGGATCATAAAGTCCCGGCGTCCTGTGGTGTATGATGACAGTTCACCGGAAGCATCGGCGGTGATCTTTGCGAAAGCAAAGGAAATGAAATCTGAAGGATTTCCCGTGACGCCGGATGAAGTCCGTCACGGGATCCGAACCCGTCTCGTAAAATCTCCGGATCCGGGCGCGGCGGGATTCCAGAATATGAGTTTTTCCTACCGCGGCGGGGAGACTTTATTTGAGATCCCATTTGCGGCTCCCTACCAGCTCATGAACGCAGCTCTGGCGATCCGGGCATTGGAGGTTTCCGGACTTCCGGTGGCGCCTGAACAGGCGGCAGAGGGAGTAAAAAAGGCAAAATGGCCTGCAAGAATGGAGGAGATCAGCACTGGTGTCTACCTCGACGGGGCCCACAATGCGGACGGGATCCGGGCATTTCTCGACGCGGCCTGCAGATTAAAGGAACTTCGGAAGCCGGATCATGTGCGGATCTTGTTTGCGGTCTCCACGGACAAGGATCATCAACGGATGCTGCGTGAGATTGCAGAGCGGCTGAAACCGGATCTGTGGATCTTATCGAAAATGGAGTCACACCGGACCCTCTCCGTGGAGGATCTGGAAGCGGCGGCAGAAAAGCTGCGGGCGGAATGTGGAGAAGAGACGGAGTACCGGGTGAGCCAGAATGTGAAACACGCCGTGAAGGAATTACTTGACCTGCATGGAGAACGGGATCTCTCGTTTATCGCTGGGTCACTGTATCTTGCAGGGGAAGTAAAGGAACAGATCAGCCAAAGCACAAGTTAAGCAGACCGTTCCGGTATGCGGCTGCCGGGACACCAAAGGAGGAAGAAAAATGATCAACTTTGAGGAAGAGATCGAGCGCTTCAAGCCGAGTCTTGAGGTGGAGGCGGTCAGCGACGCCATCGTAAAGAGTGACCTCACAGATATGGCAGATATTATGATGGACATCATGAAGGATATCAAAAAGGAAAAGTAATATATGGATGAGATGCAGAAGATCCAGTACGCGGCCAACAGCTACTACAACCGCGGTCTGGAAATGGCAAAGGAGAGAAACCTTTCCGGGGCGGCGAGATTCTTAAAACGCGCCCTGCAGTTTAATAAATACCACACAGATGCCAGAAACCTTCTTGGACTGATCTTTTACGAGATGGGTGAGACGTCAGATGCGCTGATCCAGTGGGTCATCAGCATCAATCTCCAGCCGGACGGAAACCGGGCAGACTATTACCTCGATGAGGTCCAGAGAAAGCCGGGACAGCTTGAGATCGCGAGCCAGATGGTAAAGAAGTTCAATCAGGCATTATTCTATGCCCAGAATGACAGTGATGATCTGGCGGTCCTGCAGCTTAAGAGGATTGTCGACGAGAAGCCGAATTTCGTGAAAGCGCATCTGCTTCTGGCGCTTCTCTACATGGAGCACGGGGACTACACGAAAGCCGGAAAATCCCTGTTCAAGGTACTTCAGATCGATAACAATAACGAGAAAGCCACCCGGTACATGGAATACGTAAAGAGCCGGACCGGCAAGGCGGAGGTCGAGAAACGGAAGATGAAGAACGCGTTTTCCCACAGGGAGATGCAGGACGATGACGTTATTCTGCCTCCGACCTACAAGGAGAACACGGGCTGGCAGTCCATCATCAACATCGGTATCGGTCTTGTCCTGGGGGCGGTCATGGTCGTGTTCCTCATCATGCCGGCGAGGGAGCGAACGTTAAACTATGAACATAATCAGGAGATGCAGTCCTACACGGATAAGTTAAATCTCGCGAACCAGGAGACGGACAAGTTGAAGCTCCAGGTTGAGGATTACCAGAAGCAGAAGGAGGACGCGGAAGGCCAGTTAAATGACTTAAAGGGCGATTCCGGAAGCACGGTGAACCAGTACGCGGCGCTCGCAAAGATCCTGGACGCGTACCGCAAAGGTGATACGAACACGGCGGTTCTGACTTATGTGGATATGGATCAGTCGAAGATCACGGATAACAGCTCTGTGGCGATCTTAAATGAAATCAAGGCGGACATGGATGCCAACGCCCCGACAGTCCTTATGGCGGCAGCAGCCCAGTCAAACTCTGTCGGGGACTACGACTCAGCGCTCCGCTATTATGAGAGATACATGAAATTCAACGACAAGAACCCGGAAGTCATCTACAACATGGGAATGGTATACAAGGCAAAGGGCGATACCGACAACGCGAACCAGATGTTCGGACAGGTCATCATGAACTTTGCAGATTCGGAGTTTGCGGAGAAGGCGAAGGAAGAGAGAGGATACTAAGGAGCAATTCTGGTTTCTGTTTCACAGAGAGTGTATAGAGGTTCGTTGATAAACCTTACCTAGAAAAAACTTAAAAGAGACTTTACAGAAGAAAATACTGTGAGGTCTCTTTTTTGTTGTTTCAGACTAGAAAACTACAGGAGAATGGATTTAGAAAGCTGTTTTGAGGTAAGAAAAATTTGTGAAAATCAGCCTCGCATTGGGATACAGGCTGTGGGCTGAATTTGGCTGCAAAATTTTGAAATGGGAGGAAAAATTTATGGAAGATTCATTCGTATACGAGGCAAAAGGCCCCACACTCATCATTCACCTGCCGAAGGAGTTCGACCATCACAACTGCCGGAATCTGAGATATGAGACGGACCTTCTGATGGCGGAAAATTATGTCTCCAGAATCATTTTCGATTTTACGCGTACCCGGTTCATGGACAGCTCCGGCATCGGCGTCCTCTTAAACCGCTACAAGCAGATGAAAGCAGGCCATACCAGTTTTTACGGTGCCTGCCCGCAGGTGATGCGGGTCTTAAAGGTTGCGGGAATTCTGGGGCTGATGCATCAGTATGAGTCGAAAGAAGAAGCAATCTACAGCAGGGAGGTATAGGGATGGAAGAGACAGGACAGACCGTACAGGAAACGCAGAAAGTACAGGCAGAGCAGACTGGAGAGAACGGGAAAAATGTAGGAATGCCGGAGTGTGAGACTATGGAACTCATTATGGAGAGCCGGTCAGAGAACGAGGAGTTCGCGAGAGTCGTGGCAGCCGTTTTCGCGAGCCGTCTGGACCCGACGCTGGAGGAACTGGACGATATCAAGACCGCCGTCTCAGAGGCAGTGACGAACGCGGTGATCCACGGATACCGGGGACAGGAAGGGAAGATCTATCTTTCGGCGACGGCATGGGAAAAGGAGCGGCTGTTTTCTGTGACGGTGCGGGATGAGGGAGTCGGGATCCGTGACGTGGAGCAGGCCATGGAACCCATGTTCACCACATGTCCGGAGGACGGGAGGTCCGGCATGGGATTCTCCTTCATGGAGGCCTTCATGGACCGGGTGGAGGTGGTCTCCGCACCGGGAAAGGGAACCTCCGTCACCATGAAAAAGAAGATCGGCAGGTGACGGGATGGCGGACACTGCGGAACTCTTAAAACGTTCACACGCAGGGGATAAAGAGGCGAGGGACCGCCTCGTCATGGAGAACGCGGGCCTTGTCTGGAGTATCGTCCGGAGATTTATCGGGAGAGGACCGGAACCGGATGACCTGTTCCAGATCGGGAACATCGGCCTTATAAAGGCCATCGACCATTTCGACACAGAACTGGGCGTCCGGTTTTCCACCTATGCCGTTCCCATGATCACCGGGGAGATCAGGAGATTTCTCCGGGATGACGGGATGATCAAGGTCAGCAGGCCGCTAAAGGAACTGGCGGGAAAAGTCGGGGCGGCGAGAGAAAAGCTGGAGGCGGACCTCGGGCGGGAGCCGACAGTGGAGGAGCTTGCAAGGTCGGTGGGAGCCAGCCGTGAGGAGGTTGCGGCATCCATGGAAGCTGGGGCGAGAGTCGGATCCATCTACGAGCCCTTCGATGCCGGGGATGAATCCGGAGGCTGCCTGGCGGATAAGATCGCGGAAAAGACATCGGAGAATGACAGGGTCCTGGACCGGATCGTGCTGGCGGAGCTTTTATCCGGTCTCGGGGAGAAGGAACAGCAGATCATAAAAATGCGGTATTTTGAAAATATGACCCAGACCGTGATCGCAGGGCGGCTTGGAATCTCCCAGGTGCAGGTGTCGCGGCTGGAGAAGAAGATCTTGAGGGAGATGAGGGAGAGACTGACTTCATAAAAGATGAAAATGATTCTGCCCATGGTTATGTATAATGTCCATTGATTCGGAACATCCTATTTGCGTAAAGCAATGCGATAAACAGGATGAGAAGGTGGAATATTATGAAACCGTTAAAGGACTACGTGGAGATCATTTTTGCGGTGCTGGCGCTGGCAGGACTGGTGTTTGTGTTCTGGTATTTTCTCGTGGCGGTCCCGGCAAAGAAAGCGGAGCAGTCGGGGACATTCGTGATGGTGCCGGGGACGGAAATGGAAGTCTGCCGAGGCACTGTCACAGGGGTTTTAAAGACCATTGGGGATATGGACAGAAAGCCGTGGAGCGCATGAGCAGCACGACGATCTACTTAAAGCTTCCCCAGGTGAAGGAAGTTTATGAGCCGGAAGTGTACCTCGGAATGATCGCCGATGTCCACAGCAGCGACAGGGCTGCGGAGGCGAAGGCGAAAGCCGTGAAAATCACCTCATTTTCCGGGAAGGGAAAAGAGGCAGTGTTTGTTGGAAATGTCATGGAACTCGTGGAAAAGATCGAGAAGACCGGCCAGAATATCCAGGTGGACAATCTCGGGGAATCGGATTTCGTGGTCACATACCGGGCAGGGAAGAAGAAAAGTCTGGTATGGGAGTGGATGAAGACGGCCATGGTGTCCGCAGTGGCGTTTTTCGGGGCGGCGTTTGCCATCATGACATTCAACAACGACGCCAACGTGACGGATGTGTTCGCGAAGCTCTATGAGATGATCATCGGGACCCGGGCGGACGGACCGACGATCCTGGAGGCGTCCTACTCCGTGGGACTGGCCCTGGGGATTTTATTGTTCTTCAACCATTTCGCCTCCTGGAAGATCACGGTGGACCCTACGCCCATAGAGGTGGAGATGCGGCTCTACGAGGAGAACTTAAATAAGACGTTGATCAAAAATGGCGGGAGAAAGGAGTCAGGGGTCGATGTATCTTAAGCTTGGGATTCTGGCCTTTGCAGGCCTCGGTGCCGGGGCAGTGATCGCTGCCGGGATCTTTGCCTTCCTCGCCATCATCGGCGTGTTCCCGAGACTCATCGGCGTGACCCACACAGCGGGGCATGTGATCCTCTACGAGACGCTTCTGATCCTCGGGGGAACATGGGGGAATCTGGCGGACTTCTACAGCGTGGCATTTCCGTTCCCTGGAAAGTTTGTGCTCGCAGTGTGTGGGACGGCTGTCGGAATTTTCGTGGGATGCCTTGTGATGTCTTTGGCGGAAACGCTAAAGGCACTGCCGATCCTGAACCGCCGGATCGGGCTGGCGGTGGGGCTGCAGTATGTGATCCTGGCGGTGGCTGCGGGAAAGGCATTTGGATCGGCAGTGTATTTTCTGCGGGGATTCGGATGATTTATCTCAGTGGGAGTCTGATCTCCGACTGAGATAAACGCTTCGCGAGGATGCGCAGTGATTCTGATAGGAATCTGTCAGCTTCGCTGACCAGAATCACGCGCCAAGTCTCACGAACGTTCAATTTGAAAGTATACATGGAGGAATTTATGGAGATCGATAAGAAAGAGTACGGAAAATATGTGAAGCAGGTGACACCGGTTCACAACACCTGGAAGAACCTCTGGCGGGCGTTTCTCGTTGGCGGACTGATCTGCATGCTGGGACAGGTATTCACATCCGTCTACATGTCCTTCGGGATCGAGAAAGAGAGCGCGGCGGCGTGGACGACATTGAGTCTCATCGGCCTCAGCGTGATCCTGACGGGGTTTCATGTGTACCAGAAGATCGTAAAATTCGGTGGAGCCGGAGCCCTGGTTCCCATCACAGGATTTGCGAATTCCGTGGTGTCCCCGGCAATCGAGTACAAGGCGGAGGGCCATGTCTTCGGGATCGGCTGCAAGATCTTTACGATCGCGGGACCGGTGATCCTCTACGGGATCCTTGCGAGCTGGGTGCTGGGGATGGTGAAGTATTTCTGGAGATACTTGTAAACGAACCGGCAGGAACGTATAATGGAGAGAGAAGATGCGGCGGCTGTGTAGCATATGAACAGCGTCAGCATGGAATAAGCGGAGGAAAACGTGAAATCAGTATCGATCTATACGCTCACAAGAAATCAGAATATTTCCTGCGTCCAGAAGCTGGAGAGACAGATGTCGGGGCGTGGGTACTTTTTGAAGATGCGGGAGTGGGAGCTTGACAGCATGAAGGCCTTTGTGAGGGAATTGGAGACGCATATGGACGAGGTGTATGCGCTTTGGTTCTTTTACTCGTTTCAGATTCCGAGACTGGGAAAGGAGTTTGACCTTCTGCAGATCAGGGAGGACCAGATCGTGAATGTGGAGCTGAAGAGCGGAGCAGTCTCCGATGAGGCACTGCGGAAACAGTTGATACAGAACCGATATTATCTCGCGGTGCAGGGAAAGACGATCCGGTCCTATACATATATCAGCAGCCAGAACCGGCTTGTCCGCCTTACGAACCACGACCGGATCGTGGACGCGGACTGGGAACAGCTTTGCGCGGATCTGAGGGATGGCGGAAAGGACTATGAGGGCGATGTGGAGGAGCTGTTTCAGGCGGAACTGTATCTGATCTCGCCTCTCACAGAGCCGGAGCGATTCCTGAACAAGGAATATTTCCTGACTGCCCAGCAGCGGGATATTGAACGCCAGATCTTAAAGAAAATCCGGGCGGAGCGGACCGGGGCGTACTGGTTTACGGGACTTCCGGGGACGGGAAAGACGCTGCTGCTCTACGATATCGCTATGAAGCTTTCCGGGAAGCAGAGGGTCTGCATGATCCACTGCGGGGAGAGCAAGAAGGACTGGAAGCGGCTTCATGAGAGACTCCGGCGGGTGGAGTATCTGCCAGATTCCGAAATTGGGGCGGAGTGCGGTCTGGAAGAGTGTTCCGCGGTTCTGGTGGATGAGGCACATCTTCTTGAGCCTGGGGCGAGGGAGCTGCTGGCTGGGATCAGTAGCCGGCGGCCGGTGATCTTTTCCGGGGACTGCGAGGATGTGATCTCGCCGGATGAGCTGGGGGAGAGCGCTGAGATGGTGTGGAAATCTGTGCCGGGTGTGCAGACATTCCGGATGACGAACCGGATCCGGACGAACGCAGAGCTGTCTGTTTTTATCCAGAATATGATGCGCCTGACCAGAGGAAAGGGGAGACGGATGTATCCCCATGTCTCGGCTGGGTACGGGAATGATGAGGAGGAAGCAGAGAAGCTTTTAAAAGGGTATCTGGCGCTGGGATATCGGTATTTTGAGGAGAATGCCGGGAGCAGCGAGGATGTGGAGCGGCTTGTCGTTTTGCTGGATGAGAGATATTTTTATGATGAGACGGGATATCTGCGGTCTGGGAACCGGAGTGTAAGGCGGCTGTTTCACAGGCTGAACCAGGCAAAGGAGGAGCTGGCATTTGTGGTGAAAAAGAATGAGGCGGTGTACTCGGTGATTTTGGGGCTGCTTCAGGCGATGTGAGTGAAAAATTTATAGAATGTGTGTCGTGGGAAAAGATGCGGAAATTCGAGGTGGACTTCGGATTCCTGCATCTTTTTGTTTATTTTGGGGATTCTATTTGCATGGAGACCTTATTTTGGTGTACCTATGTGAGGATGAAGTCTGTTGCGAATGACTGCGCGGGTACTGGAGTGTTAAGGTATATTTATTTAGTACGATTGGAGTCGTTTTTGTTCAAAAAGTACGATATGTATGGATGTAACTGATAGGTGAATTGAGACCAAAATAAAGATGGGAGTGGATAGAAAAATGGATGAGAAAACAGGAACGTTAAGAAAGCAGCGCGGGCGTGCCAGTGTGGTGTTTGAAAATCCGCCGCTGATCATGGCGGCTGCGTCGACGGTGGGAAAGAAGGAAGGAGACGGGCCTCTTGGCGTTTTTTTTGACCGGGTGGAGCTGGATCCCATGCTGGGAAAGAAAAGCTGGGAGGAGGCGGAGAGTGAGCTTCAGAGCAGGACTGCAGGTCTTGTGATCGAGAAGAGCGGGCTTTCGAAGGAAGAAATCAGGTATTCGTTTGCGGGGGATCTTCTGGCACAGCTCATCGCCACTTCTTTTGGAAATATAAATCTGGAGATCCCAATGTTCGGGCTTTACGGAGCATGCTCCACCATGGGGGAAGGTCTGGGGCTGGGCGCCATGTGCGTGGAGGGTGGATTTGCGGATCATGTTCTTGTAGGCGCTTCCAGCCATTTCGCTTCGGCGGAGAAGCAGTTCCGTTTTCCGTTGGAATATGGGAATCAGAGGCCGTATTCGGCTACATGGACGGTGACTGGGTGCGGAGCGGTGATCGTGTCCTCCGGGGATTGCCGGGGGAAGGAAGCGCCGCTTGCGAAGATCACGGCGGTGACGACGGGAAAAATTGTGGATATGGATTTTCATGACTCCATGAATATGGGGGCTGCGATGGCGATGGCGGCGCTTGATACGATCCTGCAAAATTTCAGGGATCTCGGGGTGGACGAGACACATTATGATAAGATCATCACCGGGGATCTGGGGACAGTGGGACGGAGACTTCTGCTGGATTATCTTATGAAGGCAGGATACCGGATCGAGAGCCGATATATGGACTGCGGGATCGAGATGTTTTCGCCGGAGGAGCAGGATACCCATGCCGGGGGAAGCGGATGTGGGTGTTCAGCGGCGGTGCTTTGCGGGTTTGTTTTGCCGAAGATCAGGAATGGGGAGTGGAAAAGGGTGCTGTTTCTGCCGACGGGGGCTCTGCTTTCTACGGTGAGCTTTAATGAGGGGAAGAGTGTGCCGGGGATCGCGCATGGGGTGGTGCTGGAGACGCCGGATTTTCTGTAAGAACTTAGCCGGGGATTTTCGAAGGAGGAACAATCTGTTGGAAAAATGTTAAGGGAAGACGGACGTGGATCATACAGAGTGTGAAAATATAAATCTTAGGAATGAGAAGTGGAGTGAGTGTGGCTATGGAATATATCAGAGCTTTTCTTGTGGGTGGTCTGATCTGCATGCTGGTGCAGATCCTGATGGATAAGACAAAGATGATGCCGGGGAGGATCATGGTGCTGTTAGTGGTCAGCGGGAGTGTCCTTGGATTTTTGGGAGTGTATGAGCCGTTTGCCGAGTGGGCCGGGGCAGGAGCGACTGTGCCGCTGCTTGGATTTGGAAATACACTTTGGAAAGGGGTTGTGAAGGCGATGGCAGAGGATGGAGTGCTTGGAATCTTTAAAGGGGGATTTACAGCCAGTGCTGTGGGGATCAGTGGGGCGTTGGTGTTTGGATATCTGGGTGCGATTATCTTCAGGCCGGGGATGAAGGAGTGACAGGAGTACGCGGGGGTGAGGCTTCGGGCGCGGAAGCTTGGGGGATTTTTGGGGCGGTTTCTCCCGCGCGCCAAGAGGAAGCCAGCCCCCAAAATCAGGCGCGACCGTGCCCGAAGCCTCACCCCCGCTGTGCACTGGCATGCCTGGGTTGGCTGTTTTTGTCCCGGAGGGACAAAAAGGCGCGGGAGTTTGTGGAAGAGTAAAAAATATTTGGAATTTTTTAAACGGCATTGTTATGGTGAGAATTTATATGTAAAAACATTATTTGAAAAATAGGGATGATTAAATTTGAAGGGTGTAAAAAAAACATGCTGATTCGGTGCAGATTGATACGATTATTTGTAAGGTGATGGAACAGGAAGACGAGAGGCAACGAGATAGACAGTATGACGGGGCTTGTGGAGTGGCATTAAGGCAAGGATAGATTGAGAATAATCGTAGAATGTGGTAAAATAGTTATGTGTATTAGGGTCTATAACGTAAGTTATGATTTCCGCTTAGGAGATAACGTAATTAACAATTGTTCCTTGAATGGAAAAGTGTAATGATTTGTAAAGGAGATAGGGACTTTTGTGGCAAAGGTAAGTGATGTCCTGAAGCTCTCGGTTATGCGGGGTGTCCGCGTGGTGGCGGGGGAAGAGGGACTTTTTAGGAAAGTGGAGCATGTGACGGTGATGGAGGTCCCGGAGATCAAGAGGTGGCTCAAGGGAAATGATTTTCTGATCACGAGTTTTTATTCGGTGCGGAAGAGTGAGGAGGATCAGTGTGCCTTGATCCGGGATCTGGCGGATACGTGCTGTTGTATTGCGGTGAAGACGGGGCAGTATGTGAAGACTGTCGCGGAGAGTGTGAAGAGAGCGGCGGATGAGGTGGGACTGCCGGTTTTGGAGATTCCGGGGGAGCTGGCTTATATTGATATTATTGTGAATGTGATGAATCTGATCTTTGAGGAGGAGGGAAACTCGGAGATTCTGGAGAAGTATGTGAAGGATATTCTTTACGAGAATTACAGTGATGAGATCCTGATGGAGGAACGGGGACGGCTTTTTGGGATGGACGTGGAGCATGACTGGTTTTCGGCGGTGGTGATCAATTTCAGAAAGCGGTATGTGCCGGATGAGCAGGATTGGAAGGGGATCAGGTTTCTGGGGCGGACTTTGTTGGAGAGGATGAGAGAGACTGCTGGGATCAGGGAGTGTGTGATGGTTCCGTTGGAGAAGGGGTATCTGATTCTGACTGAGGGAGAGGATGAGTGCAGGCTTCGGGAGACGCTTGTGGATTTTTTTGAAGAGGAGAGAATATGTTCTCTGTGGAATGCGGGAACGGATAAGTTTGTCTGTTCTATCGGTCCGGTCCGGACTGGACTCGCCGGGATTCGCGATACATACAGTGATGCGTTTAAGGCAATTAGGGTCATGAGAAAGCTTCAGCCTGAGAATTGTGTCTGCGTATATGAAAAGGTTGAGATGTACTGTGTGTTGCAGGATCTTTTTTCAGCGGGGAAAAGGGATGTATTTGAGAGGATTTTGGCACCGGTGGAGAGTCGGGAGTTTTTAGAGACTCTGTGGACGTATTTTATGTGTTCGGGGAGTCTGGATGAGACGGCTGGGGTGCTGCATACGCATAGGAATACGGTGAAGTATCGGCTGGGGAGGATTCAGGCGGTTACGGGGTTGGATATTAAAAGGCCGGAGGATGGTTTTAAGTTGTATATGGGAGTTTTGGCTTGGCGGATGAAGGAGTGACGAGGGGTACGCGGGGGTGAGGCTTCAGGCGCATCCGTGCCCGAAGCCTCACCCCCGCTGTGTACTGGCATGCCAGGGAGAATGTTTTTGTCCGTACGTACAAAAAGGCGCGTTT
Source organism: Desulfotomaculum sp. OF05-3 (assembly GCF_003435535.1). Lineage (NCBI taxonomy): Bacteria > Bacillati > Bacillota > Clostridia > Eubacteriales > Desulfotomaculaceae > Desulfotomaculum > Desulfotomaculum sp. OF05-3. The sequence continues at coordinate 28,413 of NZ_QWGO01000001.1, read as the reverse complement.
CACTTTGGCTGGGAGAACATATAATTCTGAGTTCTTATGGATTATAATGGTATTGTCAGAATTATTTCTTGTTGCGAAATAGAGATAAAGTAAATATGCAATGAAGATGAGATAGATCAGAAAATACTTAGGGGAACTCAGGAGGTACTTGTTATGGAGCGTCGGATCGAGGATGTTCAGTATTGTGAAAGGTTATTTCAGAGTTTTTATGATATCGGAAGTACGTCGCAGGGCGGCGTGACGCGGCTGGGGTATTCGGAAACGGAGGACGCGATGCATGAGGTCTTTAAGGGGCTTGGAAGGGAGCTCGGGGCTTCTGTGATTACGGACGAGGTTGGGAATACTTATGTGACGAATACAGACGAGGACGGGTATACGCTGATCGGGTCGCATCTGGATTCTGTGATCGAGGGTGGACGGTATGATGGTGTGGCTGGCGTGATGGCCGGGCTTATGGTGATGCGCTGGGCGAAGGAGGATGGAATCAGGATCCCGCTTCGGGTCGGGGCGTTCCGGTGTGAGGAGTCCAGTAATTTTGGGTGCTGTACGATCGGTAGTGGACTGATTACACATGAGGTCTATAAGCAGGATATCGGACATCTGATGTCGAAGGACGGGGAGTCTTTGGAGAGTATTTTTGAGCACCGGGGGTTGACGCTTCATCCGAAGAAGATATCGGGACTTCGGAGATATCTGGAGTTACATATTGAGCAGGGAAAGGTGCTTGAGGAATGTAAGACGCAGGTCGGTATTGTCGGGACGATCGCGGGACCAGTGAGGTATCGGGTGTATCTTCGTGGTATGGCGGAGCATTCTGGCGCTACGCCGATGGATATGAGGAGTGACGCGCTCTGTGCGGCTGCGGAGATCATTCTGGAGATGGAGAAGATCGGAAAGTGGGAATCTGCGTACGAGTCGGTGGCGACGGTGGGCGTGGTTCAGAACCATCCGAATGTTCTGAATGTCATCCCGGGACGGGTGGAGCTTGGTGTGGACATGCGTGGCATTGATCAGGACAGTCTGGACCGTATGGAGCGGGCGTTTAAGGCCGCGGTGCGGGAGAGCTGCAAGAAGCGCGGCGTTGAGTATGTGGCGGAGAAAATCAACAGCATTCCTCCGATCAGTATGAGTGAGTCAGTGGAAGACGGTCTGGAGCAGGCGGCGAAGCGGCTTGGAATCTCCAGCCGGAGAATGCCGAGCGGTGCGGGTCATGATGCCATGTCTTTTGCGGAGATTTGTGATTCCGGTATGGTATTTATTCCGTGCCGGGGCGGTGTGTCACACAATCCGTCGGAGCATGCGGAGATTACGAGTATCTGTGATGGGGCGCGGGTGATGTATGAGTATTTAAAGGGAGAGACGGCGAAATAATCGGCGGGAATATTTTTTTGAAAAGACTATAAATTTAATGATATGCTGTCTGGCTGGGAGATTCAGCGGGCAGCATATTTTTATGGGCGGGTAAAGCGGTTATAGATTTTTCTAGATGATAATGTTATAATATTTTCATTATGACAATAAAGCACGGGAATGAGGAGAAAACAGCTATGTATATCACATGCCTTGACTTAGAGGGAGTTTTAGTGCCGGAGATCTGGATCGCGTTTGCGGAGGCCAGCGGGATCCCGGAGCTTAAGAGGACGACGAGGGACGAGCCGGATTATGATAAGCTGATGCGCTGGAGAATCGGGATCCTGAAGGAACATGGACTGGGGCTGAAGGAGATTCAGGAGACCATCGAGAAGATCGATCCGCTTCCGGGCGCGAAGGAGTTCCTGGATAAGCTTCGTGAGCTTGGACAGGTCATCATTATCAGTGATACGTTTACGCAGTTTGCGAAGCCCCTGATGAAGAAGCTTGGCTGGCCGACGATCTTCTGCAATTCCCTGAAGGTCGCTCCGGACGGGGAGATCACGGGATTTAAGATGCGGATCGAGAAGTCCAAGTATACGACGGTGAAGGCACTTCAGTCCATCGGCTTTGAGACGATCGCCAGCGGGGACAGCTACAATGATCTCGGAATGATAGAGGCGAGCAAGGCGGGATTCCTGTTCCGCAGCACGGAGCAGATCAAGAAAGATCATCCGGAAATCACAGCGTTCGAGACGTATGATGAGCTCTTTGAGGCGATCAAAAAGGCGATGGAAGAATAGCAGGAATCTTATGGAAAAGATTCCGCACAAAAAAGACATTTAAGAACACAGCCGGACTGCAGTTTGTTATGGATGCGGAGATGGAACGTCAGCTCTGTTTCAAGGGGCAGCGGCTGTGCTTTTCTATTTGAATGAATGTACGGTCTGCTGAGAGATGCTGGATCTGTTTGAACGGTGTATTAGTCTAACAGGGTAGAAAGTACAGGAGTTCTGGTTAAAAGAAAGGACTGCTGAATCAAAAATGGAGAAATCCTACGAGAAAGTCATTGAATATGTAAAACATGGAATCGGAAGCGGGGAGATCCAGGCGGGTGAGAAGCTTCTCCCGGAGCGGGAACTTGCCCAGAAGCTGGAGATCAGCCGGAATTCCGCGAGAGAGGGACTCCGGATCCTGGAAAACATGGGAGTTCTGGAGAGCCAGCAAGGTGCGGGAAACTATGTCTCCGGAAATTTTGACGAGATTCTGGCGGAGATGTTGTCGTTCATGTATATTTTAAAGAAGATCGACGTGGATAAGATCACGGAATTCCGTTCTACCCTGGAGTGGGGGGCCATTGAGACAGGGGTGAAACAGGCGACGGAGGAGCAGCGCCAGAAGATGATGTCCTATCTCGACAATTTAGAGCGGGCGGAGACGGAGGAGGAGCGTGTCCGCTGGGATAAGGCGATCCACTACCTTCTCATCGAGGCATCCGGAAACTTCTGTATGCTGGCAAACTATAAGGCCCTCAACAAGATCATGGACGAGTATATCCCGAAGATGCGTGGAAAGATCATCGAGGGCATGCACAGCGAGCAGTTCTTAAGCCGCGCCCACAGGACACTGGCAGAAGGTTTCGCGGAGGGAAATATCGAGAAGGCGAGAGAGGGACTGAAGCTGCATTTCCACTATATTTACCAGTACTTATAAAAATTATGGCAGAGTTCCGACTGATTATTCCGATAAGCCAGTGCTTTGAGAGTCAGGGAAAAGAGCGGGAACCATGACTATGATATAATTCTAACAATCCTGACAAAAATCAGACAATCTGTGCGAAATTTGCGCAAAGAAAAACAAAAAGTCTTGACAAAAATCCGGGACAGCGATATCCTTGTATTGGAAAAAATACACTGCTTATTGATAGCAGTTATTTTTTAGAACGAATTGGTTCTACCAATAAAGAGAAAACAATCAACATTGTGCGCAATAAACAAACAAATGTGCATGGTGTTTAAAATATATCATAATTGGTACTACCAATATAAAAGAGAATCAATTGCATTACACAAAACCGCACATGTGTCATATGGGTGGCGGCAATATATGAGAAGAGGAGAAAGCAAACATGGCAAAGAAGTATAATGAGGTAACGCCTGAGATCCTGGAACAGTTCAAAGCGATCGTTCCGGGAAAAGTATACGCAGGCGAAGAGATCAACAGTGACTATTTCCACGACGAGATGCCGATCTACGGAAAGGGCGCGCCGGAGGTCGTGATCGAGGCGACAACCACAGAGGACATCGCGGCTATCGTGAAGGTCTGTTATGAGAACTCCCTCCCGGTGATCCCGAGAGGAGCAGGAACCGGTCTTACCGGCGCGGCAGTAGCTGTAGATGGCGGGGTCATGATCGACATGAGCAAGATGAATAAGATCCTTGGCTATGATCTCGAGAACTTCGTAGTCCGCGTGGAGCCGGGCGTTCTGTTAAATGACCTCGCTGAGGATGCACAGAAGCAGGGTCTCTTATATCCGCCGGATCCGGGTGAAAAGTTTGCGACTCTCGGCGGAAATGTTTCCACGAACGCAGGCGGCATGCGCGCCGTCAAATATGGATGCACAAGAGATTATGTGCGCGCCATGACCGTTGTCCTTCCGACCGGTGAGATCGTAAAGCTGGGCGCTACCGTCTCAAAAACAAGCACCGGCTACAGCCTGTTAAACTTAATGATCGGTTCCGAGGGAACCTTAGGTATCATCACAGAGCTCACCTTAAAGCTCATCCCGGCACCGAAAGAGACCATCAGCCTGATCATCCCGTATGAGAACCTGGAAGACTGTATTGCGACGGTTCCGAAATTCTTCATGAACCACTTCCAGCCGCAGGCACTGGAATTCATGGAGAAAGAGATCGTTCTCGCTTCCGAGCGCTACCTTGGAAAGAGCGTATTCCCGAAGCAGGTCGAGGGTGTTGACATCGGCGCTTACCTTCTTGTGACATTCGACGGCGACAACATGGAACAGCTGGAGGAACTCACAGAGCAGGCGGCTGAGGTTGTTCTCGACGCGGGCGCTGTGGATGTTCTCGTTGCTGATACCCCGGCGAAGAAGAAAGACGCATGGGCAGCGAGAAGCTCCTTCCTTGAGGCCATCGAGGCGGAGACAAAGCTTCTCGATGAGTGCGACGTCGTCGTTCCGGTCAACCAGATCGCGAAATATCTGACATACGTCAAGGGAGCGTCCGAGAAATATGACTTCGAGGTCAAGAGCTTCGGACATGCAGGCGATGGAAACTTACATATCTATACATGCGCGAACGACATGGATGAGGAGACATTCAAGAAACAGGTTTCCGAGTTCATGGCAGACATCTACAGGAAGGCAGCAGAGCTGGGCGGTCTGATCTCCGGTGAGCACGGAATCGGCTTTGGAAAGAAAGGCTATCTTGCAGAGTTCGCAGGTCCGGTGAACATGCGCCTGATGCGCGGCATCAAGGAGACCTTCGACCCGAAGATGATCTTAAACCCGGGCAAGATCTGCTATGATCCGAAGGAAGAGGCGTAAAGTATTCTGTTTAGCCCCGGCAGCAGTCCTTTTCCTCCCCGTGAGACGGCTGCCGTACACCAATATATTTATTGACACTGTCTGCCGGCCGGCAATCTCCCCCGTGAACCGGCCGGCGCAAATAAAAAAGAAAGGAAAGCTGCTGTCCGGCAAGCCCGCATATTTTCCAGGGCGGCCGCAGAAGACATAGCAGCAAAGGAATTTCATTATGGCATACTTAATTTCTGAAGAGGCGCAGGATCTCCTGCAGGACGTTAAAAATTTCTGTGACAAAGAAGTTGCAGAGCAGTGCAAGGAATACGATGTTTCCGGCGAATGGCCGAAGGCAATTTATGATAAAGCGGTCGAGCAGGGCTATCAGGCTCTCGAGGTTCCGGAAGAGTTCGGCGGCCCGGGCCTTTCCCGTGTGGATGTAGCTGCCCTTATCGAGCAGATGGCAATCGCGGACGCAGGCTTCGCCACAACGATCTCCGCCAGCGGTCTCGGCATGAAGCCGGTTCTCATCGCGGGCAGCGACGAGCAGAAGCAGCATGTCTGCGATCTGATCCTCGACGGAGGCTTCGGTGCATTCTGTCTGACAGAGCCGGGCGCAGGCTCCGATGCCAGCGCAGGCAAGACCACAGCGGTGAAAGACGGAGATGAGTATGTATTAAACGGCAGAAAATGCTTCATCACGAACGGCGGTGTTGCTTCCTTCTACTGCGTGACAGCCATGACCGATAAATCCAAAGGGGTAAAGGGAATCTCCATGTTCCTGGTAGATGCCGGAACTCCGGGTCTCTCCACAGGACATGAGGAGAACAAGATGGGTATCCGTACCTCCAATACCTGTGACGTTGTATTCGAGGACTGCAGAATTCCGGCAGCGAACCTCATCGGAGAGGAAGGAAAGGGCTTCGGAATCGCCATGAAGACTCTCGACCAGGCCCGCGCATGGATGGGCTGCGTTGCCACAGGTATCGCCCAGAGAGGCATCAACGAGGCAGTCGCATACGGCAAGGAGAGGATCCAGTTCGGCAAACCGATCATCAAGAACCAGGCATTACAGTTCAAGGTAGCCGACATGGAGATCAAGACAGAGACGGCCCGTCAGATGGTTGCCCATGCTTTAACAAAGATGGATATGGGACTTCCGTACACGAAGGAATCCGCTATCGCGAAATGCTATGCGTCCGATATCGCAATGGAGGTTGCTTCTGAGGCGATCCAGATGTTCGGCGGTTACGGCTACAGCAGAGAGTACCCGGTCGAGAAGCTTCTTAGAGATGCGAAGATCTTCCAGATCTTTGAGGGAACCAATGAGGTACAGAGAATTGTTGTGGCAAACAACGTGATAGGAAAGTAAAAGCAATTTGCGCGTAAAGGCAAATGAATGGCGGAGAAACGGCTGTGAAAGCCGCAAAATTTCGAGATATTACACCGGTCCGGCAGTATCCGTGAAGAACTGGTTCTGCCGGAACCGGACGAATTTTGGAGGAAGACATGGAAATTTTAGTATGTGTAAAACAGGTTCCGGACGATTCCGTTGAGATCTCCCTGGATCCGAAGACAGGGGCACCGGCTCTTGACGGTGTGACACCGGTAGTAAACGCATTTGATACATATGCGCTGGAGATGGCAGTCCGCTTAAAAGAGGCGGCAGGAGGAGAGGTGACCGTTCTTTCCATCGGCGATGAGAGCGTTAAGAACTCCTTAAAGAACTGCCTGGCAGTGGGCGCTGACTACGCGTACCTTGCGGCAAATGACGCTTACCAGAGCGCTGATCCGGAGATCATCGCAAAGGAACTGAAGGCTGCGAAGGAAGCCATCGAGGAGAGGACAGGAAAGAAATTTGACATCGTGTTCTGCGGCAAAGAGACCACAGATTTCGCTTCCGGACAGGTGGGAACGATCCTGGCGAAGGAGCTTTCCGCTCCGGTAACAGCAGATGTCGTTGATATCACAGCAGGAGAGGGAAAAGTGACAGTAAAGCAGGAGACGGAGGAAGGTTACTGCATGATCGAGTCAGGGCTTCCGTGCGTTGTGGCTGTCAATAAGCCGGAGTATGACCCGCGCTATCCGACGATCAAGAGCAAGATGGCAGCGAGAAAGAAACCGATCGAGGAGCTCGCCGCAGAAGAGGCAGGAGCTGCACAGGTCGAGGTCCTCAGGGTCTACGCACCGGCAAAGAGAGCCGCAGGTGTGAAGATCAAGGCAGAAGATCCGGCGGAGGCGGTAAGCCAGGCGCTCGCCATGATGAGCGAAGCAAAAGCAATCTGATGAATGCTGGATCGGCAGAACCGGCTTTGGCCCGCACAAAACGTGAATGTCAGCCGGAATTAAGCATGGAAGGAAATTGAGACGATGAAATATACAGATGGAAAGAATATCATGGTCTACGCCCAGAGCGCAGACGGTGCACCGGTCGGTGCAGCACTTGAGACAGTCAGCAAGGCCGCAGAGCTTGCAAAGGCAAACGGCGAGGAAGTGATCGCTGTTGTATTTGGAAAGGACACTGATACAAAGACCGTGATCACAGCAGGAGCTTCCAAGGTCCTCGTGGCAGGTGAGGAAGGACTTCCGGCTGAGGAGAAGGCACAGATCCTCGTAAAACTTGCGGAGAAATATCAGCCGAAGGCAGTCTATATGGCAGGAACCCCGGAGGGAAAGATGATCGCCCCGGCAGTCTCCGCAGTCTTTGAGTCCGGCTGTGTGACAGATGTGACAGGGATCACTGCAGACGGCGTTTACACATCCCTTTCTTACAACGGAAATGTACTGAATGACATGAAGATGGGAGAGAACCTTCCGCATGTTGCGACCGTACGTTCCGGTTCCTTCGCAAAAAATTTAGACGAGAGCAGAACCGGCGAAGTCATCGCTGAGGACGCCTCCGCAGACACAGTCCGCACAAAGGTCGTTGAGACAGTAAAAGAGATCGCAGAGACCGTAAACCTCGAGGAAGCACAGATCATCGTATCCGGCGGAAGAGGAATGGGCAGCAAGGAGAACTTTGCCCTTGTGGAAGAGCTCGCGGAGGTCATGGGAGGCGTTGTGGGAGCCACCAGACCCGCAATCGAGGAAGGCTGGGTATCCAGAGCCCACCAGGTCGGGCAGTCCGGCAAGATCGTCGCTCCGAAGCTCTACATCGCATGCGGAATCTCCGGTGCCACCCAGCATGTATCCGGCATGATCGGTTCCGGTTATATCGTAGCCATCAACAAGGATGAGGATGCGTCCATCTTTGATGTGGCAGATGCGGGAATCGTCGGGGATGTCACAAAGATCCTTCCGGTGATGATCGAAGAGATGAAGAAAAGAAAAGCGGAATAAAGGTCGTATTTACAAAAGCCATGATGTAAATAGAGAGAGTCCCCCGGTATTAAAGCTGGGGGATTTTTCAGCAGTATAACTTTCTGAGCGGTGCTTTGCAGCTTATTACTATTTGCGAATCAACAGAGAATTTTATCGACTATAAATTCGCCGCAGGCAGTGTCCGGAATCTTATAAAATTCGTAACTGTTCAGTACCTTCACAGTTACATGCAAAAATCCATTCCAAATCGGCTACGCCGATGGGATTTTTGCCTTTTAGCCTAGGTTTTCTTACGGTCAGCGCAGCAAGTGCGCAGACCTACTGAACAGTTACTAAAATTCTATAACAATACGCCAGATAGAACTCAATCTATCCGGCGTATTGCTTTACTTAGGATTAGTTATATCCAGGTCCCACAGGAATATATACCTGGTCAAGCGGCGATTTCGGCGCTGCTTTTGTGGTCTCCGGAACGGTTTCCGGAACAGTCTCGTCCTTTGTGGAACCCAAGTTCTCAGTGTCTTCTTCGCTCGGAAGAACAACGGAGGTCGAGCTGTGGATCGTGCAGGTTCCCGGAGAACGGTACTTAGAATCATCTGTTCCGCCGGATTCGCCGTCCGGAATCACCATGAAGGTCCTTGTATTCTTCTCCGGGCAGTATTCCGTTGCAAGTCCGCCGGACTCGCTGCACACGGTCAGCTGTACATGATGGTCGCAGACCTCTGTTGGAACAGTTCCCTTTGCGAAGTACTCGGTGTAAACGGCGTTTCCTCTTGGATCATTCTCGCAGACACCGGGGATCGCAAGCTTTCCGGATTTCCGGCAGATCTGGGCAGTTGTGACGGAGGACGGAACCGGGAAACCGGTGTCCGCAAGCCCCTCATGGATCTTTGTCATGATCGCTTTCCAGATCTTCTTGTGGTAGGAAGTACTGCTTCCGATGGCTGAGATCTTCTGGTTATCGTCACATCCGGACCAGATTCCCGCCGTGTAGTACGGGGTAAATCCGACAAACCAGATATCGTTATTGTTTGTTGTGGTACCGGACTTACCGGCGTTGGACATTCCCGGAATATTTGCCACGGCACTTGTGGAGTTCAAGCTGACTCCGGAGGACGCGAACATGCGGCTGCTTTCCATGGACTGGGACATCGCGTCCGTGAGAAGGAATGCGGTGGAGTCCTTAAGTACACGCTTTGTCTCCGGCGCATTTTCCAGAAGCACTTTTCCGTTGTGGTCCAGGATCTGGGTGAAGAACACCGGTTTCGTGTAGATACCGCCGTTTGCGATGGCCGCAAAGGCATTGGTGAGCTCCAGGTTTGAAACGCCCTTTGTGATACCGCCGAGAGCGGTGGAAGCGTTGTAGTCCGTATCTGTTAAGGAAGTGATCCCTAAGTTTCTCGCGTATTCCACGCCGAGCTGCGGTGTCACAGTCTCGATCATGCAGCGGACGGCAACAATGTTCATGGAGTAGACGATACCGTCACGGATCGTGCTGTAGCCCATGTAGCCCTTGCTGCTGTACCAGTTCCGGAACGTCTTTGTGCCCATGGTGTACGGGCCGTCGTAGTAGACACTTCCCAGGGTAGCGCCGCAGGTATCGATCGCCGGGGCGAAGGATGTGATGACCTTGAAGGTGGAACCAGGCTGGCGCAGGGTGTTTGTGGCACGGTTTAAGGAACGGCTGACCTCTTTCTGGCCGCGGCCGCCGCTGAGCGCCTTCACATAGCCGCTGGACTGGTCGATGAGGACGAAGGACGCCTGAGGCTGAAGTACATAGTGGACAGATTCGCCGAGAACCGTATCCCCGTCTTTTGTCACTGCAGCCTTGTATTTCGCGATGGCCTCATCCGCCTTCTCCTTTGAGGAGAAGAGACCGTCGAAGTTTGTCTCACCGAGTTCCTTGCGGAAATATGTTTTTAATGTTTCATCGGAATAGTTCGTCGTTGTCTGGTCGGCATGCTGGATCGACAGACGGTAGTCGATCGAGTAGTAGACAACGTCGTAGTTTTCCGGTCTGCTGATCTCTTCATCCACCACGGACTGGATATCCGGATCCTGGGTGGTGTGGATCTCAAGACCGCCGGAGAAGAGGAGATTGTAGGCCTGCGTCTCCGTGTAGCCTTTCTTGTCCTGCAGGGCTTTTAATACCTGATCGATCAGCTCGTCGGTAAAGTAGGAGTACGGCGTCTGGGTCTCTTTTGTGACGATATCCACATTTTTGATCCGGGAGTAAACGTCATCGGCAAGAGCCTCCTCCTGCTCTTCCTTCGTGATCTTTCCCTGCTCGTACATGTACTGGAGGATCACGCGGCGCTTTTCTTCGTTGCGTTTTCTTCCGTTCTCGGAGAGCGGGTTGAATCTCGACGGGTTCTGGGTGATTCCGGCGATGACGGTCACTTCGGAGAGTGTAAGGTCCGAAACATCCTTATCAAAGTAACGGAGAGCCGCCGCCTTTACGCCCAGAGTGTTGTTTCCGAGGTTGATGGTGTTTAAGTAGTTTTTGAGGATGATTTTTTTATCCATGATCTTCTCTAACTGGATCGCCAGATACTGCTCCTGGATCTTTCGCTCAAGCTTCTCCCCGAAGGTATCCTCATTGCCGCCTTCAAAGATATTGTTTTTAATGAGCTGCTGGGTCAGGGTACTTCCGCCGCCGGCACTGGAGTCACCGGTAATGATTCCGACGGCCGCACGGACCATGGAACGGACATCAACGCCTTTGTGGGACCAGAACCTGGAATCCTCGATCGCGACGAAGGCGTCGATCAGGCACTGGGGAAGTTCCTCGTAGGATGCCTCAAGACGGTTTGCTCCTGATTTTACGAGCGTTTCCGTGAGGTTTCCCTTACTGTCATAGACCATGGTGGCATAACCGCTTGGCTCGATGCTCGCTACATCGATCTCCGGGGCCGCGTCGATAACGCCCTTGAAGATTCCGTAGCCGAAGCTGATTCCAAGCACCGCTGCAAACAGAACCAGGATCAGGATGATCTTTGTGAGAAGAAGCACCAGATGTGAGGTGATCTTCTGTGATCTGGAATTTGTCTTGCGGAGTGTCTTTTCCACCTCGTTTTTTCCATAATTCATTCAGGATGCCTCCTTTATCATTCCCTAATTATAGCAAAGTTTCATTCATTTATAAATAGTTATTGTGGAAAAGTTTGGTTTGTATTATGATATTTTTGACCGCAAAGTGGGAAAATATGAAGGAAAAATTACATTTTGTGGTCGGAATCGTCAAAGACATGACAAAAATATGAATGACAGGGATATCTTTCCGCAATGCGGAATTATGAGGGTTGCCTGTCCGGTTCTGCCCGGAAACCGGAAATAACGGAAAAATATACGGGACGGACAGCAGGTTTGGACGGGATATGAAGGAGAGAAGATATGGCTCTTGACAGCGTGAAAATTTTATACAAAGGCGGCACAGCGGAGATCGAAGTGAAGAAATCCCGCTTTATCGCGAACCTGAAATCGGTGGAGTCCGAGGAGGAGGCAGCGGCGTTTATCGCCGAGATCAAAAAGAAATACTGGGACGCCCGCCACAACTGCCAGGCCTTTACCATCGGCATGAACCACGAGCTCACAAGATGCAGCGATGACGGGGAACCGGCCCAGACGGCGGGACGGCCGATGCTTGACGTGCTTTTAGGCGAGGATGTCCACAACGTCTGTGTCGTCGTGACGAGATATTTCGGCGGGACCCTGCTTGGAACAGGCGGTCTTGTGCGGGCTTATTCCGGCGCTGTGAAGGAGGGACTTGCGGCTTCCGAGATCGTCGAGAAGAAGCGCGCCTTTGAGATGAAGATCGTGACGGACTACACAGGTGTCGGAAAGATCCAGTACATTTTGGGACAGGAAAACATGACGGTGTTAGACAGCGTGTACACGGATAAGGTGGAGTTTTCCGTTCTCGTCCCGGTGGCAGAGTACGATGGCCTGGAAAAGAAGATCACCGAGGGGACCAGCGGCGGCGCGAAGATCGGGAAGGGCGATGAGGTGTGGTACGGCACACTTAATAAGGAAGTGATTCTGTTTTAACTGCCGGCCGGGGCATCAGTCTGCACATACAGAAGTTATGTCTTGAAGGGGATATCAGGCTGATCCTTGAATGCCGCAGCAAGCCAGTATAAACGGGGGTTCTGACATTTCGAATGGGTGAGAGAAAACTAACTGCCGATTGGACAGAAAAAAACACACAGAAAAGGCAGATCTGCCCCGAATTTTGAAAGATTATATATTGCATTTTGATTTCATGAATGCTATAATTTTGAGTCGGTAATGCAAAAATTAGGAAATGTAGTGTATACAATGTAAGATGACTGTGCAAAACGGGTCGGGAAATGATCGGTGAGAGGACAGTTATAGATGAAGAAAGAGGATTGATTATGAAGATCAAACGCGAAGATATCAGAAATATTGCGATCATCGCCCACGTTGACCATGGTAAAACGACCCTGGTAGACCAGTTATTAAAGCAGAGCGGCGTATTCCGTGCAAACCAGGAAGTAGAAGAGCGTGTCATGGACTCCAATGACATCGAGAGAGAAAGAGGAATCACCATCCTCTCCAAGAATACAGCCGTATTCTACAAGGGTGTGAAGATCAACATCATCGACACCCCAGGTCATGCGGACTTTGGCGGCGAGGTTGAGCGTGTCCTTAAGATGGTAGACGGTGTTGTCCTTGTTGTCGACGCATTCGAGGGACCGATGCCGCAGACGAAGTTCGTTCTCCAGAAAGCACTTGACCTTGACTTAAGAGTTATCGTCTGCATCAATAAGATCGACCGCCCGGAGGCAAGACCGGAAGCAGTGATCGACGAGACTCTTGAATTATTCATGGATCTCGACGCATCTGATGAGCAGCTTGACTGCCCGTTCGTTTACGCGTCTGCCCGTGCAGGCTTCGCAAAGAAAGAATTAGATGATCCTGAAGTGGATATGAGCCCGTTATTCGAGACCATTATCAACTATATCCCGGAGCCGGAAGGTGATCCGGAGGCTGAGACCCAGGTCCTTATCAGCACCATCGACTACAACGAGTTCGTAGGCCGTATCGGTATCGGTAAGATCGACAGCGGTTCCTTAAAGTTAAATCAGGACTGCGTGATCGTAAACCATCATGATCCGGATAAGATGAAGAAGGTTAAGATCGGTAAGCTCTATGTATTCGATGGCTTAAAGAGAGTCGAAGTACAGAACGCGACCATCGGTGAGATCGTAGCGATCTCCGGTATCCCGGATATCCATATCGGTGATACCCTCTGCTCCCCGGAGAAGCCGGAGGCGATTCCGTTCCAGAAGATCTCCGAGCCGACGATCTCCATGAACTTCATGGTAAATGACAGTCCGCTGGCAGGTCAGGAAGGTAAGTTCATTACTTCCCGTCACCTCCGCGACCGTCTGTTCCGTGAGTTAAACACGGATGTCAGCCTTCGTGTAGAAGAGACAGAGTCCGCAGACTGCTTCAAGGTATCCGGCCGTGGTGAGCTTCATCTGTCCGTCCTGATCGAGAACATGCGCCGTGAGGGCTTTGAGTTCGCTGTCAGCAAGGCAGAGGTTATCTACAAATACGACGAGAGAAACAGAAAGTTAGAGCCGATGGAGCTCGCTTACGTTGATGTTCCGGATGAGTTTACCGGAGCTGTCATCCAGAAGCTTACAAGCAGAAAGGGTGAACTTCAGGGGATGAGTCCGACAAACGGCGGTTACACAAGACTTGAGTTCTCCATCCCGTCCAGAGGTCTCATCGGTTACCGCGGTGAGTTCATGACAGATACAAAGGGTAACGGTATCCTGAACACAAGCTTTGACGGATACGCTCCGTTCAAGGGTGAGTTAAGCTACAGAAAGACAGGCTCCCTGATCGCGTTCGAGGCCGGTGAGTCCATCACCTATGGTCTGTTCAACGCCCAGGAGAGAGGTACCCTGTTCATCGGACCGGGCGTAAAGGTTTACTCCGGTATGATCGTCGGACAGAGCCCGAAGGCGGAGGATATCGAGATCAACGTCTGCAAGACAAAGAAGTTAACAAATACACGTTCCTCCAGCGCCGACGAGGCATTAAAGCTTGTTCCGCCGAAGATTATGAGCCTGGAGCAGTGTCTGGATTTCATCGATACGGACGAGCTTCTTGAGATCACACCGACAAGCCTTCGTATCAGAAAGAAGATCCTTGATCCGACCCTCAGAAAGAGAGCAATGATCAGCAAGAAGAGCCAGATGTAATCATTGATCACCATCTGCGCGGAAACCTACGAAGATAGGATCACGAAGACGCAGCGTGATCTTATGAAAAGATAGAAAGAAAGCAGGACCGCTTCCGCATGAAAAAGTGTGGGACGATCCTGCTTTTATCATACAGCCGGATTGAGAGAAATAAGAAACCTGTGTGATGATTCCTGCCATTTGAGCAACAGAATGTGTTGATGCAGGAGCCTGGAACTCTGTCCGGCGTGCATTGAAAGAGGGAGAATTATGCTTCAGATATTGATCAGTGCCTGTCTCATCGGCGAAAACTGCAAGTGGGACGGCTCGAACAACCGCAATCAGGATGTGCTCGATTTTATGAAAAAAATGGAAGGAAAGGCAAAGTTCCATCTGGTCTGCCCGGAACAGGCGGGCGGACTTCCGACCCCGCGGGCAGCCTCCGAGATCCATATGCCGGACGAGGCGGTCATGAACACGGAAGGCGAGGACGTCACGGCAGAATTCCTCCTCGGCGCCGACTTCGCGCTCCGGGAGGCGAAAAAATATGACTGCACCATCGCGATTTTAAAAGAAAGAAGCCCGTCATGCGGCTCAAACGGCATCTATGACGGAACCTTTTCCCATAAACTCCGCGAGGGAATGGGAAAGACTGCGGCCCTGCTTGCCGGGTATGGACTGAAAGTGTACGGGGAGAGCCGGCTGAAAGAACTGGAAGCAGTGATCAACAGCGGAGAGCTCACTTGATGGTTTAGAGGTTTAAAAATAAGAAAAATATAGGTAACTGTTCAGTAGGTCTGCGCACTTGCTGCGCTGACCGTAAGAAAACCTAGGCTAAAAGGCAAAAATCCCATCGGCGTAGCCGATTTGGAATGGATTTTTGCATGTAACTGTGAAGGTACTGAACAGTTACAAATATAGAATTATTTCTTAGATCTGTGTATATTTAAATACTGGCAAGCAAGAAAAGCAGAAGAACATCCACATTGAATGTTTTTCTGCTTTTTCTGATATCTGTGCCGCCTGGTTGAAATCAATAATCTTACAGCGTCTTCGCCCTGTCCGCGATCGCCTCATGGAAATTAATGACCCGGTGGTCATATGTCTCGTTCACAAGCGGGGAGGAGATCATGAAATCTGCCGTTGCCTTATTGTTTGCGATCGGGATGTCGTAGACCTGGGCGATACGAAGAAGCGCCTTCACGTCCGGATCGTGGGGCTGGGCAGTCAGGGGATCGGAGAAGAAAACAACGAAGTCGATGCGCCCCTCCACGATCTTCGCGCCGATCTGCTGGTCACCGCCGAGAGGACCGCTGTTATAGCCCTTTACCGGGAGACCGGTGGCTTCGGTGATCATTCTCGCGGTAGTTCCTGTGCCGCACAGGAAATGTCCCTTTAAGATCTCTTTATTTGCCTCGCACCATTCGATCATCTCATGCTTCTTACTGTCATGGGCGATCAGAGCGATGTTTTTCTGTTTACCGATGGTCAGTGTCAGAAAATCCATAGAAATTCCTCCTTTTTGACAGGTGTTGTCTCGAAAAGACCTGCATATTGCGAATGCGAATGGATGAAATAAAAGATAATATGCAGATAATTTGCTGCCACAAGGTGATAATGCCATAAAACGGGAATTGTGTCAAGAAATGCGGGCAATGTTTCGAAATAAATTCACAGATATAAACGGAAAATTAATAAGGAAGGTTAAAAGTTACTGTACACGGGTAGGAATTTTCTGAACTGAAAATTCCGTACAGTACAGTGGTGGTAGTGGATTTTGCCGATTTGGAATGCGAAGCATCGGCAAAATCAGTTACTGTTTGCGCAAGGCGTAAACAGTAACGGTTAAAACATGGATCCATCCCGACAGACTGCCCGCCACTTGACAAATATTACGGATTGTGCTACCATCGTCAATGTGTAAAACGCAATGACAGAGACAGTACAAGGAAATTCCGGTATGACAGAGAGAAGGTTCACCGGCTGAAAGACCTTCCGAAGGAAACTTTTGTAAATTCACTCTTGAGCAGCCTGTGCGAAAGAAATTCCAGTAGTGCAGGACGGGAAGTCCCGTTACAGACGTTAGAGTGCCGCATATAAATCATGCGGAATCTGGGTGGTACCACGGAGAGTCAGCTTCGTCCCATAGCGCGGGACGGGGCTTTTTTCATGTTAACAACTCAGCCATGCGATGATTTTTCCTGAGAAAGGTGTTGCAAGCTCGCTTGCATAAGCCTTTTTCAGGAAAAATCATCATACGGGGAACGCCCCGTGCTTCTTGTTTTCGTGAAAGCGAAAACAAGAAGATATGGCCATGCAGAAAAGCCTGACCGCCGCACTGATAGATAACCAAACCATACCGAAAGAATGAGGTGGACTATGGAAGAGAAGATCAAGGCACTGAAAGAGCAGATGGAAGCCGCTCTCGGCAGTGTAGAGTCCAAGGAACAGCTTGGTGAGTTCTGGCAGAACTTCCTTGGAAAGAAAGGCAGCATTGCGGACCTGATGAAAGGTCTTGGAAGCGTTCCGAAGGAGGAGCGCCCGAACGTTGGTAAGACGATCAACGAATTTAAGAATCAGGTAGAAGCACGCTACCAGGAAATGAAAAATAAGATGGATGAGCTGGAGCTTGCAGCCCGCAACAAGAGCGAGCAGGTCGACATCACCATGCCGGCAAAGATGCGCCCGGCAGGAGGACTTCATCCTCTCACCGTCACAGAGAACGAGATGATCGATGTCTTCGCCGGAATGGGCTTCGAGATCTACGACGGCCCGGAGATCGAGGATGACGACCATAACTTTACAAGATTAAACGTTGCAAAGAACCATCCGGCAAGAGATATGCAGGATACCTTCTATGTAGCGGAAGATATCTTGCTCCGTACCCACACAAGCCCGGGACAGATCCGTGTCATGGACGCGAAGAAGCCGCCGATCAAGATGCTGGCACCGGGACGTGTATTCCGTTCCGACAGCGACGCGACCCACTCCCCGATGTTCCATCAGATGGAAGGTCTTGTTGTGGATAAGAAGATCACACTCTGCGACCTTCAGGGTATGCTGGACAAGTTCGTACAGGCGATCTTCGGAAGCGAAGTTAAGACACGTCTCCGTCCGAGCTATTTCCCGTTCACGGAGCCGAGCGTTGAGGTCGATGTAAGCTGCTTCGAGTGCGGAGGAAAAGGCTGCCCGCTCTGCAAACACACCGGCTGGATCGAGGTCCTCGGCGGCGGTATCGTACACCACAAGGTGCTTGAAAACTGCGGCATCGACCCGAATGAGTATTCCGGTCTCGCCTTCGGTATCGGTATCGAGCGTATCGCCATGTTAAAATACGGTATCAACAACATCAACCTGCTTTATGAGAATGATCTTCGTTTCCTGAAGCAGTTCAAAGGCTAATAGGGGAGGGAGAAGATCATGAAAGTACCATTTAGTTGGCTGAAAGAATATGTTGACATTGACGTGACAGCCCAGGAGTTAGAGGATAAGCTTTTCGGCTGCGGATTCGAGGTAGAGGAACTGATCGATCTCTCCGCTGAGATCGACCGTGTCGTTGTCGGTGTTGTAAAAGAATGTACCCCGGTGGAGGGAACGCATCTTTGCACATGTAAAGTAGACTGCGGCGAGTATGGAAACGATATCCAGATCGTCACAGGCGCCCCGAATGTGTATGCAGGAATGCACACACCGGCAGCCCTCGACAATTCCACACTTCCGGGCGGCATCAGGATCAAGGCAAAACCGATGCGTGGCATCGAGTCCAACGGTATGCTCTGCTCCGGTGAAGAGCTGGGCTTAAACGAGGACCTGTATCCAGGTTCTGAGGTCTACGGTCTCTTAGACCTTCCGAAGGACACCGTCCCGGGAACAGATATCGCGAAAGTCGTTGGCTTAGACGACTATATCTTCGACATCTCTGTAACAGCGAACCGTGCGGACTGCCAGTCTGTTTTAGGAATCGCGAGAGAGGTTGCCGCAGTCTTAGACAAACCGCTTAAAATGCCGGCTCTCGACTACAAAGAGAGCGATTATAAATATGAAAACCTTGACATCAAAGTAGAGGCACAGGATCTCTGCCCGCGCTACTTAGGTCATGGTGTCAGAAACATCACTCCGGGCCAGTCCCCGAGATGGATGCGCCGCCAGTTAGCACTCTGCGGCTTAAGGAGCATCAGCAATGTGGTCGATATCACAAACTACGTGATGCTTGAGATCGGACAGCCGATGCATGCTTTCGATATGAGCACCTTAGAGAGCAGCCAGATCATCGTCCGCCGCGCGGAGAACGGCGAGATGATCCAGACTCTGGACGGAAAAGAGTTCAAGTTAAACGAGAACAATCTCGTGATCTGCGACGGCAGCAAACCGGTAGCCCTTGCGGGTATCATGGGCGGCATGAACAGTGAGATCACAGAGAACACCACGCAGCTTCTCTTTGAGTCGGCAAAATTCATGCGTGACAACATCCGTAAGACAGCGAGAAGCCTCGGACAGAACACCGATGCGTCCAGCCACTACGAGAAAGGTATCGCTGAGTATACCGTAGAGATCGGTATGGCACGTGCCCTTCACCTGATCGAAGAACTCGGTTGCGGCGAGATCACAGCCAGCGCATTCGATGTGAGCGCAGGCGCACCGAGAGAAGGTAAGAAATTTACCGCGACATTGAGTGGCATCAACAAGATCCTCGGCATCGAGGTTCCGGCAGAGAATGTTCTTGACATTCTCCGCAGACTCTGCTTCGAGGTAGAGCGCGACGGTGATGTTCTTACTGTGACAGCACCGCGCTACCGTGAGGATATCGAGGTTGGTGAGCCGGATCTCGCGGAGGAAGTGATCCGTGAATACGGTTACGAGCACATCGTTCCGACCTTCTTAAAGGATTCCGCAGTTACAAACGGTGGATTAAACCCGGCACAGAAGAGAAGAACAAAATTAAAACAGGTGATGGTATCCCAGGGCTATTTCGAGGTATCCACTCTGGCATTCTACTCTGACGCTGACCTTGACGCGCTTCATATCGCTGAGGACGCGAAGGAGCGCAACGTGATCCGCCTGTTAAACCCGATCACCACAAACCTTTCCATCATGAGAACAACCCTGGCTCCGTCCATGCTGAATACCGTTGTTGAGAATGTGAAGAAGGGCAACACGGCAGGACGTTTCTTTGAGTACGCGAACGTGTACTATCCGAAGGCACTTCCGCTTACAGAACTTCCGAATGAGATTCCGCATGTGGGATTCGCGGCATTCGGTGAGGAAGAAGACTTCTTTACCGTCAAAGGAACCATGGAAGAGCTTGCAGCTTCCTTCGGCGTAAGCTTCGACTACGAGAGGGCAGAGGATGTTCCGTATCTTCATCCGGGAATCTCCGCATACATTCTCTGTGATGGCGAGCGTGTCGGTTCCTTCGGTAAGCTTGCAAACAGCGTTGCGGGTGAGTTAAAGCTCCCGAAAGACAGCAAGGCAAACAACCAGATCTATCTCGGTGAGATCGACTTCGCGGCACTTGCTTCCCATATGCCGGAAGGTCTGCGCTACAAACCGATCTCCGAGTATGACACGGTTACCCGTGACCTGGCTATGGTCGTTGACGAGGATGTAAGCTGCGGCAGCCTGATCAATGAGATCAAGAAGGCATGCAAGCAGGTCGGTGACGCAGAGCTCTTCGATATCTACCGCGGCGAGCAGCTCGGAAAGGGTAAGAAGAGTATGGCATTTAAGATCACCTTTGTCCCGGAGGACAAGGCACTTGATCCGAAGGATATCGAGAGATTCGTAAAGAAGATCCTCGGAAACCTGAAGTTCCGTCTTGGAGCTGATATCCGGTAGGATCAATGGAATATTGATCAAATGTTTGAAAAAACGGTCATCTGATGCAGGCATGAACCTGCACCGGATGACTGCTTTTTTCGCTTAAACAAAAAGGCTGGAAGATAAAAATCAGACGTTCGCCAGAAAAATTACAAAAGAACGTTTCCCTATGGTACAATACAAAAGAACATGTCTGTTCAGAAAATTGGCAGTCAGATATGACCGAATCCTTGCAGAGGTGACAAATTATGCATACAAAACGTTTAGGGGATATGCTTCTTGAGGCTGGGCTGATCACGGAGGAGCAGCTCGGCGAGGCATTAAAATATCAGGCACAGGAAAAAGAACGACTGGGAACGACTCTGGTCAAACATAACTATATAACGGAAAAACAGCTGATCGATACACTGCGGATCCAGCTTGGCATCGAATATATCGATCTCTCGAAGGTGGATATCACGCCGGAAATGTCCAGATATGTACCAAAGAACCTGGCGAAAAAGATGAATGTGGTTCCGGTCCGTGTTTCCAGGGATCAGCTCTTTCTGGCGATGGCGGATCCATTGAACTTCATGGCGATCGAGGAGGCAAAGCGCACCTCAAAAAAGAGGATCGTGCCGATGATCGCGTCGGAACCGGCGGTGAGACGTGCCATCAATGTTTTATACGGAAATGAGGGCGCTGCCCGCGCCATGGAGGATATCCGGGCGGAGACGGCGGCGACCCGGGAGACTGAGCCTCAGAGGCAGCAGGAGATCCAGGAAAATAAAACGCCGATGATCCGGCTCGTAAATTCCATTATTGAGCGCGCGGTTTCGGAGAATGCCTCAGATATCCATTTCGAGCCGACGGAGGACAATATGGTGATCCGCATGCGTATCGACGGGCAGCTGCACCGGATCATGACGATCCCGCAGGAATTAAAGGATTCCGTGGTTTCCCGCCTGAAGATCATGGCGAAGCTGGATATTGTGGAGAAAAGGATCCCACAGGATGGCCGGGCGGTCCTTCCGATGAAGGGGACAGAGTTGGACATGCGTACCTCCACGCTTCCGACGATCCACGGCGAAAAGGTCGTGATCCGAATCCTGAGAAGAAATGAGGAGACATTAAACCGGCGTGGAATTGGGATTCCGGCATCGGAGGACGCGAAGATCGATAAGCTTCTCGGTCTGACCTCCGGAGTGATCATGATCGTGGGACCGACCGGATCCGGTAAATCTTCCACAATGTACACTCTGATCCGGGAACTCCTTTCCGACCGCACGAACCTGATCACACTGGAAGATCCGGTGGAGTATCACATTGACGGGGCGACCCAGGTGCAGATCAATGAGAAGGTAGGTCTGACTTTTGCGTCGGGACTCCGCTCGATCCTGCGTCAGGACCCGGATATCATCTGCGTCGGTGAGATCCGTGACGGTGAGACTGCGGAGATCGCCATGCGCGCGGCGATGACAGGACATCTTGTGATTACCACGGTCCACACGGAGGACGCGATCTCCGCCATTGACCGCCTGAGAGATATGGGAGTTCCTCCGTATCTGATCGCGGCAGGACTCCGCGGTGTGATCTCCCAGCGGCTTCTCAGAAGAATCTGCCCGAGCTGCAAGCAGGAGACCGTGCCGTCGGAGAAGTCCCTGGAGCTTGCCGGAGTTCCGGATGTCCCGGGAAAGATCTACTGGCACGGCGCCGGCTGTGACCAGTGCTTCCGTTCCGGATACCGTGGAAGGATCGGTGTATTCGAGGTTATGATGGTTCAGGAAGAACTCCGCAGATGCATTCTTGACGGGGCGGACCGGAAACGGTTTATGGAAGCCGCGAGAGAGGCGAGTGGTTATGTGACTATGGCAGAACATGCCAGGAAGCTGGTGGATAAGGGTATCACCACCGTGGATGAGGTGATCCGGACGCTGATGACGCTGTAAAGGCATTATGAAAGGAAACGATATGTACAGAATAGAGGAACTGATCACCATCGCCTCGGAGAAGGGTGCTTCGGATGTCCACCTGATCGCGGGACTTCCGCCGAAATGCAGGATCGACGGTCTTATCACGAATCTGACGGAGGAGACTCTGACCCATGAGGACTGTGAGGAATACGGGCGCCAGCTGGCGGGGGAAGATGTATCGGAGATCCTTCATAGAGGGCAGCTGGATCTCAGTGCTGCCATCGCGGGACGCCGGATCCGTATCAACCTGTTCCGCCAGCAGGGCTCATTGTCGGCGGCACTCCGGCTTTTGAGCAGCAGCATCCCACAGCTCGATGATCTGGGACTTCCGCCGGCGGTGCGGCAGTTTTCAAGGTGGAATAAAGGGATCGTTCTTGTGACCGGGGAGACCGGAAGCGGAAAATCCACGACGCTGGCAGCGATCCTGGAGGAGATCAACCGGAAGCGGCCGCTTCATATTATTACGCTGGAGGATCCCATCGAATATGTCTACACGCCGAAGCGCGCGATCATCAACCAGCGGGAGGTCGGCACCGATGTGGAGGATTATGAGAAGGGACTCTACGCGGCGCTCCGGGAAGATCCGGATGTGATCCTGATCGGTGAGATGCGTACCCCGGAGACGATCGAGACGGCGTTGGCGGCTGCAGAGACAGGTCATCTCGTTTTTTCCACGATCCATACAAATTCCGCGGTGGACAGCATTGACCGCATCGTTGGTGTCTTTCCGGAGAACAAACAGCCCCAGATCAGGATGCAGTTATCCATGACATTAAAGGCGGTGCTGTCCCAGCAGCTTGTTCCCTGTGCGAACGGGCATGGGCGGGTAGCGGCCTGCGAACTGATGATGATCACTCCGCCGATCAAAAACCTGATCCGTGACGGCAAGACCCCGCAGATGTCATCGTTCCTGCTCTCGGGAGCGAAGGATGGATCCGTGACCATGGACCACTCGCTGATGGAGCTTGCGGGGAAGGGGATCATTATGCCGGAGACGGCGGTGGAAGCCGCGGACGATCCTGCCGGGATGAATAAGAATCTGCTGCGGTTTTAGATGGCAGAAAGGTCGCAATTGTGACGAAATTTGCGACAATTTAGCAGAAAAACATATGGAAGTTATTTACAAAATCTGTTAGGTCAGTTTACAAGGAACTACACGCAGACCACGAAACGGGGGCTGCTGACAACAAATAAAGGCTGAATATCAAGCACCGGGGAAGTGCGAGACATTCAGCCTGTTTTGTTGTCTGGGGTTTCCAAAGGGGCTTACCCCTTGGCACACGACTTTGCTTGCAAAGTGTAGTGTGTTATACGCTCTGTCGGCGTTGCTGCGAAAATGAGGTTGCCGCCGGGTCGGGCAAGGGCATTTGAAGCAGCAGGAAAACAGGGCTGTGATTGCGTGTCGTGGAGCCGCAAGCGCAGGGCTGGTTTCGTCAGCAGACAGGGCGTATATGAAAGCCCCCGTTCCTCGTCCCACGCCGGACTTCGGGACAAAATGTCCCGAACTTGTGGACACACTCACAAAAAGCAAACAGATTTTTCTCTCAAAATTGGAATGGGCGGGGAAGCCATTTTAGGGCTTTGCTATCTCCCTGATAAATGAGAAGTTAAGTTTCGTCCATATATATTTTTATCTCGATGTATTCATGATTTCTTGCATAAGCAAACGACGCTGATTTTCTGATATAGTCAAATATATTTTCGTCTAAATCTTCGTCCCATGTTGTTTCGCTGAAAATTTTATTTTCAGCGGTTGGCTTATACAAGATGACTACATGGATTTGATAAAACTCTTCATCATCATTTGAAAACTGTCGAACTAATGAAATTTGAAAAAATGGTTCTTTTGAAAAAGCAGTAAATGTTCCGGTTTCAAATAAAACCATATCTTCTTCAAGCGGTGTGCTGCACATCTGCTCAAAAACATCAACTATTTCTTCCACAGACATTTTATCCGTTATCTTATCTTCTAAAAACTTAATCAAGTTCTCCATTGATTTTCCTCCTGTAAATTCTTATTTATTGTTCTCTACTTCCGTCCCCGCTGTGGATTTGGATTTTTCAGCAAATCTGACTTATCAGTTCTTAGAAATGGGCGGGAAGCCATTTTAGGGCTTTCCCGCCTTGATTGCCCATTAGCAAAGACGGGCGGGGCTGTCAACGGCGGCGCATGAAATGCGCCGTTCATCTTGACCGTTGACTGGCTCGACTGGCTTTGCTATCTCCCCAACAAGTTATTGTTTGTTGTTTTTCCAATTATCTAAACGGGCTTGCATAGTTTCTCGCCATTCTTCACTTGGACAAGCAGTAATCAATTTTCGATACTCTTCACTTGATGGCGCTTCTATCAAATAAGACTCTACCAATTTTAGCAAATCCCACTCTACTCCATACATTCCACCTTCGGGGAAAATGTCAATCAATACGCCTACTTCTTCTCTTGTCAATGGCGTTTTTACATTGGAGAGCAATTCGTCATACATGTTGATGGTTTCTACTGTAGGGTCATCTTTCACTGCGTCTGGCATTTGACCGAGAAGTTTCAATTTTATAATTGCCTCCTGCACCTTTACTCCCTCCAATTTCTCGTTCTCTATTTTCTCCCCCGCTGTGGGTTCGGATTTTTCAGCAAGTCCGACTTCTGTGCAATCTTTTTCAGCCACTTCTTTTCTTCCTCGGACAGCTTTTTCAAATTCAGCTTGAGCCGCTTACAGATAAACGCCAAAGCCGCTTGCTCCGGGTCGCTGTCTGGACTGGCAGTTTCCTCGGCGGTCTGCAAGAAATCCTCCAGCGGATTGTCCTCCGGAACGCTGAAAAAATCGTCCTTATGGGCTTCCCGCAGGTCAAGGGCTATCTTGTTTATGTCTTGCTGTATCACATAGCGGCAAAAGCTGTCATCGTCAATATGGGCGGCGACAAGCTGCCTTAACTGCGGGTCGGACAAGCCGGGATTGTGCTGCTTCATAATGGTTGCGCTCATAATATCCACAATGGCATTTGCGC
Source organism: Desulfotomaculum sp. OF05-3 (assembly GCF_003435535.1). Taxonomy (NCBI): domain Bacteria; kingdom Bacillati; phylum Bacillota; class Clostridia; order Eubacteriales; family Desulfotomaculaceae; genus Desulfotomaculum; species Desulfotomaculum sp. OF05-3. The sequence continues at coordinate 3,217 of NZ_QWGO01000001.1, read as the reverse complement.
TCTGTACCTGCTTGACTGCCGTTCCGTTCACATAGATTTCAAGGTCAGCCATTAGCCGGGGGAAATCCGGGTGTACCGCCAGCTCACACAAGAGGGAAGTATCCACCCGCCCACTTTTCAATAGTTCAATCATATCATCACTCAAGCGCAGGTCTGCAAGATCGGCGTTTGGGTGATTTCTTGTTTGGGACAGCCCCAGCAGATAATCGGCAGTCACGCCGTAAAACTTCGCCAGCTTGATAATGGCATAGTGGCTGATGTCCTTGAAGTCCTTTGCTTCATAACTGCCCAGTGCAGACTTGGAGAGATTTACCTGTTCCTCAAGCTGCTCCAGCGTCAGCCCACGCTCCACACGCAGGTCTTTCAATCGTTCTTGTATGGATAGTTCCATGCTCCCCCTCCTTGTCTGCTTGATAGTCAAAAATATTTCTAATTTTCTCGCAGATAATTCACTGATATTGTCAACTGCTCATTTTACTCGGTAGCACAAAGCTCATTCATTTTTGGAATCAGTAATTTATCCATCCACTGACAAACAATCTCAAAGGTATTATCAATTTTTTCTTCATTTCCTATGTCAAGATATATTTCATTGTCTCTTAAACTGTAAAACAGCGGTTGTGTGTTGAGGTCTGGTTTGGCATAACCATAAGGGTCGTATGGACGAGTGTTGATTATATAGCAAACCTCTATACTTATGCTATCCTTTGTGTTCCCGCCGAATGAGGAAAACGCAATCATATAGGTGAAATTTTTACTGTGCCTCGTAAGTGTTTTGTCAGATTTTTTATACTTAAAGCCTAAATGTCCGTACTTTCCTTGCAACTTGTTTCCAAGTATTTGCATTGCTTCGTTAAAGTTCATTGTGCCTCCTCCATTTTTCCATCGTGAAAATGAATATATCTTTTCAAATATCCATTTATAAAGGCTTTCCTATCTCCTATTTATCACTCATTATTTCTATTCTACCACAATTCCGAGAGCGTGGAAATAGAAAGTTTTCCGGGCTGATTTCCGACTTTATGGATATACGGGGCGGGCGGTCATTTAGGTGTAGACTTATCTTAGTTCATCGATGAGCCGCACCTTGAAAAATGAATGACCGTCCGAAAAGGAATACCCCGGCAGGGGAAGCACCGCTACGAGCCACTTCGGGACAAAATGTCCCGAAGTCCGGGGAGCGTGCCTCGTCGCCACAAGCTGCGTATCATTCGCTTCCGCCAAATGGCGAAAGCTCACTCGCTCCGCTGTGGCTCCTCTCCCCACAAAGTCCAACGACTTTGTGGGGGCCCCTGTTGGGAACACGCCGCAGGAATGGGGCAGGAAGCCTTTTTGGGGAGAACGGCAACAGAAAAATGGAGGGAACACATGAGAGAGAACCCATATAAACGACTGCCGCCCATAGAGCGCAAACCGGACGGCTCCCTCTACCGTATGACGCCGGCGCAGCGGAAACAGGCAAACAGCCTGATACGCCGGGAGTGCTGCTGTTATGAGGACGGGAACTGTATGTTCCTTGACGATGGGGACACCTGCACCTGTCCGCAGACGGTTTCTTTCTCGGTCTGCTGTAAGTGGTTCCGCTGGGCGGTCTTGCCGCTGGACGGGACGCTGGAAGCGGAGATTTTCCGGGATAAGGACTTGAAACGCTGTGCGGTCTGCGGCGGTGTGTTCGTCCCTAAATCCAACCGGGCAAAATACTGCCCCGGCTGTGCCGCCAGAGTTCACAGGCGGCAGAAAACAGAAAGTGAACGGAAAAGGAGGTCTTGTGTGGACAGTTAGGGGCTGAAAAGTCCTTGATTTACAAGGCTTCGCAAGCACAGAACAGGGGCAGGCAATAGAAACTACCGTCTGCCCCCGGAAACGGGCTTCTAACCGTCCACAAAACACGATATGACAAACACTATTTATATCCATCAGCCGGAAAAGGCGGTCAGCTTTACCCGGCTTCCCAATTTCCTTTTTGAAGCCCCCACATTCACGCCACTGTCCAACGAAGCAAAGGTACTGTATGCCTTTATCCTGCGCCGGACAGACCTGTCCCGGAAAAACGGCTGGGCGGACGAATATGGGCGCATTTACCTCTACTATCCCATCAATGAGGTGGTGGAGCTGCTCCACTGCGGGCGGCAGAAAGCAGTCAACACTCTGCGGGAACTGCAATATGCTGGACTGGTGGAGATCCAGAAGCAGGGCTGTGGAAAACCCAACTGCATTTACCCAAAATCCTACGAAGCGGTTCCAAACACCGACTTCAAGAAATCCGGTTATGGAACGCCGGAGGACTGAAAACCGCACTTGACAAGTACGAAAATCAACCCTCTTGGAGTACGAAAACCGGACGGTATATAGAAATACAGAGATTAAAACGATTTTATTTATATCTTATCCATTCCTATCCTATCTGAGATATTTTCTGCGGGATTTTCCTGTGGAAAAGTCCCGGAAAGGAACGGAATGGGGAAAGGAGCAGAATGGCACAACACGCAATTTTGCGGTTTGAGAAACACAAGGGCAACCCGGCAAGGCCGCTGGAAGCCCATCACGAACGGCAGAAAGAGCAATACGCCAGCAACCCCGACATTGACACCAGCCGGAGCAAATACAACTTCCATATCGTCAAGCCGGAGGGCAGGTACTATCATTTTATTCAAAACCGTATCGAACAGGCCGGTTGCCGTACAAGGAAAGACAGCACCCGGTTTGTCGATACGCTCATTACCGCCAGCCCAGAGTTTTTCAAGAAGAAGTCGCCAAAGGAGATACAAGCGTTTTTCCAGAGGGCGGCAGACTTCCTCATCGGGCGGGTAGGCAGGGAAAATATCGTGTCGGCCGTGGTACACATGGACGAGAAAACACCCCACCTGCATTTGGTCTTTGTCCCTCTGACAGAGGACAACCGCTTGTGTGCAAAGGAGATTATCGGCAACCGGGCAAACCTGACAAAATGGCAGGACGATTTTCACGCTTATATGGTGGAGAAATATCCCGACTTGGAGCGTGGGGAAAGTGCCAGCAAGACAGGCAGGAAGCATATCCCCACCCGTCTGTTCAAGCAGGCGGTCAATCTCTCCAAACAGGCAAGAGCCATTGAAGCCACGCTGGGCGATATTACCCCGTTCAACGCCGGAAAGAAAAAAGAGGAAGCCCTCTCCCTGCTGAAAAAATGGTTTCCGCAGATGGAGAACTTCTCCGGTCAGCTCAAAAAATACAAGGT